>CAZKWA010000027.1:0-36660 GCA_964556345.1 uncultured Alcanivorax sp.
TATTTCGGAGTTAACCCGCTGAAGGGCTCCGAGGGCGTTGATCGCCTGCAGGTTGAAGAAGAAGGCGGTGATCATGTTCTTGGAGACCTGGCCGCAGGCCAGCTCCACGAAGTAACGGCCTTCGATGGTCAGGGCGTCGTCGAAGCCCACTTGAGCGCCTTCCACGGCGGCCGCCATGATGTTGCGCGGGGCCGGGTAGTTGGCGCCTTTCAGCTGCTTGCGCAGGTTGGCCGGGAACGCCGGCAGGTTCTGCGCCATGGCCGGGGTGCTGGGGGTGCCGCCGGGGATCTTGTAGCCTTTTTCGTCCCAGGGCTGCTTGGACTTGGGATTGGCTTTGATCCACTCACGGGCCTTGGCCAGCATCTCTTCCTGGCTGTCCACCACCTCGTCGATGAGGCCGACGGATTTGGCTTTTTCCACTTTCAGACGCTGGCCCTGCATCAGCACCTGCATCAGCGCGTTCTGGATGCCCAGCATGCGCACGCTGCGCACCACGCCGCCGGCGCCGGGCAGCAGGCCCAGGCTGACTTCCGGGAAGCCGAATTGCGCTTTCGGATTGTTCAGCGCGATACGACGGTGGCAGGCCAGCGCGATTTCCAGACCGCCGCCCAGGGCGGTGCCGTTGAGCGCCGCGACCACCGGCTTGCCCAGGGTTTCCAGGCGACGCAGTTGCGCCTTGCCGGCTTCCACGCCCTTGGCGAATTCGGCGGCGTGTTCCGGGGTCACCTTGATCAGGTCATTGAGGTCGCCGCCGGCGAAGAAGGTGCTCTTCGCGGAGGTGACGATGACGCCGGCGATCTGGTCTTTTTCTTTCTCCAGACGGGCGACCATGTCTTCCATGGAACGCATGTAGCGTTCGTTCATGGTGTTGGCGGATTGCTGGGGATCGTCCAGGACCAGGGTAACGATGTTATCCGCGTCCTGTTCCCAGCGGATGGTTGCTTCACTCATGCTTTTTCTCCAAATCCGTTGGGTTTACAGACGCTCGATAATGGTGGCGATGCCCATGCCGCCACCCACGCACAGGGTGCACAGGGCGAATTTCTTGTCGCGGCGTTCCAGTTCGTCGAGCGCGGTGCCCAGGATCATGGCGCCGGTGGCGCCCAGCGGGTGGCCCATGGCGATGGCGCCGCCGTTGACGTTGACCTTGTCGTGGTCCAGGTCCATGTCGCGCATGAAACGCATCGCCACGGAGGCGAAGGCTTCGTTGATTTCCACCAGATCCATTTGATCCACGGTCATGCCGGCTTTCTTGAGCACCTTGCGGCAGGCCGGGGCCGGGCCGGTCAGCATGATGGTGGCGTCGGCGCCGCTGATCGCCGTGGCGACAATGCGGCCGCGCGGCTTCATGCCGTAGTCCTTGCCGACCTGTTCGTTGCCCAGCACCACCAGGGCGGCGCCGTCGACGATGCCGGAGGAGTTACCGCCGGTGTGCACGTGGTTGATCTTTTCCACGTGGTGGTATTTCTGCAGGGCCACGGCGTCGAAGCCGCCCATTTCACCCATTACTTCAAAGGAGGGGTTCAGGTTGCCCAGCACGTCGGCGGTGGTGCCGGCGCGCACGTGCTCGTCGCGGTCCAGCACGGTCATGCCGTTGCGGTCCTTGACCGGCACCACGGAGCGCTGGAAGTAGCCTTTTTCCCAGGCATTGGCGGCGCGCGCCTGGGATTCGGCGGCGAACTCATCCACGTCGCGGCGGGAGAACCCTTCGATGGTGGCGATCAGGTCAGCGCCGATGCCCTGCGGCACGAAGCCGGTTTCATAGTTGGTGATCGGGTCCATGGCCCAGGCACCGCCGTCGGAACCCATGGGGATGCGGCTCATGGCTTCCACGCCACCGGCGAGAATCAGATCGTCCCACCCGGAGGCGACTTTCTGGGCGCCGGTGTTCACCGCTTCCAGGCCGGAGGCGCAGAAACGGTTGAGCTGGTAACCGGCCACGGTATCGGGCAGACCGGCGGCCAGCGCGGCGGTCTTGGCGATACAGGCGCCCTGGTCGCCCACCGGAGTGACCACGCCGAGCAACACGTCGTCGATGCGATTCACGTCCATGTCGGGGAAACGGTCACGGACTTCGTCGATCAGGCCGACCACCAGGTCCAGCGGCTTAACGGTGTGCAGGGAGCCGTCCCGCTTGCCCCGGCCACGCGGGGTACGGATAGCGTCGTAAATATAGGCTTCGGTCATGTAACCTTCCTCTCGCCTTGGGCCAATGCCGGCGGTGCCCGTGAATCGGGCGCGCCGGCTCCTGTGAAAATCAGGCGCTCAGAGTGCCCCACCGGCGGCGCGGCAACAATGACAGGAGTGCTCAGAGGCCCTGAGCGGAAAGGACACAGCCTTTTTCCGGTAACGACGCGCCCCGCGGCGGCGCGGCCATTGCGGGCTGGCGCGGGAGCCCCTAGCGTAGCGTCAACCGATCAAGGAGTTACCCATGCCCGCACTGCCCTACACCCTGGATGTCGCCCGTTCCCTGGCTTCCACGCTGGCCCAGCAGGGCCGTGGCATCGCCACCCGGCCGGCCGGGCGCCAGCCCGCCGAGCCGCTGGAGCTCTACGACATGGAAGGCTGTCCGTTCTGCCGGCTGGTGCGCGAAGCCCTCACCGATCTCGACCTGGATGTGCTGATCTACCCCTGCCCCAAGGGCGGCGACCGCTACCGGCCGCTGGTGGAAAGGCTCGGCGGCCAGCAGATGTTTCCCTACCTGATGGACCCGAATACCGGCGTGGACCTGTACGAATCCGCCGATATCATCGACTACCTTTACCGCGAGTACGGCGGCCGGCCGGCACCCGCCGCCTGGCGTCTGCGCACCCTGCGCACGCTCAGCTCGTTCGCCGCCTCGGTGCCGCGCGCCGGTCGCGGCCTGCGCCGCCAGGACAGCGAGGTGGCCAAACAGCCGCTGATTCTGTACTCCTTCGAAGCCAGTCCCTACGCGCGCCTGGTGCGCGAGCGCCTGTGCGAGTTGCAACTGCCGTTCCTGGTGCGTCAGTGCGGCCGGGATCAATGGCAGGACTGGCTGCTGCCGCGGGTGCGCACGGCGCTGGACATGGACTACCAGCCCGGCCAGCGCCACCGCCAGGAACTGGTGGCGCGCACCGGCCGTATGGCGATCCCCTATTTAATTGACCCCAACACCGGCGAGGAACACTTCGAATCCCGGCGTATTCTTGACTACCTGCGGGAAAACTACGCGCGCTAGCCTTCTCCGCGACCCCTTTCGGTGCTATATAGGACTCAGTTTCCGGGTTTCCGGAAACCACGGGCGGCGGGCCAGACCGCCGCCCGGGAGCGACACGCGACATAACCACCGCGATACAGTTAGCCACCGCGATAAAGAGAGTACCGAAGATGAGTCGTCGCCAATTTGATGACTACGACGCCCAGGAATGGCGGGAAGAACACGAACGGGCCGATAAGGAACGTCGTAAACGGGAAGCCAAGAAACATCGTCATCACCTGGATGATGACGATCCGGTTCCCGCGGGACGGGCACGGCCCCAGCGCGACACGCACTGACCTTTTCCGTCCCCGCTAAGGAAACAGGCCAAGGGGCATGTTCGCATGCTCCCTGGTTTCCCATTGCGTCGTCTTGGTAAGATTCAGGCACACACTTCTTTTCAGGAGAGGGGCCATGGCCGAATTCGACGATGATTTATTCCGTCAGGAAATGACCGGCGTGGCCCCCCTGAAGGACGACGACCGCGTGCGCGAATTCCGCCGCCGCGAACCCAGCCTGGCGCAACGTCTGCGCCGCGCCTCCGCCGTGGCGCGCCCCGACCGGGACCCGAATCCGCTCACCCTGCCCGACCAGGTCCCCCAGGCCGGCCCCTATGACATTGTCGGCCTGAAGAAAAACGGCGTGCAGGAAGGCGTCTACCGGAAGCTGCGTCTCGGCAAGTACGAACCCCAGGCGGCGCTGGACCTGCACCGGGTACGTCTGATCGAGGCCCGCGACCGGGTCTATCTGTTCATTCAGGAGTCCCAGCAAAACGGTCTGCGCACGGTGTTGATCAGCCACGGCAAGGGCGAGCACAGCGAGCGCCCGGCGCTGCTGAAAAGCTATGTGTTGTTCTGGCTGGAGCAGTTCGAGCAGGTGCTGGCTTTTCACAGCGCGCCGGCCAACCGGGGCGGCGCCGGCGTCACCCTGGCGCTGCTGCGCAAGTCCTCCGGCGCCAGCCAGAAAACCCGGGAATTCTTCCACGAGCGCAGCCGCCTGCAACGATAGCGCGGGCTATCTGTTGACCCGGTTCATGCCGTTGATCGCCGCCACCCGATAGCCTTCCGCCATGGTCGGGTAATTGAAGGTGGTGTCGACAAAGTAATGCAGGGTGTTGTTGGGCGCCGGCTGACGCATCACCGCCTGGCCCACGTGGACGATTTCCATGGCCTGGTACCCGAAACAGTGAATCCCCAGCACTTCCAGGGTTTCGCGGTGGAACAGGATTTTCAGCATACCGACCCGCTCACCGGTGATCTGCGCCCGGGCCAGATTCTTGAAGAACGCCTGACCCACCTCGTAGGGCACACGCGCCTCGGTCAGCTCCTGTTCGGTGCGGCCCACGGAGCTGATACCGGGGATGGTGTAGATGCCGGTGGGCACATCGGTGACCTGCTTCACCGACCCGCCTTCGACGATACCCTGGGCGCAGAACCGGCCCTGGTCGTAGGAGGCGCTGGCCAGGGACGGCCAGCCGATCACGTCCCCCACGGCGTACACCCCCGCCACGTCCGTCTGATAGCGCTCGTCGACGGCCAGTTGTCCGCGACCATTGGGTTTGAGCCCCAGATTTTCGAGGCCGATGTCCTGGGTGTTCCCGGAGCGCCCGTTGCTCCACATCAAGGCGTCGGCGCGCAGCCGTTTGCCGGAGCGCAGCACCAGCGTCACTCCGTCGTCGTCCGCTTCGATATGGGTGTATTCCTCGCTGTGACGGATGGTCGCGCCCTGGTCGCGCAGGTGGTAGCTGAGCGCGTCGGAGATTTCCGCATCCAGGAAGTCGAGCAAATGCTGCCGGTTATTGACCAGGTCCACGCGGATACCCAGGCCGGTGAACAGGCAGCTGTATTCGCAACCGATCACGCCGGCGCCGTAGACGATCATATTGCGCGGGGTGTGCTTCATTTCCAGGATGGTGTCGGAGTCGTAGATGCGCGGGTGGTCGAAATCCACATCCGCCGGCCGGTACGGCCGCGAGCCGGTGGCGATCAGGATATTACGGGTACGCAGCGACCACTGACGACCGGCCTGGTCGTCCACGCGCACTTCGCCGGCGCTTTCAATGTGGCCCAGGCCGGTGAACAGGCGCACCCGGTTGCGCACATAGAAGTCGGTGCGCACCTGCACCTGGCTGTCGACCACTTCGCGGGAGCGCTGGATCAGATCCTGCCAGCGCACCTGCCGGGGGCTGATCAGGCCGCGCAACAAGGGGTTACGCTGGGAGCGCACCACCTGACGCACCTGGTGGCGCAAGGCTTTCGAGGGAATCGTGCCCCAGTGGGTGCAATTGCCGCCCATCTGCTCACCCCGATCGACCATGGCGACTCGCAGGCCACCCTTCGCCGCCTGCATGGCGGCGGCTTCTCCGGCCGGGCCGCTGCCCAGCACCACTAGATCCCATCCGGAGCTGATATCCATAACTGACTGCTACCTCCTCCCGCGTTGCCTTCGCCCTCGGAAGGCACTTTGATAAAGACTTGACCGAGGGCGTAATAGTGTGGAACTTCATTACAGTATCGCCCGTGGCGAACTGCCCGCAGCGAACCGAAGGAGCCGATCTATGGAAACGGACCCCTATGACAGCCAGCGCTCATCGTCCCGCCTGGGGCGCACGGCGCGCGACGCCGGCGGCTGGCTGCGCCGTCATCCCCTGGCCGCGCTGCAGATTCTGCTGCTGATCCTGGTGTTGATCGTGATCGCCCAGAATCTGGAGACCACCTCCATCGACGTACTGTTCTGGACCCTGGCGAGCCTGCCCAAACTGGTGCTGATCCTTATCAGCATGGTGGTCGGCGGCCTGGTCTGGGAAGGGTTGCGCCGCAAGCTGTTGAAGCCGGATCGGGCGCGGGGCGCCACGGTCACCAACCGAACACATCCTTGACGAACGGGATGGTCAACGCCCGCTGACGGGCCAGGGCCACCCGGTCCAGGGTGGCCAGCCGCTCGATCAGTGCCGCCGGCGAGCGCTCGCTGCGCAGCACCATGAACCGGGCCACGTCGCCACCCAGCTTGAGGCCGCGTTCGTTGGCCCGCTCGATCAGCAGCGTCACCAGATCGTCTTCCTCCAGGGGGTGCAGCCGGAATACCGGGCCGGCCGCCAGCCGCGTGGCCAGATCCTGCAGCCCCCAGGGCACGCCGCCCGGGGAGGCGGCGGCGCTGAACAGCATGGTGCCGCCGAGGGCCATCACCCGGTTGTAGAGGTGGAACAGGGCCTCTTCCCAGGCCCTTTGCCCCGCGAACCCGTCCACGTCGTCCACCGCCAGCAACTGAAACTGCTCCATGGACTCCAGGACTTCCGGCACCAGCGGCAGCAACTCCGAAGCCGGCAGCAGGCAGGCGTCGCGCCCCTGCTCCTGGGCGCGGCGGACCGCCCCTTCAAGCAGATGGCTGCGCCCCTGACCGGCGGCGCTCCACAGGAACACCTGACGCTCGTCGCCGTCGGCGGCGGCCGAGACCGTGGCCCAGGCGGCGCGGTTCGGCCCGGCCTGGAAGTTTTCCAGGGCGTGGCCTTCGCGCAGCTCAAGGGCAAGGGGCAGTTGACCGGTCACGGGCGGCTAGCGATAACAGAAAGTGGGTGTGTCGGAGGCCGGGTCCTGGCATTCGTCAAGGCCCTCCACGCCGGCCACGCTGCGTATCAGCTGCGCGCGGCCACCGGCGAAATCCACCTCGAACTGGACCCGGTCGTCGCTGGCCACCCGCAGCGCCACCGCGCGCATCGGCCCCAGATCGGCCAGCGCCCGGCGCAGCCGGTGCCAGGCGCTCAGACTGCCGACCCCGCGCACGGTGATCCATCCGGACTTGTCGACCAGCGCATCGCTGGCGGGCACCGGCTCCGACGGCCCGGCGTCGTCATCGTTGTCGCCGCCGGCACCCACCGAGTACCGTTCGGCGATGCGGTCGGCGATCACCGTCACCAGCCGGTCCAGCGCGGCGTCGGTGTCGCCGGCCTTGTCGCGGCTTTCGGCCAGGGCCTCGCCCTCGTGGAGCAGACGCCAGTTCAGGGTGGTGTCGCCGCCGCTTTCATAAAGCACCGCGGTGGCCACCCAGTCGGTATCGTAGCGCCCGGACGCCTGCAGCAGCGGGCCGTCGAACCGGCCCCGGACATCGGCGACGCTGACGACGTCGCGGTCGCGGCCGTCCCATTCCGGCAGCGTCAGCGACACGCCCCGGCGGGCCGCCGCCGCGGTGAGCCGCTCCGCCAGGGGGTCACCGGCGGCCACCATGCGGCCCCGGCCGGCGCCTTCCGCCACCAGCCAGACCAGCACCGGGGGCCGTTCGCCGCTCCACACCGGCGCGCCCTGTTCGGACAAATGCCGGGTCAGGGCGCGGTCGTCGAAAACCGCCTTCAGGCGCGGCGGCGTGCCGCCCTCGTAGGCGTAGCGCATCAGCCAGCGGGAAGGGTTTTCCAGCGCGCCGGCGACACCAGCCAGATCCGCCACCTCGTCGCGCCCGGTGAGCCGGCGGATCACCGTTTCCAGCCCCCGCCGCAGCGCTTGCTCGCGGGCCTCCGCGCTTTGCGGTTGATCGCCTTCCAGGGGAACCGAGACCTCCCCGGCGTCGGCGGCGAACACGGAAGAGGCGCACAGCAGCCCCACAATCAGGCCTAACAGCAAGCGATACATCGAACCATTCCGAATCAGAGAACGTCAGGGCGCGACATTATCACTGATAAGACCGGCGCTGGCGAATATACACGCGCCGGTTCCCCCGCAGGGACGGCGGTTGCTAGAATAGCGCGCCCTCACCTGCCTGGAGCCTGCCATGAGCGAACAAAAACGGCCGCTGACGTACCGCGACGCCGGCGTGGATATCGATGCCGGTAACGAACTGGTCAAGCGCATCGGTCCGATAGCCAAGCGCACCCTGCGCCCGGAAGTGATGGGCGGTCTGGGCGGCTTCGGCGCGCTCTGCGCGCTGCCCGAGGGGTATAAGAACCCGGTGCTGGTGGCCGGTACCGACGGCGTCGGCACCAAGCTGCGTCTGGCCATGGAGCACGACCGCCATGACACCGTGGGCATCGATCTGGTGGCGATGTGCGTGAACGACCTGGTGGTGGGCGGCGCGGAGCCGCTGTTTTTCCTCGACTACTACGCCACCGGCAAACTCGATGTGGACACCGCCGCGCGGGTGGTCTCCGGCATCGGCGAGGGCTGTGAACAGGCCGGCTGCGCGCTGATCGGCGGTGAAACCGCCGAGATGCCCGGCATGTACGAGGGCGAAGATTACGACCTGGCCGGTTTCTGTGTCGGCGTGGTGGAGCGCGACGGCATCATCGACGGCGCCAAGGTGGCGCCCGGCGACACCGTGATCGGTCTGGGCGCCTCCGGCCCGCACTCCAACGGCTACTCCCTGGTTCGCCGTATTCTCGAGCAGGCCGACGACACCGAGGCGCTGGACGGCGAACCGCTGATGGACCAACTGCTGGCGCCCACCCGCATCTATGTGAAAAGCCTGCTGGATCTGATCAAGCAGGTGCCGGTGCACGCCCTGGCGCACATCACCGGCGGTGGCCTGCCGGAAAACCTGCCCCGGGTGCTGCCCAAGGGCACCCGCGCGGTGATCGATACCCAGGCCTGGCAGTGGCCGCCGGTATTCCGCTGGCTGCAGGAACAGGGCCAGGTGCCCACCAGCGAGATGTACCGCACCTTCAACTGCGGCGTCGGCATGGTGGTGGTGGTGCCGGCGGCCCAGGTGGATCAAACCCTGGCGCTGCTGGAAGCGGGCGGCGAAGACGCCTTCGTGATCGGTGAAATACGCGCCAGCGACAGCGACGAGCCCGAAGTGTCCCTGGAAGGCCTGAGCTCATGACCCACCGGCTTGCGGTGCTGATCAGCGGCGCCGGCTCCAACCTGCAAGCCATCCTGGACGCCATCGACGCCGGGGACCTGCCCGCCCGGGTCAGCCTGGTGCTGAGCAACAAGGCCGGCGCCGCGGGCCTGGCCCGCGCGGAACGGGCCGGGGTGCCGGCGGAGGTGATCGACCACCGGGACTTCCCTGATCGCGCCACCTTCGACGACGCCATGATCCGGCGCATCGACGCCCACGGCGCCGACGCCGTGGTGCTGGCCGGCTTCATGCGCATTCTCAGCCCGGGCTTCGTGCGCCACTACCGGGGCCGCTTGATCAATATCCACCCTTCCCTGCTGCCCAAGTACCCGGGGCTCAACACCCACGCCCGGGCGCTCGAGGCCGGCGACAGCGAGCACGGCTGCTCGCTGCATTTCGTCACCGATGAACTGGACGGCGGCCCGCTGATCGCCCAGGCCCGTTTCCCGGTGGCCGCGAACGATACCGCCGAGAGTCTGTCAAAAAAGGTTCAAGCCCGGGAGCACCAGCTGTACCCTCGGGTGTTGCGCTGGCGCGCGCAACAACGACTAGAGATGACCGACCAGGGAGTGGAACTGGATGGCGAACGCCTGCCCGCGCAGGGCTTTCAGATGGAAACGCACGGCTAGCGTCCTGCTCGCCGGCCTGCTCGCCGCTGTCCCGGCCTTCGCCGAACCACCGGTGCCAGGCTTCGATACACTCTACCGCCTGAAAGCGGCCGGTTTTCCCTTCACGGTGAGCGCGCAACGCAGGCTCACCCCCAGCAGCGGCGAGCGCTGGCAAATGGAAGTGGCGGCCAGCAACTTTCTTGGTGAAATCCGTGAAACCTCCGTGTTCACCTGGGACGGCTGCATGCCGGTCACCCAGTACTACGGCTACCATCGGGAAGGCCTGGGCCGGGTCAAGGCGGCGGAACTGCGCATCGCCAACGGCCAGGCCACCAGCGAGCGCACCGAGCACGAGCCCTACCAGTACAGCGTCGACGAACCGGCCACCGACAAAATCGCCCTGACCCTGGCGTTGCAGTGCCATCTCGCCGCTGGCGACCGGGATATCACCGTGAACGTGGCCGATGAACGGGGCGTGGAAAAGCAGCGTTTCCAGGTAGAAGGCCGGGAGACGCTGGAAATCGACGGCCAGGAACTGGCCACGGTGAAAGTACGCCGGGTGCGGGACGCGGGCAGCGAGCGTCAGACCTGGCTATGGTTCGCCCCCGACGACGACTACACCCTGGTGCAGTTGGTGCAAAAGAACGACGACGGCCGCCATGTGATGACCCTGGAGAACCTGCCATGAGATATCGGCTGAGCGGGTGGATCATACTGCTGGCACTGAGCGTGTCACCGGCCCTGGCGGCGGACCCGTCCCTGCCGCCGTTCTCCGCCGAGTACCGCATCTACGTCAATAAGATTCCCACACCGATCAAAGCCAACCTGGTGCTTGAAGCGGCCAGCGGCGAGGACCGCTACCACATGCGTTTCGAGGCGCACTCCTGGATGCTCAACAACCGTGAGGAAAGCTGGTTCCACTGGAACGACTGCGCGCCGCGCACCGAGCGCTACACGCACGAATTCAAGGGCTTCGGCAAACACCGCTACCACGACACCGAGTTCGACTGGCAACAGGGCCGGGCGGTGAGTGAGTCGGACTCCGGCGAAGAGTCCTTTCCGATTCCCGACGACGCCCTCGACGAGCTCAGCATGTTGCTGCGCGCGCGCTGCGTGTTCGCCACCGGCGACAAAGAGTACACCGCCACCAGTGTGTACGGGGACGATATTCGCGAACACCACTTCATCGTCATCGCCCGGGAGACCATCGACACGCCAATGGGCGAGCTGGACACCCTGGTGGTGGAAAAAAAGCGGGAAAAGGATAAGGAGGAGAGCCGGCGCACCCTGTTCTGGGTGGCGCCGGAGGTCGGCTATATGGTGGTCAAAGCGCGCCACATCGAAAGCGCGTTGTTGCACGGCGAACTGATCATGACGGAGTACGACGGCCCGACGCCCGGCGGGTCGGAGTAGCCACAGGCGCCTCCGACAGGGTCCGTTATGTGCGCGGCAGCGTCACCCCGCGCTGGCCCTGATACTTCCCGCCGCGATCCTTATAGGACGTCTCGCACACTTCGTCGGATTCCAGGAACAGCATCTGCGCCACGCCCTCGTGGGCGTAGATGCGCGCGGGCAGATTGGTGGTGTTGGAAAACTCCAGCGTCACATGCCCTTCCCACTCCGGTTCCAGCGGCGTCACGTTGACGATGATGCCGCAGCGCGCGTAGGTGGATTTGCCCAGGCAGATGGTCAGCACACTGCGCGGAATCCGGAAGTACTCCACCGTGCGCGCCAGCGCGAAGGAATTGGGCGGAATGGTGCAGTAATCCCCCTTGATGTCGACGAAACTCTTTTCGTCGAAATGCTTGGGGTCCACGGTGGCCGAGTGGATGTTGGTGAATACCTTGAATTCATCGGCGCAGCGTACGTCGTAGCCATAGCTGGACACCCCGTAGGAGATCAGCTTTTTGCCCTCGGCATCGGTGCGCACCTGGCCGGCCTGAAACGGCTCGATCATGCCGTGCTCGGTGGCCATGCGGGTGATCCAGCGATCGGACTTGATGCTCATTGGAATCCTTTGTCGGTTCGGCGACCTGAAACGGCCAATGGTACCCGGAATCAGTGCTGCATCACCACCTTGGGAAAGGCGCGCCGGCCCTCGCGGGTCAGTGACAGGCGCGCCGCCATGCGCCGCGCGGTGTCCAGGTAAAGCCGCGCTTCCGCGCTGTCCGGGTCGGCGGCCACGGTGGGCGTGCCGCCGTCGGACTGTTCGCGGATACGCAACGACAGCGGCAGCGACCCCAGCACCGGGGTGTCGTAGTCACGGCCCATGCGGTCGGCGCCGCCCTGGCCGAACACATGCTCTTCGTGCCCGCAGTTCGAGCAGATGTGCACCGCCATGTTCTCGACGATACCCAGCACGCCCACATCCACCTTGCGGAACATTTCCACGCCCTTCACCGCATCCAGCAGGGCGATGTCCTGGGGCGTGGTGACCACCACCGCGCCGGCCACCGGTACTTTCTGCGCCAGGGTCAGTTGAATGTCGCCGGTGCCCGGCGGCAGGTCCACGATCAGATAATCCAGATCCCGCCACAGGGTCTGCTGCATCATCTGGGTGAGCGCGCCGCTGGCCTTGGGCCCGCGCCACACCACCGGGGTCTGTTCGGTGACCAGATAACCCATGGACATGGTCTGGATACCGTGCGCCATGACCGGCACGAAGGCGTTGCCGTCGCGGGTTTCCGGGCGGGTGCCCTTGGGCAGCCCCAGCATGATCGGCTGGCTGGGCCCGAAAATGTCCGCGTCCAGCAGCCCCACCTTGGCGCCTTCGGCGTGCAGCGCCAGCGCCAGATTCACCGCGGTGGTGGATTTCCCCACCCCGCCCTTGCCGGACGCGACCGCGATCACATTGGCGGCCTGGCTCATCGCCGGCATGTCGTGCTGGGCGCGATGCGGCTTGATGTGCACCGACAGGTCCAGCGCCAGTTCCCGGCCCTCCAGCAAGGGTGTCAGCCGCTCTTCGATCTCCCGACGCAGGGCCGGCAGCCGCGACGCGCAGGGGTAGCCCGGGTGCACCGCCAGGCGCACACGGCCTTCCTGTTCCGCGATCTCCGTCACCATTCCGGCGGAAACCAGATCGACACCCAGCTCCTCGGGGACGATTTCGCCCAGTGCCTGTCTAACCGCCTGCTCAATACGCGTCATGGTACCTCCTGCAACTCAGGAGAGGATGATAGAGTTAGCGCAGTCCACAACCAAGGGCCGTATCGTCCGCCCGTGAGAATTCGACACCATCAAGGAGACACACCCATGAGGAAGACCGCCCACCTTTTGACCGGCCTGCTGGCCGCGCTGGTGCTTACCGCCTGCGGCGGCAACGGCCAGCCGCCCGAGGCCCGCGACACCGTCAGCGTGTCCGGCGAGGGCACCATCAAGGCACGCCCGGACATCTTCACCCTGGTGGCCGTGGCCCGCGAGCGCGGCGACGACGTGGCGGCCCTGAAAGACAAAGTGGATCGTCAGGTGCAGTCCATGCTGGATCTGGCCAAACAGTTGCAGATCGACGACAAGCACATCACCGCCAGCGATATCCAGATCGCGCCGGAGTGGGAATACCAGCCCGAGCGCAAACTGATCGGCCATCAGGTCAGCCGCGAAGTGAGCTTCCGCACCTCCGGCGTGGAACGCTACGCGGAACTGGCGGACGGGCTCGCCGGCCTGGGCCTCAAGGACGTGCGTCCCGGCGGCAGTGAAATCAGCAACGCCGACGAGCTGGCCAACCAGGCCCTGGAGAAAGCCGTGCGCGCGGCCCGTGAAAAAGCCGAAATACTGGCCCGGGCGGCCGGCCGAGAACTGGGCGAGGCGATGCAGATCAACGCCCAGGGGCACCATGTACCCGGCCCGATACCGATGCGCGCCGCCATGGCCAAGGAAGACGCGTCGCAGAGCTACCGCCCCGGCGAACAGGACGTCACCGCCAGCGTTCAGATCACTTTCCAGCTGAACTGATCGGCGATGGAACCGCTGGGTTTCATTTTCGCGGGCGGGTTACAGCCGTACCTGGCCGCCGCCCGCGCCGCCGGGGTGGACACCACCGCCGCCCTGGCCGATGCGGGCATCAAGCCGGAATGGCTGGACCAGCCGGACACCCCGGTGCCAGGCGATCACTTCGAAGCCCTGGTGGTGACGCTCGCCCAACGCAGCGGCGATCCGCTATTCGGTTTGCACGCCAGCGAACATCTGCCACCCAGCTTTTTCAATGTGATCGGCTACATCGCGCTGAGCGCCGGCACCCTTCTGGAAGCGCTCGCGAAGGTAGCGCGCTATGAAAAGCGCGTCGGCGAGCTGGGCCGGGTGGAAACGCAGCTGCGCGGCAACGAATCGCGCATCCTCTGGCACTGCGGCTTCCCGCGCCAGCCAATGCGCCGCCATCTGATCGAGAACGTGTTCGCCGCGTGGCTGCGCTATACCCGCTGGCTGGCTAACGACGACGCCCTCACCCCCGAGCGGGTGTGGTTCGAACACGCGGCCCCCCGTGACCCCCGCGAACAGCAGGAATACCAGCGCCTGTTCGGTTGCCCGGTGGAATTCAACCAACCCTGGTCCGCCCTGATCGGCAACCGCGACATGCTCGCCCGCCCGCCACGCCAGCCGGCCCCGCAGCTGCTTCAACCCCTTGAGGCGCACGCCGCCCGGCACCTGGAAACCCTGGGTATCGCCACCAGCCTGTCCCTGCGGGTGCGCCATTATCTTCAGGCAGCCCTGGGCGGTCCCCTGCCCGACCGCGACCAGGTGGCCCGGGCGCTGCGGCTCAATACCCGTACCCTGCACCGGCACCTGGCGGCCGAGGGCACCGGCTGGCGGGAAATTCTCGACAGCGTGCGCCTGGAGCGCGCCAAAACGCGCCTGCTGGCAAGCCCCTGCCCGCAAGCGGAGATCGCCGCCGACCTGGGTTACGCGGACATCCGCTGTTTCCAGCGCAGCTTCAAGCGCCACACCGGCGTCACACCGGGGCAGTACCGTCGTGGGCAAATCAGCGCCAACGACTGACCTCAATATTTACATCAATCGATGGCATTATCAGGGTTTTGTCGGACAATTCCTGTGCCCGGCGCCGGCCCGGCGCCGCTAGACTCGGGGACAACGATAAAAACAGTCTTCGCCAGGGAGAACCGCATGAAACGCACGCTCAAACAGCTTGAGCGCGCTATCGCGCAAGCCAGCAGCTACGACGAATGGCGCCATGCCAGCCGTGAATACGACCGGCTCAGCGGCGCCGACGAGTGGAAAGACATCGACCGCTCCCCGCACTACGACTACGAATTGATCCGCAACCGGCTCTGGCAGATCCGCCAGGCCCGCGAGCGCAACGACGTCAACAAGCTGGTCTTTCACCTCCACGAAGGCCTGCACGGCAACCTGGGCAACATCTCCAACCCGGCGCTCTACGGCCACAGCCATGTCGGCACCAAGCGGCTGATCGAACGCTATCTGGAAGAGGTGTGCACCGCCCTGGACTATCTCTGCGACGGGGACTTCGCGGAGTTCGGCCTCAAGCAAAAACTGGATTTCTTCGAAACCACGGGCCAGGCCTTCGGCCAGAGCTGCTTGATGTTCTCCGGCGGCGCCGCCCTCGGCCTGTTCCACATCGGCGTGGCGAAAACGCTCTGGGAACAGGGCTTGTTGCCGTCGGTGATCTCCGGGTCCAGCGCCGGCAGCATCGTCGCCGCCGTGGTCGGCACCCACGACGACGATGAACTGGCCGCCAAGCTGGAACCGGAAAACATCTACCTGGAAGCGTTCAAGGCGATCGGCTGGAAAGGCCTGCTGCGCGGCACCCCGGTGCTCGACGGCGACCACCTGGAAGCCTGCCTGGAAGAAAACATCAAGGACCTGACGTTCGAAGAGGCGTACCGGAAAACCGGCCGCGAGATCAACATCACCGTCAGCCCCTACGACCGTAACCAGCACAGCCGCCTGCTCAACTGGCGCACCTCCCCCAACGTGCTGATCCGCAAAGCGGCGCTGGCCAGCTGCGCGATCCCCGGCATCTATCCGCCGGTGAGCCTGTGGGCCAAGAACCTCGACGGCGAACGGGTGCCCTATATCCCCGGCCGTAAATTCGTGGACGGCTCGATCCAGGACGACCTGCCGATCCGCCGCCTGTCCCGGCTGTTCGGCGTGAACCACTCCATCGTCAGCCAGACCAACCCCCACGTGGTGCCCTTCCTGCCGCGCAGCGAGAGCACCAGTTCCAGCCTCAGCACACTCAGCGACTGGGCCATTCGCAACGTCTCCATGAACCTGCACTACGCCCTGGAGCTGGTACGCCGGCGGGTCCACTCCAACGACCTGGGGCTGGTGGTGGACAAGGCACAGACCGTGGTCAAGCAACGCTACATCGGCGACATCAACCTGATTCCGCCGCGCCAGCCGCGCAACGCCCTGCGCGTGCTCAGCAACCCGTCCCTGGAGGACGTACGCGCCTTCATCCGCGCCGGCGAACAAACCACCTGGCCGAAACTGGCGATGATCGACAACACCACCCGCATCAGTCGCACCTTCCGCGCCTGCCGGGAGCGGCTCGACCGCCTGGAAGAACGCACCCTCAACCGTCTTACCGTGGCGGCCACCGGCTGACCCGTCAGGCGCCCCGTCGCTATTTGCTTAGCGCGATTGATTATGACCGGCCCCCTTTAAAGGGGGGCCGGAAGTCTCTATGTTCTTAGCACCGGCAACACAACATCGCATTCGTTACCCAGACCAGGAGACACACCCATGGCACTGCAACTCGGCGATACCGCCCCGGATTTCAAACAGGATTCCACCGACGGCCCGATCTCTTTCCACGACTGGGCCGGCGACAGCTGGGTGGTGCTGTTTTCCCACCCCAAGGATTTCACGCCGGTGTGCACCACCGAGCTGGGCGAAGTGGCCCGCCTCAAGCCCGAATTCGACAAGCGCAACGCTAAGGTCATCGGCCTGTCGGTGGACCCGGTCGAGGACCACAACGCCTGGTGCGGCGACATCGAGGAAACCCAGGGCTCGGCTCTGAACTTCCCGCTGCTGGCCGACGCGGACCGTTCCGTGAGCCAGGCCTACGGCATGATTCACCCCAATGCCGACAACACCCTGACCGTGCGCAGCGTGTTCGTGATCGACCCGAACAAAAAAATCCGCCTGACCATCACCTACCCGGCCAGCACCGGCCGTAACTTCGATGAGATTCTTCGGGTGATCGACAGCCTGCAGCTCACCGACGGCTACAAGGTGGCCACCCCGGTGAACTGGAACCACGGCGACGACGTGATCATCGTGCCCTCGCTGGACAACGAGGCCGCCGCCAAGCTGTTCCCGGAAGGCTGGGACGAGAAGAAGCCGTACCTGCGGATGGTGAAGCAGCCGAAGAAAGCTTGACCGGATCACCATCAAAAAGGGTCGCGAAAGCGGCCCTTTTTTTGTTCATCGCGTTCTAACGGGAAGTCTTCTTTCGATTATCGCCGGGCCTCTCCATTAGAGACGTGGGGCAAGGGTCGGAAAGAGGGCCAGGAACGTTTCAGAAGGGTTCGGCGTCAACGATAACTCGTGGCGGCGATGCTACCTGGAGAGCGGGCCTGTGTTAGGCCCGCGTCCCCTGCTGGAGGGAACATTACCGCTAAAGCACGATGACCCTTTTGGGAGCGGGTGAAGGGAAGGCCGCGCTAGGCGGCCTTTCCTGTGTCTGGAGCGGGTGAAGGGAATCGAACCCTCGTATGCAGCTTGGGAAGCTGCCGTTCTACCATTGAACTACACCCGCGAACGGCGGCTATTACACCGGGAATCCGGGCCGCTGTCCAGCATAGCGCCATCGGATCACTTACTCCGCCACTGGCCGGTGCCTGTCAGAAAGCGCCGTTCTGGCTTACACGAATTTCATCCCTGGCCGACAGAGCGGCGTCGGCGAATGTTCGAGACTGACCGCTTCCGTTTATTGATGGGAGGGAACAGGGATGTCTCGGCCAATTGTTATTTTCGTGCTCGCCACGGTGCTGGCGTTCGGTGTGGTGGCCGCCAGCGTGGGGCATGGGCGCACCGTGCCGGCGCTGATGCAGGCGCGGGTCTATCAGGGAGAAGCGGACCTTTCCCGCTACTGGGTGAGCGAGAAGTTCGACGGCGTGCGCGCCTACTGGGACGGGGAGAATCTGATTTCCCGGCACGGCAACCGCTTCGATGTGCCGGCGACGTTCACCCGGGGCTTTCCGGAGCAGCCGCTGGATGGCGAGCTGTGGATGGGGCGCGGCACCTTCAGCCGGATGGTGGGTTTGATAAACCGCCACGACACCGGCCCGGAGCACTGGCGGGATGTCTACTACATGGTGTTCGATTTGCCCCGGGCGGCGGGCCCCTTTGACCAGCGGCTGAACACGCTGCGCGGGTTGCTCGAGGCGCATGACAACCCGCATTTGCGCCTGGTACGGCAGATTAAACTCCCTGATCGGGCGGCGCTGAACCGCCGACTGGAAAAAGTGATCGAAGCCGGTGGCGAAGGCCTGATGCTGCATCGGGGCGACGCGCCCTATCGCAGCTACCGGTCCGCCGACCTTCTCAAGGTGAAGCCCTATCAGGACGCCGAAGCCCGCGTGGTGGCGCACCTGCCGGGTGAAGGCCGTCTGGAGGGCATGATGGGCGCCCTGCTGATGGAAACCGACGGCGGGCAGCATTTTCGTCTGGGCACCGGCTTCAGTGACGCCCAGCGGGCCGACCCGCCGCCCATCGGCAGCCTGGTCACCTACAAGTTTTACGGGCGCACGCGCCACGGCCTGCCGCGTTTCCCGAGTTTCCTGCGGGTGCGGCGCGAGGGGCCGGGCTTTATCCGCTGAGGCTTGCAGGACGGCGCCAGCTGGGCGATAAGTAGCACACCGAAACAAGGAGTTCGCGCTATGCCCAGCGCTTTTATCACCGGTGCCCGCGGCTTTCTTGGGGGCCACATTACCAAGCAGTTACTCGACGCCGGCTGGGAGGTCACCGCGCTGCTGCGCCCGCGCAGTGACGGCGCGGCGCTTTCCCGCCTGGGGGTGAGGGTGGTGGAAGCGCCCCTGGACAACGCCACCGAGGTGACCCTGGTGATGCCGCCGGCGGTGGACGCCGTTTTCCATGTGGCGGGCAACACCAGCCTGTGGCGGCACCGGAACCAGCGCCAGTATCAGGACAACGTGATGGGCACGCGGGCGCTGATCACCGCGGCGCTGCGCAACCAGGCAGGGCGCTTTATTCATACCTCCTCGATCTCCGCCTGGGGCATCCAGGAGCAGCCCATCGACGAGGCGTCGCCCTCCAACGCCGCCGATGACTGGATCGGTTACAACCGCACCAAGTACCTGGCGGAGGAGGAGATTCGCCATGGCATGCAGCATGGGCTGGATGCGGTGATTCTTAATCCCTGCGGAATTATCGGCGCCGGCGACACCCACAACTGGTCGCAAATGATCACGCTGATCGACAAGCGTAAGTTACCCGGCGTGCCGCCCGGCGGCGGGAATTTCTGTGCCGTGCGGGAGGTGGCGCGGGCCCACCTGACCGCGGTGGAGAAAGGCGTGCGCGGCGAGAACTATATTCTCGCCGGCGTGGAAGCCAGCTTTCTGGAGCTGGCCAATACCATCGGTCGCCTGCTGGACCGGCCGACACCCGACAAGCCCATGCCGGTGTGGCTGTTGCGGCTGGCCGGACAGGTCTACGCCCTCGGCGGCCTGTTCACCCGGGAGGAACCGCGCCTGACTCCGGAAAAGGTCGCGCTGGTGACCAGCCGGGTTCATGCCGATGGCGCCAAAGCGGTACAGGAACTGGGCTTCGACGCCACCGTGCCGCTGGAAACCATGCTGCGCGACTGTATCGACTGGATGCGGGAGACCGGGCGCCTTTAGCGCACCGCCCGGTAAACGCGGAAGCGGTTGGTCTCGCGAACCACCTGTACGTGCCGGAAAGCCGCGTCCAGCCATTGCACATAGGGCAGCTCCCGGTTGGCCACCATCCAGAATTCACCGTCGTCTTCCAGATGGCCCGGCGCCTGCTCGATCAGACGCCGGGTGATTGACATGGTGCGGTCGCGGCCATCGTGAAACGGCGGGTTGGTGACCAGCGTCTGGTAGCGACCTTCCACCCCGCCGTAGAGGTCGCCGCCCACCACCTTGCCCTGCAAATGATTGCGGCTGAGGGTACTGCAGGCGGCGGCCACCGCGGTGGCGCTCACGTCGCTGCCAGTGACATTGCAGCCGGCTTGCGCCAGCGTGGCGGTGAGCACGCCGCAGCCGCAGCCCATGTCCAGCGCCTTGCCGCGCGGGGCGGCGTCGCCAAGCGCCTGCAACAGCAGCGCGGTGCCTTCGTCGAGGCGCCCGTGGCTGAACACGCCCGGGTAGCTGATCACGTCCAGGCCTTCCACCCGTACCACGCTTTCCACCTGCTCCAGGGACAGGGCCGGTCCCGGCCGCAGGGTGCCCCGGTACAGCTTGCAGTGGCGCGCGCTGTCCACCAGTGTCACCGCATCGGCGTGCCGGGAGAAACGCGTGACGCCACCGCGAATGCCGCCCTTGGCCGGGCCCACCAGCCACACTTCAAGCGGCGCTTGCACGCCGCCGGCGAGGCCGCGCAGCAACAATTCCAGGCGCTCCGAGGATTTCGGCAACGGCAGGATCACCAGATCGGTGTTTTCCGGCAGGGTGGGCAGCGGCGCCCACTGATGGGCACCGATGGTGTAATCGTCCGCGTGCAGATAGACCTGTTCGGCGGGCAAGTCGGCCAGCTCCGGATCGTTGGCGTCGACCACCAGAACCCGTCGTTCGGCCAGGGCCTGTTCCTGTCGCCACAGTAACCGTGTGCTGTTTTCCATCGCTTGGCGCCTCGGCAAATCGGGCAGTATAAACAAAGGCGGGCTCGGGGGATAAATCCGGTTTTCGAGGCGCCTTCGAAGTTTTACATAAACACCACGCCCCGGGGCCTCCGGTACCGATAGAATGCGCGGATCAGACGATGTTGTGGAGGCAAAGGATGGTCCGTTCCGCAGTTCTGGCTATTGGTATTTTGATGGCGTCCCTGGCCTGCGCCGACGACAGCGTGTTCGAGGAGGCGCTGCACGCCGCCCGCAATGATGATTGGAACGGTCTCGCGGAAGCACAAAAACGCCTGGCCGATGATCACCCCCTGCGGGCTTACCTGGAATTTCACCGGCTGCGCGCCGCCCTGCCCGAGCTGTCACCGCAGCGGGTCATTGAATATGGCGAGCGCTACCCGGACTCTCCCCTGCCCAACGATATCCGTCAGCACGCCCTGGTGGCCTACGCCAAACAGGAACGCTGGCAAGACGCTCTGAAGGTGTACGACGAAGCGCCGCGCGGCGCCGAGTTGCGCTGCCATTACCTGCGCGCGCAATGGGAAACCGGCGATAAAGGCGTGCTGCCCCGGGTCCGCGAACTCTGGCTGAGCGGCGGTTCTCGTCCGTCCAGCTGCGATCCGTTGTTCGACGCCGCCCGCGAGCAGGGCGTGATCGGCGAACCGGAAATCTGGCAGCGCATGCTGCTCGCCTTCGACCAGGGTTCCGCCGGGCTGCTGCGCTACCTGGCGGACAGGCAGACCGGTTCCGGCGCCGCTGCCGGCGAGTGGCTGGTCCGCCTGTATCAGACGCCGGAGCGGCTTCGCGAGCTCCCCGAGGGGCTCAGTGGCGACCGCCGCGAGCAGTTGCTCAGCGCCGCGTTGCGCCGGCTGGCCTACACCGATACGGTCCGTGCCCGGGAGCTGTACCAGCAGGAAAGCGCCAACCTCGGCCTGAGCGACCCGGCGCTGCGCGAGCGGGCGGCGGAACGCATCGCCTGGTACTCCACCATCCGCGGGATCGAGGAAAACCGCCCCTGGCTGGATCAATGGCTGGCCGAAAACGGCTCCGCGGATACCCTGGATCAACGCGCCCGGCGCAGCGTCATCGAGCAGCGCTGGGACGAGTTGCCCCGCTGGGTGGCGCGGCTGCCGGCGGCGCAGCGCGACAACAGCCGCTGGCAGTATTGGCTGGGGCGCGCCGCCGAAGAGAACGGCGACGACGAAGAAGCCCGGACGCTGTGGGCACGGGCCGCCGAGCAGCGCAATTTCTATGGCTTTCTGGCCGCCGAGCGCCTGGGCCAGGCACCGCGTTTCAGCAACGCCTCGCCGGCCACCGACGACAGCGCCCCGACCCAACCGGGCCTGGCCCGGGTCGCCCTGCTGCGCGACATCGACGAGCCGCGACTGGCCTGGGACGAATGGAACTGGATGCTCTGGCACAGCAACGAAGGGCAACGCCGCCAGCTGGCCCAGCATGCCCTGGAACAAGGCTGGTACGACCTGACGGTACAGGCCTCGATTCAGGCGCGGGCCTGGGACGTCCTGGCGTGGCGTTTCCCCGCCGCGCACCGCGATCTGTTCTTCAGCGCCGCCCGGCGCCACGACCTGGACCCCTGGCTGACCATGGCGGTGGCCCGCCGCGAAAGCGCCTTTTACCCCCATGCCCGTTCGCCGGTGGGGGCCCAGGGGCTGATGCAGTTGATGCCGGGCACCGCCCGCAAGGTGGCGCTCGACGCCGGCCAGACCCCGCCCGGGAGCCGGCAGGTGATGGAGCCGGAAACCAATGTGTCGCTGGGCACCCGCTATCTGGCGGAACTGATGCAGCAATTCAATGGCAACCGGGTACTGGCGCTGGCGGCTTACAACGCCGGCCCGCACCGGGTCGACGACTGGCTCGCGGAAGAGGATGAAGCGGTGCCGGCGGACGTCTGGATCGAATCCATCCCCTTCTACGAAACCCGGGAATACGTTCAGGCGGTGCTCACCTACCGGGTGCTGTTCCAGGGCCTGCACGGCGACCGGGAGGCGCTGGTGCTGTTGCGGCCCGACGAGCGCCGCACCCCCTACTCCCTGGCGATGATGGAGTAGCCGCCGGCTCAGTCGAGCTGGCGGATGTGATAGTCCAGGCGGCCCTTGCGCAGCAGGGGCGCCAGACGCGGGTCCTGTTGCAGGCGCCGGCGCAGGTACACGCTGCGCGCCGGGTCGCGGGTGAAGGCGATGACCGCGTTATGGCAGTCGCCGCAGGAGAGACGAAAGCGGCTGCTCCAGCCTTTCATGGTGCGCTGGTCGGCGGCGTGGCTGGCGCGGTATTCGGTGAAGTCACCGAAATTCATCACCAGGGTGCCACGGTCGCTGACATGGCGGGCCAGGGTCCGCACCCAGGCCCGGCCCGCGGGCACCGCCCGGCTCACCACCTGGTTATCCGGCGCGAACAGGTCCTCGATAATCAGATCAAACGGCTCCCCGTCGTAGGCTTCAAGCCAGGCCACCGCGTCGCCGAGCACGGTCTGCTCGCCCTCGCCCACCACGGAAAACACCTCACGGGCCACCGCCAGATGGTGCGGATCCATTTCCACCGCGATCAGCTTGTCCGGCGCCAGCAGCGCGCGGATCGGCGGCAGCAAGGTGCCGCCGCCCAGCCCCAGGATCAGCACCCGCCGGAAGCGCTCCGGTTCGCTGAGCAGCGCCGGCAGCCACAGCAGGTCCCAGACGCTGCCGGTGGCCAGCCGCTTGGGGTGGAACTCGGAGTGCTGCACGCCGTTGGCGAACAACCGCATACGGTCGCCGCGGCGGTGTACCTGATACAGCACCCCGCCCTCCTGCCGCTCCCAGATCACCGCCATCAGGTGTCGCCGACACCCAGGCTCACACCCGTTACGTCGCCGTTGGCGCGCGGGTCGGCCAGGCGCACCTGTCCTTCGGGCAGACCCTGTTCCTCGATCAGGTGGCGCCGGGCCAGCTCGGCCCGTTCCCGGGCCAGCGCCAGCAGGGTGTCGTTGCCCACCCCGGCGGCCGCCGCTTCCAGCATCCGCCGCCAGGCTTCCCGGGCCCGGTCGCTCTCGGTGTCGCCCGTCAGGGTGTCACGGTCACGGTCCAGACGGTCCTCGTAGGTGTCGAGAATACGCTCGCGCCAGCGCTCTCCGGTGAGCGCGGTATCCAGGCCCGGCCAGTCGCGGCCCAGGTCGTCGACCACCCCGGCTTCGCCGAGGGCGCGCCGGTCGTCCTCGCTGGCCTGGCCGGTGAGCACCACGGTGAGGTTGCTCCGATCGCGGAGAATATCCGCCAGCCGCGCCATCTTGTCGCGGGTGGTGGTGCCGGCCCGGGCGTCGCCGGCCGGGAACGGCAGGTATTGCAGGTCCGCGTCGCCGCCGCCGGCAAGGCTGGCGAGCATCGAGAACGGCGCGGTGGCGGCTTTCACCAGCACATTGCGGATCACCCGCAGGACCACACCGCTGGCACTGAAGCCCGGATCGTTAAGATCGCCGGAGATGGTGACCGGCAGCCGGATCATGCCGGAGCTGTCGCGCAGTACCGACAGGCCCAGCTTCACCGGCGCGTCGAGAGCCTGATCGCTTTCCACCCGGTCACCCAGATAGAACTTGTCGGCTGCGATCTTGGTGGTGCTGTCGAGCCGGCCGTCCTCAATCGACACTTCGGTGTCCACATCAAGCCGGCCGCGCTCCACCCCGAAACCCAGGTAGCGGGTGGTGAAGGGCGTCAGCGCCTCCATGCCGTAACCGTCCAGTTGCCCGGTGAGATCCAGATACAGCGGATCGACGCCCAGCTTGCCCTGGACGCGCAGCCGGGCCTGGTTGTTGACGCGCCCGGAGGTTTCCAGGCTGGCCCGTCCGGAGCCGGTGTCGAAGTTCTCCATCACCCCGCTCCACTGCTCCAGCGTCACTTCGAAATCCGGCGACATGGTGTTGTCCCGATGGGCCAGCCGGGACTTTTCAACGGATATACGGCCGAGGATGACGCGCCAGTCCGGACCGCCCTGCTCGCCGTCATCGTCGCCGGCAAGCCGGGTGGCCAGGCCGCGACCCTGTTCATCCAGAAGATGTCGGAAATCAATACCATGCCCGGCCAGGCCGTCGACCGTGACCAGGCGGTTGGCGCTTTTCACGCTGATGCCATCGGCGCCCAGGCTGGCCACGTTGAGCACTTCCCGGCCGTTCTCGCGCAGCCGCACATCGGCCACGCTGGCGCGCCCGGTGAGGGTAATGTCCGGCGCCTCGCCGGCCACCGTGAGCGCCAGATCACCGCTGGCGCGGCCCCGTTCGATGCTCAGCGGCATGGCGTCGGCCAGCCAGGGGGACAGCGCCGCCAGCGGCAGATCGCCGAGGTCCAGATCGGCGGAGACCTCCAGGGGCGCGAGCTGGCCGCTGCCGGAATGCGACAACCGGCCGCTTTCGGCCAGCACGGCGCTGCCTTCCCACTGCCAGCGCACCCTGTCCTCGACGCGAAAATCGGTGAGGTTCAGGGCCCCTTCGGTGAGCGTTACCTCGACGGGTTCGGCCAGGGTCTGATCGCGGAACACCACGCTGCCGTTTTCCACCTTGAGCTGATCCAGGGTCACGGCCCAGGCCCGGCCCTCGCGGATGCGCTCGGCGGACTCGTCGGCCTCTTCCCGCACCTTTTCACGGGTTTCCCGGGCCTGCTCCGGGTCGGACGGCAGGAACAAGGTGGCCAGGTCCAGGCCTTCGTCGGTGAGCACCGCCCGCATCGCCGGCTCGCTGAGCGTGACGCTCGGCACGCTGACGCGCTGCTCGGTCAGGTTCAGACTGACACCGCTGACGTTCAGGGTCGGCACCACGAAACTGGGTTCGTCGTTACCGTCACGCAGGATGCGCAGCTGATCCAGCTGGAAGCGGCCGTTGTCCACCGTCAGGCCGGCGCCACTTTCAGTGGCGTAGCGGTAATCCGCCGCCAGCCCGAGCATGCCGGAGGGCACCTGGAACGGGAAATGCGGCTCCAGCAGACGGGTAAAGGCGGACACGTCCACCTTCTCCATTTGCAAGTGCCCCTCGACGGTCAACGGCTCGAACACAAAGCGGCCCTGCCAGTCCAGGGTGCCGCCGTCGGGCCCCTCGACGTGCATCCGGTACACGTTGTCCTCTTCATCGACACCACGGGTGGTGAGATCCTCGATGGCGAAGGCCACTGGCAGTGTCAGCGAGCTGGGCTCGCTGCCGGAGGCGTCGTTAACGGTGATCCGGCTCTCGGACAGGCGCAGATGGCTGATGGTGAAAGCCGGCGGCGCGGTGTCTTCGTTTTCCGCTTCCTGGTCGCCTTCACCGGCTTTGTTCTCGCCGCTTTCCCGCAGGCGGGCGATGATGTCGTCCAGATTCAGGGCGCCGTCTTCGCCCCGGCGCAGGCGGACTTCCAGCCCCGAGAGGTCCACGTCACTGACCCAGGGCCGCCAATGGAACAGGGAAGCCCAGAACGAGGTATTCACGTACAGACGATCGAAGCGGGCCAGGAACTCGGTGTCCGGGTCCGCGATCATGAACTGTTCCGCGCTGGCGGACAGGGTCAGCGGGTTAAGCCGCAGCTCCTGCAGGGTCACTTCCCGTCCCAGCAACCCGGACAGCCGTTCCTCGATGTCGCCGCGCAGCCAGCCGGGCAGGATCAGAAACACCGCCAGCGCGTATAACACATAAATCAGTGCCAGAATCACCAGAATCCGCGCGCCCCATCCTCGCGAGCGCCACCATTGTATCGGTGTGTCCATGTCGTCATTCCTTTTGCCCGGTGCTGGAAGTCTAGCATTAACGCCGTTAACGGGTCGCCCCGGCGGCCATTGCACCGGCGGCGGCAAGGTTCACACTCAACGTTTTCCGAGGAGGCCGCCATGAGCGACAACTATCTACTCAAGATGTACCAGAAAGCGGCGAAACTGCCCCGCGGCCGCCAGCTTTTTTCGATCATGTTCAGCCGCAAGGCACCCTACTTCGGCACGGTGAAACCGCTGATCGCGGAGCTGCGCCCGGATTACTGCAAAGTCACTTTCAAAAAGCGCAGGGCGGTGGAGAACCACATCGGCACGGTGCACGTGATCGCCATCTGCAACGCCATGGAGGCGGCCATGGGCGCCCTGGCGGAAGCGTCGATCCCCAAACATCTGCGCTGGATCCCCAAGGGCATGGACGTGCGCTACACCGCCAAGGCCACCTCCGACATCGCCGCCACCGCCGAGGTGGCGCCGGGCGCCTGGGAAAACGGCCCCGAGGTCCCGGTCACGGTGACCGCGCGCCGCGATGACGGCACCGTGGTGGTGGAAGGCACCATCCATCTCTGGGTCACGGAGAAACCCGCGCGCGAATAAAATCGGCGGCGCGGCGGGCGGCGCCGGCCAGATTGTCGGCCGGGTCGATGCCGCTGCGTTTGCGCGGCGTCAGGTCGTGGTCGCCGTCGCCGATCCACGCCACCGTCACCGGGTCCGGCAGGTCATAGCCGGCCACCTCCCCGGGCTTGCCGAACGGGTCCCGTTCCCCCTGGCAGATCAAAACCGGCACGGCGATGTCCGGAAAATGAGCAAGCCGGGTTTTCCCGGGCTTGCCGGGCGGATGAAAGGGGTAACCGAACACCACGCAGCCCTCCGGGGCCCCCTCCGGAGTACCCTTCGAACCCGCCGCCAGCAGGGTGGCCATGCGCCCGCCCATGGATTTGCCGCCGGCCCAAACCGGGCCGGACGGCCCTTCCCGCCGCACCTGCCGCAACACCTCTTGAAAGTGATCAAGCAGCCTGGGGGCGCGATCCGGCGGCGCCTTGACGCCCTCTTCGCGGCGCCGGGCCATATAGGGAAACTCAAAGCGCGCCACGCTGACGCCGTGCTCCGCCAGCAACGACGCCATCGCCTCCATGAACGGGCTGTCCATGGGGGCGCCGGCGCCGTGGGCCAGCACCAGGGTGGCCAGGGGCGTGGCCGGCGCCCGGTTCCAGAGCAACTCCGGCATCGGCACTCAGGCCTGCAGCCGCGCGGCGATGCGGCGGGTCACCAGGCGCGGGGAGAGCTTGCCGAGCCAGACCATCAGGGCATTGCGCAACCCGGTGATGACGATGGCGCGGTCGCGGCCGGCCAGCGCCTTGCGCGCCACGGTGGCGGCGTCCATGGTGCCGGCCTTGAACAGCAGCGTGTCGGTCATATTGGCTTCGCGGGCGAATTCCGAAGCCGTGGCGCCCGGGCAGAGCGCGCTCACCGAGACGCCCTGGCCGCGCAGTTCCTCGTGCAAGGCCTCGCTGAACGACAACACAAAGGCCTTGGTGGCGTAGTAGATCGCCATATTGGGGCCGGCCTGAAAGGCGGCGGTGGACGCCACATTGATGATGAAAGGCCGTCGCGCCCCGCTCAGCTGCGGCACCAGCCGCCAGGTCAGATCCACCAGGGCGGTCACATTCACCTGGATCATGTTGAGCTGGCGATCCAGGGACAGGTCCTGGAAGCGGCCCCGGTCGCCGAAGCCGGCGTTGTTGATCAGCCCGCTGACGCGAATGCCCTGCTGGTCGAGCGCTTCGGCCAGCTTTTTGGCCGCGTCCGGCTCGCTCAGATCACAACTCAGGCTGACCACCTTGACCTTGAACGAGGCCTCCAGAGTCTCCCCCAGGTCGCGCAGTCGCTCCACGCGCCGGGCCGCCAGCACCAGGTTGTGGCCCTCCGCCGCCAACTGCCGGGCGAAGGCTTCGCCGATACCGGCGCTGGCACCGGTGATCAAGATCGCTTCCATGGTGTTCACTCCCTTAACGCGATTAAGCCGGAGCAATAATGTGGCCGATCCCGGGCGGCCTGTAAACGCGCCCCGTCAGGCCTCCCAGAGATGCATCTGGCCGGCCAGCCCCGGTGGCCGGAAGGCGCTGCAGTCCAGGGTGAAGCTCTCACGGGGCGCCAGGCCGTGGCGCCGGCAAGCCACCTGGAAACGCCGGGCCAGCACCTCGGCCATGGGCCCCTGGCCGCGCTGGCGATGGTGCCAGCGACTGTCATAACTGGCGCCGCCGTGCATCTCCTTCAAGGCCGACATTACCCGGTCGGCCCGCTCCGGGTAATGCCGCTGCAGCCACTCCTCCCAGAGCGGCCCCACCTCATGGGGCAGGCGCAGGGTCACGTAGCCGGCGCTGCGGGCACCGGCCGCCGCCACCTGCTCGACAATGTCCTCCAGCTCCCGGTCGTTGATAAAGGGAATCAGGGGCGCCACCAGCACGGTCACCGGCACACCGGCGCGGGCCAGCTCACGCACCGTCTTCAGCCGCTCCCGACCGCCGCTGGCGCGCGGCTCCAGCTGGTTCTTGAGGCGGTTATCCAGGGTGGTCACCGACACAGCCACCGAGGCCCGGCCCTCGGCGGCCATCGGCGCGATCAAGTCCAGATCGCGCAGCACCAGCGCGCTTTTGGTGATCAGGCTGAAGGGGTGGCGGCACTCGGCCAGCACCTGCAGTATCTCGCGGGTCAAAAGGCGCTCGCGCTCCACCGGCTGGTAGGGGTCGGTGGCGGTGCCGATCACCAGCGGACGGCAGCGATAGCCGGGCTTGCGCAGGGTGTCCCGCAGCACTTCGGCGGCGTTGTCCTTACAGAAAATCTCCGCCTCGAAATCCTGCCCCGGAGACAGATCCACATAGGCGTGGTTGGGGCGGGCGAAACAGTAGATGCAGCCGTGCTCACAGCCCCGGTACGGGTTGATGCTGCTGTCGAAATGCAGGTCGGGGCTTTGATTGTGGGTAATGATCGATTTGGCCTGCTCCCGGTGATAACGGGTGGGGCGGGCGGTCTCCGCCTCGTCGCTGACCACGGTGGTGACCTGAAAGCGGCCGGGGTGCCGGCTAAGGGTGCCGCGGTTGGATGCGCTGGTGGCCATGCTGCCTCCAAATACTGATCATATGGACAGTATTATGGGCAGCCCGCCGGTGAACCGCAATAGCGGCGTGCCGGGTAATGTCGATCAGTGCGGGCGTACCGGCTGCACCAGCACCCAGGGCATCACCACCACGGTCCACAGGGCCTGGCCGGCCTCGAACCAGTCCCGTGCCTGGTCGTCGCTGACGCCCCCCACGCGGCCCTGGTCGCGCCACTGCTTGAGCTGCTCGGCGCGGTCTTCGGCGAACGCCACGGCCACCTCGATCAGATCCAGATCGCCGGCCACGGCCACGGTCTGACCGCGGGCAAAGAACGGCTGCAGTTCTTTCCAGTCCGCCTTGGCGGTCTCCTGGTTCAGTTTGGCTCTGAGAATGTCGCTGTCGGTGGGGTCGGCCACGGGTCCTCCTGCTGTTGGTCCGGCGCGGCTGGCAGCCGGGCGGCGCCATTATCGCCCACGAAACTGGTAACGCAAGCCGACGCGCCCTTCGAGAGGTGTGTGTTCGACGGGGTGGTTCCCCTCCATCGGGGGCGCGGGTCTGTGTTTGTGGGAGCGGACCTTGCCCGCGAAAGGGAGCGAAGCTCCCGGCAGGATTCCAGAGACATTGAAGGAGGCAAAAAGAAAGCCCGCCTGGGGAGGGCGGGCGGCTGTACCGTGCCGAAAGGAACGTCCGTGTTCTTTCGCATCCTTGCCCGATCCAAGATAAGAGCCCCGCCCGCTCTTATCTATAAGCCATCGCCGTCAATCGATGTAAGAGATTTGCTCTTTCTCGCCGACGTCATTACCACTTGATCTGCGCGCTGGCGTCGGGAACCGGCTCCCCATCGCGGTCGAACAGCGCCAGGGTGGCGCCGTTTTCATCCAGGCTGACGCGGGAAAAGGCATCGCGACTGTAGACCTCGCCGGGCACCGTCACCCGGCCCAGGGACGGCTTCCACAGACCCCGCAGGCTGTGCCGGTCGCGAATCATCGGCCGGTACCAGCGAAACGCCATCAGCGCGGTGGGCCAGAACAGGCCGGAGCAGATCCAGGTGTGGATCGGCGCGCGCCGCCGCCGGTCGAGCCGGGCGTAGAGGGAGGCGTGCACGTCGCCACTGAGCATCAGTACGCGTCGACAACCGCCGTGAATGGCGTCCACCAGCCGCTGGCGCTGGGCGGCGAAGCCTTCCCAGCTGTCCTGCCCACGGAATGGCCAGCGTTGCTCGGGAAACAGCGGCACCGAGGACACCAGGCACTTGACCCGGTCCGGCTCGTTCTGGAGCCAAGCCACCACCGCGTCCTCCTGGGCCCGGGACATGATCTTGCGTTGCCAGGGCCAGCGGCTGAGCACGCGCTCGGTGCGCAGGTCCATCAGGAAGAAATCGGCGCACCCCCAACGGAAGCTGTACCAGAGCGCGTCCGGGTCACGATCCAGGCGGGTGCCCTCGGCGTTCAGCGGAACCGCCGGGGAGTGCGACGCCTGGTAGATCTGGTAGGCCTTCATGGCGGCCGGGTACTTGCTGGTCCACAGGTTCGGATTGGCCCGCGCCGGCCAGTTGTTCTCGATCTCGTGGTCGTCGAGGATCATATGGTGGTTGTAGTTGGCCATCAGCCGCCGGATATTGGGCTGGCCGAAACTCTGCCGGTAGAGGTCGAAATACTCCCGCTGGGACGAGGCCGCCGCCACTTTCCAGGTGGCGTCGGCGTACACCTGATCGCCGGCGTAGAGGACGAAATCCGTGGCGCGCGCGCCGGCGTTGTCCGCCATTCGCGAAAAAATGCGGTCGGCGCGGCCGTCTTCCACTTCATGATCCAGGCCGACGAAGCGGTAGCAGCAGGAGCCGAACAAAAAGCTCACCGGGTCCCGGGGCGACGCCGGAGCGGTGCGGAAATGGCCCGTGTTGATGTGCCCCCAGTCCAGGTCCTTGTCCTCGCTGTCCGCCCGGGCCACCGCGCCGGCCTGGAACTGATAGCGCCGGCCCGGCTCCAGATCCCGCAACACCACCACGCCGCTGCTGTCGAAGTTGCCGTTAATACGGAAATGCGCCGGGCCGCGCCAGCGGCTCTCCCCTTCCATACGCCAGCGTATGCGGCCGTGCGCGGCCTTCTGGCCGGCGCGCAGCGTTCCGGCGGGCATCACGCCCAGAATACGAATACTGCTTTGCCCGGCGGTGCCCGCGATCGGTCCAACGGCAAACGGCTCTACCCTGCTCTGCATTTCTCCTTCCCCCCCGACGAGCGTGGATACGTCATTGATTGAGCCCCCTCCTAAGCACTGCTAGCATCCAGAAAGATTACTTAGCGGGGTGGCGGTTATTTTGTTGCAGGATGCGGTATCTCACACCTTGCGGTTCGCCGCGCTGATCGCGCTGATCGGCGCGGTCGCCGGCCCGGCGCGCGGTGACGATGTCGCCTTGCTGACCGAACAAACCGAAACCCTGCGGCCGTATTCGGCGGTCACTTATTTTTGTACCCCGGCCGCCGATTCACCGACAGCGGATGAACTGCTCGGCGCCCCGGACGCCTGGCCCTGGCAAGCCACCGGCGACCGGATGGCCAACCTGGGCTTCACCTCGGATCATTGCTGGTTCCACTTCAGCGTGCGCAACCGGGACAACCCGGAAGACGAATGGCGCCTGGTGGTGGACTACGCCCTGCTCGGCGAGCTGGATACCTACGTGGTGTCCGCCGACGGCGAGAGGCTGAATCATTTCAGCGCCGGCATGGATCGCGCTTTCAACGAGCGCACCAATGCGGAGGCGGTCCCCGCTTTCCCGTTGCATCTGCCCGCCGGCGAGCAACGGGAACTGTATATCAAGGTGGTTTCCCCACACAGCATTCAACTGCCTCTGGAGTTGATGAGCAACCCCGCGTTCCAGTCCGCCACCCTGGCGCACACGCTGGTCCAGGGGTTGTTCTTCGGCGGCATGCTGGTGATGATCCTCTACAATCTCTCGCTGTTCTTCTCGATCCGCGAGAAGGCCTATTTGCTGTATGTCTGCTGGTCGCTGGCGATCACCCTGTTCATGGCGGTGCTGCACGGCTACGCGCAGAAGTATCTGTGGCCGGGCTCGGCTCTGATCAGCCAGTACATCCTGCATTACCTGCTGCCGGTGCTGGTGATTCTGCCGTCCCTGTTCACCCTGCATTTCCTGGGCCTGCCCGAACGCTCCCCGCCCCTGGCGCGGCTCCTGAGGGGCCTGGTAACAGCCGGGGTGGCCTTGCTGCTGGCCGCCCCCTTCGTCAGCCGCGAGTTGCTGATCCCGGTGACGGTGCTGGCGATCCTGGCGATGGACTTCGGCATTTTGCTGGTCGGGGTGCTGCGCACCAGCGCCGGCGATCCGGACGCGCGCGTGTTCACCCTGGCCTGGCTGTGTTTCATTGTCGGCGCGGCGGCCATCTCGCTGAACAAATACGGCATCGTGCCGCGCAACAGCGTCACCGAAAACCTGCTGCAAGTGGGCGTGTTCCTGGAGGTGGTGCTGCTGTCGCTGGCGCTGGCGCGGCGCATCAACCGGCTCAAGGAGGCCCACGCCCTGTCAGTGCGTGACAAGGCGGTGGCCGAGATGGACGCCTTCAAGGCCGGCGCGCGCAACCAGGCGAAAAGCGAATTCCTGGCCACCATGAGCCACGAGATCCGCACGCCCATGAACGGCATTATCGGCATGACCGACCTGCTGCGCCGGACCACGCTCAACGGCCAGCAAGCGCAGTACGTGGACACCATTTACCAGTCCACCCAGTCACTGGTGACGGTGATCAACGATATCCTCGACTATTCGCGCATCGAATCCGGCAAGCTGGAGCTGGAATACCAGGAAGTGGATGTGGAACACCTGGTGGACGACTGCGTGCGGCTGTTCTCGCTGCGGGCGGCGGAAACCCGGGTGCCGCTGTACACCTTTATCGACTCGCGTGTGCCCCAGCGCATCCACACCGATCCGATTCGCGTCAAACAGGTGCTCACCAACCTGCTCAGCAACGCCTACAAGTTCACCGACCGGGGCCAGGTGGCGCTGCATCTGAGCGTGCGCCAGCCGCCCGACGGCCAGGGCCATTGCGTGATGATGCTGGAAGTGGTGGATACCGGCATCGGCCTGGACGAGGCCCAGCAGCAAAACCTGTTCCAGGTGTTCAGCCAGAGCAACCGGGCCAGCCGCCACAAGTCACAGGGCGCCGGGCTCGGTCTCACCATCTGCAAACGGCTCACCGAGCTGCTGGGCGGGGAAATCGGGGTGTCCAGCTCATTGGGGCGCGGCGCCACCTTCTGGATCACCCTGCCCACCCGGGTGGGCGCGCCCAGCCGCGCGAAGAACCCGCTCGCCGGTCATCAGGTGATGATGATCAATGAAGACGCCTCGCTGTCACTGAGCCTTTCCCAGTTGATGGCCCGCTGGGGGCTGAACGTGATCGAGTACGCGGACTGCGAGCAGGCCCTGGCGGGGCTGAGCGCCGACGCGCCCCGTGCCGACATCCTGCTGGCCTCGGAGGGCAATCTGGCCCGGCGCGAGGTGTTGCTCGATATCCGCGCCCGGCTCGGCAACCCGCCCCTGCTGATCCTGCAGGCCACCGGCGCCGAGATCACCGGCGAGCTGCCCGGCGACATGCTGCTGGTGGAGACGCCGGTGTCGTCGCGGGCGCTCAAGCACACCCTCTCCACCCAGCTCCAGGAACGCCTGGACCAGGCCGAACCGGCCGCCGCGCCCAGCAGCGCGTCGGAGCACCCGGGTCTGCGCCGGTTGAACGTGATGGTGGTGGAAGACAACGCCGTCAACCAGTTGGTGATCGACAGCATCCTGCGCTCCATCGGCATCCACGCCACCCTGCTCAACGACGGCGCCCAGGCCCTGCGCCGGGTCCACGAGCGCCCCGGCAACTGGGACGTGATCTTCATGGATTGCGAGATGCCGGTGATGGACGGCTACCAGGCGACCCGCGAGATCCGCCTTTTTGAACAGCAGCGCGACGTGGACCCGTGCTGGATCATCGCGCTGTCGGCCCACGCCGCCGGCGACTATGTGCAAAAAGCCCGCGACGCCGGTGTCGACGATTACCTCAGCAAGCCGGTGTCCCGCTCCCAGGTGCTGGAGGCACTGCAGCGCAACCGGGCACTGACCGCCGGCGGCGACTGACCGCGACGGATGAAATAGCGCGCCCGGGCCAGTATCATGGCGGTTCGTTTTTCTGCCGACGTTGAAGTTCTCCATGAGCGAAGCACCCCGCAAGATACTGGTCACCAGCGCCCTGCCCTACGCCAACGGCCCGATTCACCTGGGCCACCTCCTGGAATACATCCAGACCGACATCTGGGTCCGTTTCCAGAAGCTGCGCGGCGAGCAGTGCCTGTACGTTTGCGCCGATGACGCCCACGGCACCGCCATCATGCTCAAGGCGGAAGAAAAGGGCATCACGCCGGAACAGCAGATCGATCAGGTGAAGGCCGAGCACGAACGGGACTTCGCCGCCTTCCAGATCCGCTTCGACAATTACTACAGCACCCACAGCCCGGAGAACAAAGCGCTGTCGGAGATGATATTCCAGCGCAACAAGGATGCCGGCTACATCCTTGAGAAGACCATCACCCAGCTCTACGACCCGGAAAAAGGCATGTTCCTGGCCGACCGGTTCGTGCGCGGCACCTGCCCCAAATGCAAGACCCCCGATCAGTACGGCGACAACTGCGAGGCCTGCGGCGCCACCTATTCACCGTCGGAGCTGATCGAGCCCTATTCCGCGGTGAGCGGCGCCACGCCGGTGGAAAAGGAAACCACTCAGCTGTTCTTCGACCTGCCCAAGTTCGAGCCGCTGCTGCGTGCCTGGACCCGCTCCGGCTCGCTGCAGGAAGGCGTGGCCAACAAGTTGCAGGAGTGGATGGAAGACCTGCAGCCCTGGGATATTTCCCGGGAAGCGCCCTACTTCGGCTTCGAAATTCCCGGCTACCCCGGCAAGTACTTCTATGTGTGGATGGACGCGCCGGTGGGCTACATGGCCAGCTTCCAGAACCTGTGCGAGCGCGAAGGCATCGATTTCGACGACTACTGGAAAGCGGATTCCGACGCCGAGCTGTACCACTTCATCGGCAAGGACATCATCAATTTCCACGGGCTGTTCTGGCCGGCCATGCTCGACGGCGCCGGCCTGCGCAAGCCCACCGCCATCTTCAGCCACGGTTTCGTCACCGTGAACGGCGCCAAGATGTCCAAATCGCGCGGCACTTTCATCATGGCGCGCACCTATCTGGACCACCTGGATCCGGAGTACCTGCGCTACTACTTCGCCGCCAAGCTGAACAGCCGGGTCGATGATTTCGACCTCAACCTGGAAGACTTCGCACAACGCGTGAACACCGATCTGGTCGGCAAGGTGGTGAACATCGCCAGCCGCACCGGCAATTTCGTCAAGAAATTCGGCGGCCGGCTGGGCGGCGAGCTGGACAACCCGCTGCTGGCCCGCGAAGCGCAGGAAGCGGCGCCACGCATCGCCGCCTTCTATGAGCAACGGGAATTCAGCAAGGCGATGCGCGAAATCATGGCCCTGGCGGACCACGCCAACGGGTACATCGCCGACAAGGCCCCCTGGACGCTGGCCAAGGAAGACGGCAAGGACCAGGAAGTGCTGGCGATCTGTACCACCGCTTTGAACGTGTTTCGCTTGCTGGTGCTGTATCTCAAGCCGGTGCTGCCCGGCCTGGCGGAACGCGCCGAGGCCTTCCTGGATATTCCGCCGCTGACCTGGGCGGACGCCGGGACCCTGCTGATCGACCATCCGATCAACAAATTCAAGCCGTTGCTGTCACGGGTCGACATGGACCACATCGAAGCGATGCTGGCCGACTCCCGCGATACCAATCCATCGGCCCCCGGCAAAGAAACGCCGGCCGAGGAGACACCCGCCGAGGACGACACCATCACCATCGACGACTTCCTCAAGGTCAAACTACGCGCCGCCCGCATCATCAAGGCGGCGCCGGTGGAAGGCGCCGACAAGCTGTTGCAACTGACCCTGGACGCGGGCGAGCTCGGCGAGCGCAACGTGTTCGCCGGCATCAAGAGCAAGTACCGGCCGGAAGAGTTGGAAGGCCGCATGGTGGTGCTGGTGGCCAACCTGGCGCCGCGCAAGATGAAGTTCGGCGTATCCGAAGGCATGGTGCTGGCCGCCGGCCCCGGCGGCGACGACATCTTCCTGCTCAGCCCGGACGACGGCGCCCAGCCCGGCATGGAGGTGCGCTAAAAGCGCCGCTGGAGCCATAAAATTTGTGGGAGCTTGCCTTGCAAGCGAAAGGCCGGCTTTGCCGGCCGGCAGGATACCAGAGGTGCTGTTGGTGCCGCCGTTAGAACGGTTTCCTAGAACGCTCTCTGGAATCCTGCCGGGAGCTTCGCTCCCTTTCGCGGGCGGGGCCCGCTCC
>CAZKWA010000028.1:0-36060 GCA_964556345.1 uncultured Alcanivorax sp.
CGCGGGCAGGGCCCGCTCCCACCAAGACCGCTCGCACCAAGACCGCTCCCACAAAGCCCGCTCACACCAGTGTCGCGGCTATGAATCTTCCAGCTTATCCTGAGTGCGCAGCTCAAAATCGCTGGCGTCGTGGCGCTCGCGCAGTTGCTCGCTCGGGTCGCCCCAGGCGCGGTTGACCATGCGGCCGCGCTGCACGGCGGGGCGTTTGGCGATCTCCGCTTCCCAGCGCAGCACGTTCGTGTAGGTGTGCGCTTCCAGGAACTCCGCGGCTTCGTACACCTTGTTGGTGACCAGGGCGCCGTACCAGGGCCAGATCGCCATGTCGGCGATGGTGTAGTCGTCGCCGACCAGAAAGCGGTTGTCCGCCAGCCGGCGGTCGAGCACGTCGAGCTGACGTTTCACTTCCATGGTGTAGCGGTTGATCGGGTACTCGTACTTCTCCGGCGCGTAGGCGTAGAAGTGCCCGAAGCCGCCGCCCAGGAACGGCACCGCGCCCATTTGCCAGAACAGCCAGTTCAGGCATTCGGTGCGCCCGGCCAGATCGGTGGGCAGGAAGGCGCCGAACTTCTCGGCCAGGTAGAGCAGGATGGCGCCGGACTCAAACACCCGGATCGACGGGTCCTGGCTCTGGTCCACCAGAGCCGGAATCTTGGAATTGGGATTGATCTCCACGAAGCCGCTGCCGAACTGCTCGCCCTCGGTGATGCGGATCAACCAGGCGTCGTACTCCGCCCCCTGGAAGCCCTTTTCCAGAAGCTCCTCCAGCAGCACCGTCACCTTGACGCCGTTGGGCGTGGCCAGGGAATACAGCTGTAAAGGGTGCTCGCCCGCCGGCAAGGCTTTGTCATGGGTGGGGCCGGCGACCGGCCGGTTAATACTGGCGAACTTGCCACCGCTCTCCGCGTCCCATTTCCAGACTTTCGGTGGGGTGTAGGTGTCATCGCTCATAAAAACTCTCGCTGTATGGCGCGTCGGCGTCCGGCGTCGGGATGCCGACCGTAGGGGTGGATAGAACGTACTCGTTATCGCTCTCTGACCGCAACACCCGACGCGCTCTTCACGGGAAACGGCGAGCCCCGGGCTCGGGGCCTTTTCTTCCGCGTTTCAGGCAAGTGTGCTACCTTTCACACTCTCACCTGTCTAACCCGAATTCGGAGAACACCCTTGTCGAAGGACTCCTCAAAGGCCAGGAAGAAGGCCTTGGGCCGCGAGCAATTGGTGGAAGCGACGGTCGCCGGCGTGCAGGACACGGCGCTTACCGAAATGCGCCGCAACCAGATTTGCGACGCGGCCCTGGAGCTGTTCCTGGAGAAGGGATTCGACGCCACCACCATTCGCGATATCTGCGCGAAGTCCGGCGTGAACCAGGCCAGCATCTACGACTACATCGCCAATAAGAACGATATTCTCCGGCGGCTTCTCAATAAACTCTGGTTCCGGCCCGATGTGCCTACCCTGGCGGAACGCCTGGAGCAGGATCACGAAGTCCCGTTCGAGGACAGCGTGGCCGACTACCTGCGCGACACCTGGACCAAGAAACGCAAAGGCACCCTGCTGATCTACCGCTCCGTGCCGTACCTTCAGAAGGATGACCGGCGCGCCATGCGGGCCCGGGATCAGGCGGTGATCGCCGCGCTGGCGGCACGGTTGCGTGAACGGGCCGGCCTGGCCGACGACGATCAGCGCGCGGAGGTACTCGCCAACCTGATCGTTTTTCTCGGCGCCTTCGCGCCCATGCGCGACTGGCTCAACCAGGACGTGGATGACGAACTGATCCTCGGCACGGTGGCCGCCGGCGTCGCCGCCATGCTGGACCATCTGGCGGCCAGCGCCTCCTGAACGGGCCGCCGGGCCACGGTCGCTAGCCGGCCACGGCCGGCTTGCGGTTATCCCGCCATACCAGCACCGCCAGGGCCAGCGAGGCCAGGCCGCCGATCAGGGTGGTCATGAGAGCGGGGAAACTGAAGGCGAAGCCGGCGGCGACCAGCGGCAGGCGCAACCAGGGCCGGACCAGACCCGCCCCCAGCAAGTACCCTTCCAGGCCCCCCGAGATCAGCATGATGCCGATGACGATCGACGGCAGCACATAGATCAGCGGTGTCAGATCCCCCTGCAGCACCAGCGCCGGCTGGAACAGGAAGAACAACGGCACGAAGTAGATCACCACGCCGAGCCGCATGGCGGTGAACGAGGTGCGCATCGGCTTGGCGCCGGCGATGGTGCCGGCCAGGAAGGCGGCGGCGCCCACCGGCGGTGTGATCACCGACAGCATGGCGTAGTAAACAATAAAGAAGTGCACCGCCACGGTGTTGAGCCCACCCACTTCGATGATGGCCGGCGCCAACGTCACCGCCAGGAAGATATAGGCGACAATCGCCAGCCCCGCCATCCCCATGATGAAGCAGGCAAGCATGCCGAAGAGCAGAATCATATAGATGTTGCCGCCGCCCAGATTCACCAGCCCGGAAGTGACCGAGCCGGTCACGCCGGTGATGGTCAGGGCGCTGACCACGAAGGCGATGGGCAGAATGATGGCCGCCGTCTGTGTCACCAGCAAGCCGATCTGCCGTATCGTTTCGTACAGCTTGCGCGGTGTCATGAAGGTTTCACGATTCAGAAACGACAACGCGATCATCAACAGGCAGGCGTACCAGGGCGCGTAGTATTCCCAGCGCATATAGAGCAGGCCCCACACCAGGAACACCAGCACCGACAGGAAGGGCCAGCCGCGCATCAGCACTTTACGCGCGGAAGGGGTGTCCTCCTTTCTCATGCCCTTGATGCCGGTGCGCGCCGCGTAGGCGTCCACCTGCAGAAGCAAACCGAAATAGAACAGCAGCGACGGGATGATCGCCGCCACCATGATGGTGGAGTAGCCCACGCCGATGGTGATCGCCATGACGAACGCGATGGCGCCCATCACCGGCGGCATCACCACGCCGCCGGTGGAGGCACACGCCTCGATGGCGCCGGCGTAGTGCGGCGGATAGCCCGCCTTCTTCATGGCCGGGATGGTGATCGAGCCGGTGCCGGCGATATTGGAAAAGATCGAACCGGACAGGCTGCCGAAAAAGCCGCTGGCGACAATCGACACCTTGGCCGGGCCGCCCCGGTAACGGCCGAAACTGGCGTTCGCCAGATCGATAAAGAAGTTGCCCGCGCCGGTGGCGATCAAAATGCCGGCGAATACCAGAAAGCCGAGAATAATTTCCGCGACGATCTTGGTGGTGATGCCCATCATGCCCTCGGCGCGGAACACATGCGCCTCGATCATGAGGTCGAAATCATAGGGGATGCCCATCAGCAAACCGGGCAGAAAATCCGCCACCAGCGGATACAGACCCAGCAGCAAGACCACCAGCAGGAACGGCAGGCCGCCGCTGCGCCGCGCCACTTCGAGCATCAGCAACCAGATGACCACGCCCATGGGAAGCTGGGTCCAGCCGGCCTGCACCATGTCCCAGGCATGGGTGGAAAAGTACAGGCTGATGGCCAGCGCCACGGCCGCCGCGACCAGGTCGTAGATCGGCACGTTCTTCTGCCCGGACCTGGCCGGTAACGCGATAAAAGCGGCCGCCGTGAACAGGCCGATGAATATCCAGTAGTACTGGCCCTCCAGAAGACGCTGACCGTCCCAGGTGAAGCCGAAAATATACACCAGCCCCACGCAGAGGCCGGCGACGCTGAGAATAACGAAAACGATGCTTTGCCAGGAAAACATCTCGCCCAGACGGGAGATCTCCGTCTGCGGCGCTTCGGACGTGGAGGCTGTAGTGGTCATAACGATCCGCTCAAAGGATGGGACAGAAAACGTATCGACGGGTCAGGCCCCGGCGGCTTGAAACGGCCCGCCGGGGTACCCAGGCTCAGAGGCGGGACCGGAAGCCCTCGAGGCCCTCGGTGTGCTTGTCGAGAATGTCCAGGAACGCCTGGTTCTCAAAACCGATGTCCACGCCCTTCTCACGCGCTTCCGCCAGAGCCGCGTTACGCGCCGCCAGCCAGCGGTCCATCTTTTCAATGGCGGCCTGGTTCCAGGCGTCGTCTTCTTCGGTCCAGGCACCGACTTCACGCAGGTACTTCACCGTGCCCTCGTGCACCGGCAACGGTGAACGGTCCAGATAGCCGCGGAACATATCCAGGGACATACGCGCGGCCATGGGATGCGTGCCTTTGTAAGCATCGAAGGATTGGTGGAACCACTTCGCCATGTGGTAGGCGAAATCGGTGTCGGCGTCCGCCGGCACCACATAAAGGAAGTTGGAGGTGGCGCCACCGACACCGCGCGCGGTCGACACGCCCAGGTCAATCTCGGTGGGGATCAGCATGGGGCGGTAATTGAGGTAACCGTCCCAGCCTTCTTTGTTGTCGTTATCCAGGGACAGCCAGCGAATGCCACCCGGCGCGCCTTCCATTTCGGAGAGCACCGAACTGATCGGCGCGCAGTAGGCCACGTCCGCTTTTCCCTCCACCACCGAACGGCAGTTTTCGGCGTAGCTGCTGGCCGGCACGTATTCCAGTTTTTCCTGTGCCTGCTCCGGCGTCATGCCGATAAAGGCGGGCAACGCCTCGGTAACCGCCGCGATCATCGGCGGTGAAAACATACCCTTAGCGATGCGAACACCGCCCTTCTTGATATCCTCGACGCTCTTCAAATCGGAATCACCGGCCACCACATAACCCCAGGGCGTGTCGTTGTGGTGCCAGATCACCCGCTGCGGCACCGCCTCCATGGAGGCGTAACCGCCGATGCCTTCCACCTGGAAACGGATCTCGGCGGCGGACACCGAGCTGATGGCGATGTCGCGCCGCTGGGTCAGGCGCCGGTAGCGCATCACCTCACTGTCCTCGGGCACCACGCGCACGGTGGAACCCCCGCTCTTTTGCAGTAGCGGCGCCCAACCGTTGGTGGAAGCGAAGCTCGCCGACGAGGTGCCCGGCGTGCCCACCACAAGCAGGCGCGGCCAATCGTAGTCATCGGCCTGGGCGACGCTCGCGGTGCCCAGGGTCAACGCGGCGGCAGCGGATAAAGCAGCGACGTTTCGAAGCGTGATCTTTTTCATCGTGATAACTCCCGTTTTTTTGTTCTGGAATGATCTGCGTATAATTTTTTTGGTAAAAACGCTTGACGTTTATATTGAATCCTGACATCTGTCAGGCTAAACCGCCGGCGCCACTGGCTCAAGATCAAACTGACTTGAAAGAGCGCGCGATGTCGGCGCCGGTTTCCGCCATGCGCCGGGCCCGCGCGCCTTCACCGATCGGGTCCACGCTGGCGCTGCTGACATTCCCCTGGGCCGCGCGGGCCGCCACGCCCTGGATAATCGCCGCGCTGCGGAAACAGGCGAACGCCAGGAACACCGGCCACTCCGGAATTCCGTCGCGTCCGGTGCGCCGGCAGTAGCGCTCGAGCATCGCTTCTTCAGCGGGCAAACCGGCTTCTAACAAATTCACCACTCCGGGCAGGTCGGCGGGCAAGCGGTACGGCATGCACAGGTAGGCCAGATCGGCGAGCGGATGGCCGATGGTGCAGAGCTCCCAATCGAGGACGGCGATCACCTCCGGGCGATCCGGATGCACAATGGTGTTACCCAGACGGTAATCGCCATGGACGATGGCGCTCTCGTTCGCCACCACCCCGGCGTGCTCCAGCAGCCAGTCGCGCAGCCAGTCCATCTGCGAGTAGTCGAAATCCGCCGGCAGCGCTTCTTTCGACGCTTCATACTGGCCCGCCCAGCGGGAGGTTTGCCGCGCCAGATAGTTTTCCGGGCGGCCGAAGCCCTCCAGGCCGGCCGCGCGCCAGTCCACACCGTGCAGGTCGGCGAGCGTGTCCACCAGGGAACAGGCCAGCGCCGGCCGTTGCTCACGGGCCACGGGGCCCATCGACGGCGGCGGAATAATGCGCCCGTCCACGTACTCCATGACGAAAAATTCAGCGCCGATCACCTCCGGGTCGTCGCAATACGCCACCATCCGCGGCGCCGGCACCGGGGTGTCCTCAAGCGCCCGCATCACCCGGTATTCCCGGTCCACCGCGTGGGCCTTCGGCAGAATCTTGCCGGGCGGCTTCTTGCGCAGGACATACCGTTTCCCGTCGGTGGTGGTGAGCAGATAGGTGGGGTTCGACATGCCCCCCTGGAACTGACGCACCCGCAGGCCCTCGCCGGCTTCCGGTAACGACGGCGCCAGCCAGGCGGACAGCGCCGCCTCATCAAACCGGTGGACAGCGAGGGGTTCGACGATAACCGGCGCCGAGGCGGAGGCCTGATGGTTCATAGTAATTCCCGTTTCCGAATGCAATGGATCAAACCTGACACTTGTCAGGATTCAAAATATACGGGCCGGTGTCGCCCCGTCAATGCACGTTGGAATGCCGAACGGCTCCCACGTGACCCGGCGGTCAGCGACGCTTGACTTCAAACCGGCATTCGCCGTAGCGTAATCCTGACAAACGTCAGCCAGTGGCCGCGCGGTCGCCCGAGGAGAGGAGAAGAACAAATGGCCAGCCTGCCCGCCCCACCCGACCAGGGCTTTTCCCCGGGAGCTCGATGAATGATGACCCCGGAGCAAGCCCAGGCCCACCTCGCCGAGACCGACCCCCGCTTTGAACTCACCGACGCCGAGATCAACGGCGTGCACTACCGAGTGTTCCGCAATGCACCGCCACATCTCCGTGCGCTGGTGCAGGCCGCCGAATCCGCCTACGGCAACCGGGACGTGCTGGTGTTCCAGGACGAACGGTGGGATTACCCGCGCTTTTGCGACGAAATAAAACGGGTCGCCAACGGCCTGGCCGACGAACTGGGCGTCGGCGCCGGCGACCACGTGGCGCTGGCCATGCGCAACTACCCGGAACTGCCGATCCTGATTCTGGCTCTCTCCGCCCTGGGTGCCGTGGCCGTGCCGCTCAACGCCTGGTGGACGGAAGACGAGCTCGCCTATGGCCTGAAAGACTGCGGCGCCAGGGTGGCGTTGGCGGACGGCCCGCGTTATCAACTGATGCGGGACACCGCCACGCGGCTCGATGTAACCCTGGTCGCCGTACGCGATGCCCAAGGCCCTGTGCACTACGCCGACCTGCTCGAGCGGGGCCGCGCGGTCTGGCCGCAAGCCCCCATCGAGCCGGACGACGACTTCGCGGTGTTGTATTCCTCCGGCTCCACCGGCAATCCCAAGGGCGTGGTGCTGACCCACCGTGGCGCCATTTCCGCCGTCTATTCCTGGATCATGGCGCGGCTGATGGCGCCGCTGGTGGCCGACCCGCCGCCGCCCCTGCCGGAGCCGGACAAGGTGCAGCCGCCCTCTTTCCTGGTGGTGACGCCGCTGTTCCACGTCACCGCGCTGCAGTCGAACTTCCTGCAGGGCCTCGCCAGCGGCGCCACCGTGACGCTGATGTACAAGTGGGACCCGGAGGAAGCGGTGCGCCTGGTCAAGAAAGAGCGCATCACCCGTTTCACCGGCGTGCCCACCCAGTCCGCGGAACTGATGGACGCCGCCCGCCGGCTCGGTGAAAGCCTGGACAGCCTGGAAGCCATCGGCGGCGGTGGCGCCAAACGCCCCGCCGCCCAGGTGGGCCAGCTCGCCGAGGCGTTCCCCGGCGCGGCCATCGCCTCCGGCTGGGGCATGACCGAAACCAACGCGCTGGGCATTCTGATCGGCGGGCCGGACTATGTCGCCCACCCGGAGGCCGCCGGCCGGCCCACGCCGCCCCTGCAAGAGATGCGCATCGTCGACGAGCACGGCAACGAGGTGCCCACCGGCGAGGCCGGCGAACTGACGGTGAAAAGTCCCGCCAATATGCGTTGCTACCTCAACCAGCCCGAGGCCACGGCGGACACCGTCCGTGACGGCTGGCTGTACACCGGCGACCTGGCGCGCATCGATGAAGACGGTCTGATCTACATCATTGATCGCAAGAAAAGCATCATCATCCGGGGCGGCGAAAACATCGCCTGCCTGGAAGTGGAAGGCGCCCTGCACCGGCATCCGGACGTGGCCGAAGCCGGCGTTTTCCCGATACCCGACGCACGCCTGGGCGAGATCGTCGGCGCCGGCGTGCAACTGAAGCCCGGCGCCAGCGTGGACGAATCCGCGCTCAAGGATTTTCTCGCCGGCCATCTGGCCCGCTTCAAGATTCCCGACCGCATCTGGCTGCGCAGCGAACCGCTGCCCCGGGGCGGCACCGACAAAACCGACCGCCGCGCCCTGCGCGCGCAATGCCTGGCCGCCGACACCGAGGCGGGCGCCCACCCCAAAGGAGTAGAAACAAATGGGTAACGATACCGATCTGAACAACCTGGCCATGTCCGAAGAGGCGCGCCCGCTGCTGGACGCCCTGGCCAAGCACATCCGCGAGAACGTGGACCCGATCACCGAGGAATTCCACCGTCTGGGCGAAGGCCGCGCGGAGCGTTTCAGCTACGCCCCCGGTCAGCTGGAGCTGCTGGAAACCGCCAAGAACAAAGCCCGCGAAGCCGGCCTGTGGAATTTCTTCCTGCCCAACGCGGAAACCGGCGAAGGCCTGTCCAACCTGGACTACGCCTACATCGCCTTCGAGCTGGGCAAGAACCCGCTGGCGTCACAGACCCTGAACTGCTCGGCGCCGGACACCGGCAATATGGAAGTACTGGAGCGCGTCGGCACCCCCGAGCAAAAAGAAAAATGGCTGAAGCCGCTGCTGGCCGGCGAGATCCGCTCCTGCTTCGGCATGACCGAACCGCAGGTGGCCTCTTCCGACGCCCGCAACATTGAAACCAGCGCCGTGCTGGACGGCGACGACTGGGTGATCAACGGCGAGAAATATTATATTTCCGGCGCCGGCGATCCGCGCTGCAAGATCATGATCTGCATGGTCAAAACCAGCCCGGACGCGCCCACCTTCCGCCAGCAGTCACAGATTCTGGTGCCCATGGACGCCCCCGGCGTGCACGTGCTCGGCCCGATGCGCGTGTTCGGCCACGACCACGCGCCTCATGGCCACATGCACATCAAGCTGGATAACGTGCGCGTGCCGAAGGAAAACATTCTCTGGGGCGAAGGCCGCGGCTTCGAGATTTCCCAGCTGCGCCTCGGCCCCGGCCGTATTCACCACTGCATGCGCTCCATTGGTTCCGCCGAAAAAGCCCTAGACCTGATTCTTGAGCGCGGCATGAACCGGGAAGCGTTCGGCAAACAGATTATTAATCTGGGCAAGAACATGGAAACCGTATCGCGCGCCCGCATCGAGATCGAAGCGATGCGCATGATCGTGCTCAAGGCCGCCAAGGCGATGGACGTGATGGGCAACAAAGAAGCCCGCATCTGGGTGTCCATGGCGAAGGCCATGGTGCCGGAAAAGTGCTGCCAGATCATCGACCAGGCGATCCAGATTCACGGCGCCACCGGCGTCAGCCAATGGTCGCCGCTGTCGGAAATGTACATGCAGCAGCGCACCCTGCGCCTGGCCGACGGCCCGGACGAAGTGCACCACAACGTGGTCGCCCGCAACGAAGTGAACCGCTACAACCAGACCGGAGCCTGATCCCATGGTGGAAACCAAGCTGTTCGATCTGACTGGAAAAGTGGCGCTGCTGACCGGCGCCTCCAAGGGCATGGGCAAAGCCATGGCGCACGCCCTGGCCGCCCACGGCGCCACCGTGGTGATCTCCGCGCGCACCCAGGAAACACTCGACCAGGCCGCCGCCGAGATCAATAAAGCGGTGGGCGCGGAGCGCGTGCACGCGGTGGGCGCCAACGCCGGCCGCAAACAGGAACTGGAAACGCTGGTGGAGAAGACCCGCCAGCTCGCCGGACCGGTGGACATCCTGGTCGGCAACGCCGGCCTCAATGTGCACTACGGACCGATCTCGGAAATTCCCGACGACGCCTACGAAAAAACCATGCAGGTGAATGTGCAGGCCAACCTGTGGCTGGCCCGCCTGGTGGCGCCGGACATGATCGAGAAAGGCAACGGCTCGATGATGTTCACCGCCAGCGTCGGCGCCTTTAAACCGTCCGACACCCTGGGCGTGTACGGCACCTCCAAGCTGGCGCTGATCGGCCTGGTACGTAACCTGGCGCTGGAATACGGCCCCAAGGGCATCCGCGCCAACGCCATCTGTCCGGGCCTGGTGCGCACCGATTTCGCCAAAGCGCTGTGGGACAATCCGGAAGCCGTGAAGCGCGCCAACTCGCAGATTCCGCTGCGCCGCCTGGGCGAAGCGGACGACTTCGAAGGCCTGGCCGTGTTCCTCGGCTCCGACGCCAGCCGCTACATGACCGGCCAGGCGCTCACCGTCTGCGGCGGCTCCTTTATGTGGAGCTGAACTTGTAGGAGTGGGCCCTGCCCGCGAAAGGGGCGAAGCCCCGGCAGGATTCCAGAGACGCTTTTGATGTTTCGTTTTCTGAGGCCTCTGGGATCCCGCCGGCAAGCGGAGCTTGCCTTTCGCGGGCGGGGCCCGCTCCCACAAGGCTCTCTCCCAAAAGAGCTCCCGAGCGACACAGGAGAATGACATGGAACTGAAAGATCGTATTGTTGTTATCACCGGCGCGGCTGGCGGCATTGGTCGGGCGCTGGCGCAGGTTTTCGCCAAGGCTGGTGCCAAAAAAATCGTGTGCGTGGACCTGGACGGTGACGGCGCGGAAACCACCGCGAAGATGGTCGACGGCATTGGCCGCAAAGTGGACGTGTCCAACGAAGACGACGTCAAAGCGCTGATCGACGACACCGAAAAAGACGTCGGCCCGATCGATCTGTTCTGCTCCAACGCGGGCATTTCCGTGCCCGGCGGCCCGGAAGTGGCCAACGAGCAGTGGCAGAAGATCTGGGACATCAACGTGATGGCCCATATCTACGCGGCCCGTCATCTGGCACCCAGGATGATCGAACGGGGCGGCGGCTACTTCCTGAATACCGCTTCCGCCGCCGGCCTGCTGTCGCAGATCGGCTCGGCGCCCTACGCGGTCACCAAACACGCCGCCGTGGGCCTGGCGGAATGGATCGCGCTCACCTACGGCGACGACGGCATCAAGGTATCGGTGCTCTGCCCCCAGGCGGTGCGCACCAACATGACCAAAGGCAAGGAAGATGGCGTCGCCAGCGTCAACGGCATGATGGAACCGGAACCGGTGGCCCAGGCCTGCCTGGAAGCCATCGAACAGGAGACCTTCCTGGTGCTGCCGCACAAGGAAGTGCTGCAGTACATGCGCAACAAGACCGAAAACTACGACCGCTGGATCGGCGGCATGCGCAAACTTAACCGCAAGTACCGCCAGAAATGATCAGGCCCCGCTACCGCCACACAGGACACCGGAGGCGCCCCGGTTAGAAAGCGCTCTGGTATCCCGCCGGCCGGCCTTGCCGGCATTTCGCGGGCGGGGCCCGCTCGCACAAACAACGCTCCGTAGAGCGCTTATTTCAGATCGAAGCGACCCAGATTCATCACCTTGTCCCAGGCGGCGACGAAGTCGTTGACGAACTTCTTCTCGGCGTCGTCCGCGCCGTAGACTTCGGCGAGAGCACGCAACTGCGAGTTGGCGCCGAACACCAGGTCGAGCCGGGTGGCGGTCCACTTGGGCTCGCCACTGCTGCGGTCGCGGCCTTCGAAGAAGAAGTCGTCGTCCTTGTCCTTGGGCGTCCACTCGATGCTCATGTCCACCACCGTCTTGTAGAAGTCGTTGTTCAACGACCCCGGACGATCGGTGAATACGCCATGCTTGGTAGCGCCATGGTTGGCGCCCATGGTACGCATGCCACCCACCAACACGGTCAGTTCCGGCGCGGTCAGCGTCTGGAGCTGGGTGCGATCCAACATCAGCTGTTCCGCCGGAATCGTCGTTTTTGCTTTGCGGAAGTTACGCACCGCGTCCACGAACGGCTCCAGATATTTGAAGGAGTCCACATCCGTTTGCTCCAGGGAAGCGTCCATGCGGCCAGGCGTGAAGGGCACCGTCACGTGGTGGCCGGCATTGGCGGCGGCTTTCTCCACGCCGGCGCAACCCGCCAGCACGATCAGGTCCGCCAGGGACACTTTTTTGCTGCCGGATTGGGCGTTGTTGAATTGGCTCTGGATGCCTTCCAGCGTTTTCAGCACCTTGTCCAACTGCTGGGGTTCGTTCACTTCCCAGTCCTTCTGCGGGTCCAGCCGGACACGGGCGCCATTGGCGCCACCACGCATGTCGGAGCCACGGTAAGTGGACGCGGACGCCCAGGCCGCTTTCACCATCTCGGGGACGCTGAGCCCGGAATCAATGATCCTGGCTTTCAAGCGGGTAATGTCCTGATCATCGATCAACGGATGATCGACCTTGGGCACCGGGTCCTGCCAGATCAGTTCTTCCTCGGGCACTTCCGGGCCCAGGTAGCGGTCAATCGGGCCCATGTCCCGATGGGTGAGCTTGTACCAGGCACGGGCGAAGGCGTCGGCGAAGGCTTCCGGGTCCTCATGGAAGCGCCGGGAGATTTTTGAATACTCCGGGTCGAAGCGCAGCGACAGATCGGTGGTGAGCATGGTCGGCTTGCGCTTTTTGGTCTTGTCATGGGCGTAAGGGATATTCGCCTCGGCGTCCTTGGCGACCCATTGATAGGCACCCGCCGGGCTCTTCTCCAGTTCCCATTCGTACTGGAACAGGTTCTCGAAAAAGTAGTGACTCCACTGGGTGGGCGTCTGCGTCCAGGTCACTTCCGGGCCACCGCCCATGGTGTCGTCACCCATGCCGGTGCCGTGGCTGCTCTTCCAGCCCAGACCCATCATTTCGATCGGTGCCGCTTCCGGTTCCGGCCCGACCTTTTCCGGGTCGCCGGCGCCGTGGGCCTTGCCGAAGGTGTGACCGCCGGCGATCAGCGCCACGGTCTCTTCGTCGTTCATGGCCATGCGGCCGAAGGTTTCACGAATGTCGTGGGCCGCTTTGAGCGGATCCGGCTCGCCCTCCGGGCCTTCCGGGTTCACATAGATCAGGCCCATGGTGGTCGCACCCAAGGGGTCTTCCAGCTCGCGCTCGCCGGTGTACCGCTGATTGGTGCCCAGCCAGTCGGATTCCGAGCCCCAGTAGACGTCCTCTTCCGGCTCGTACAGATCCTCGCGGCCGCCGGCGAAGCCGAACGTCTTGAAGCCCATGGATTCCAGCGCCACGTTGCCCGAGAGGATGATCAGGTCGGCCCAGGATATCTTGTTGCCGTACTTCTTCTTGATCGGCCACAGCAGCCGGCGCGCCTTGTCCAGGTTGACGTTGTCCGGCCAGCTGTTGAGAGGGGCGAACCGCTGGGTGCCGGTGCCGCCACCGCCACGGCCGTCGCCCAGGCGATAGGTGCCGGCACTGTGCCAGGCCATGCGGATAAACAGCGGGCCATAGTGGCCGAAGTCCGCCGGCCACCAGTCCTGGGAGTCGGTCATCAAATCGGTAAGGTCTTTTTTCAGCGCCGCCAGATCCAGGCTTTTGAACGCTTCCGCGTAATCGAAGTCCTCCCCCATGGGATTGGACATGGCGGGGTGCTGATGCAGGATATCCAGCCGCAATTGGTTGGGCCACCAATCCCGATTGGTGACGCCGCCGCCCGCGGCGTTACGGAAAGGGCATTTGCTCTCGGACATGGTTTTGTTCTCCTTGCTAGTCGTTGCGCTGTCTCGCGCCGTCATCGCTCGGGTTGCCGTTAGGCCGCTAGTACAACCTTACTTGTATTACCTTCCGCACCGTCCCTGCCAATACAGCCTGTCGAATACCTTGATAGCTTTTGTTACTGAGGGTGGATTTGGCGTGAAGAAAGAGTCATGCAGGCGGCGCGCTTTTTATCTAGACTGGTCCACTGAACCTTTAACCCGGAGCCGCCGACCATGGGAGCCCGCCCCAAGCACCGCGACCGCCTGGTACGCACCGCCGCCGCCCTGTTCCGCCAGCACGGCTACGCGGCCACGGGCCTTAATGACATCCTGAAAACCGCCGGCGCGCCGAAGGGCTCCTTCTATCACTATTTTCCCGGCGGCAAGGAAGAACTGGGCGCGGAAGCGGTGCGCTACGCCGGCGCCCTGGTGACTCGAACCCTGGAAGACCTGCACCGCGACCAGCACTCGCCGGGCGCGGCGCTGCGCGCCTACGGCGGCCTGCTGGCCGGCTGGCTGGGCGATTCCGACTACCGCGACGGCTGCCCGCTGGCCACCACGGTGCTGGAAGTCACGCCACAATCCGAACCCATCACCGCCGCCGCCCGCGACGCCTACGCCGCCTGGCGACGGGCGCTCGCCACCATGATCGATCCGGCCGGCGCAGACAGCGCCCGCGCCCAACGCCTGGCCTCGCTGGCCATCTCCGCCCTGGAAGGCGCGCTGATCCAGGCGCGCGTGGCCCGGGACCCGGCGCCGATCCACGACGCCTGCGAGCAGGTGGCGGCGCTGATCGAGCAGCGCTGACACGCGCAAGCCGGCGTTCGCCGCCTTAGCTGTCGCTGCGCTCCGCGATCGCTTTGATGGCCGCCAGCTCCCGATCCGAGTTGTACGCCGCGAACCACGCCTGCCCCTCCGGATCCACGGACAGATCGCCGAAGCGCAATTGGATCAACGTGGCGCCCTGCTGTTCGGTAAGCGCCAATGAATAGGTCACCTCGGCGCCGGTCTTGTCCCAACTCACATCCTGCATCGCGATGACGAGCCGGCGGCCCGGCTCGCATACCGTTACCGTACCGGTGAGATAGGTATCACCCGCCTCGTTCTTCCAGGGAATGTTACTGCCCCGTTGCAATGGCTCCGCACCTTCAAACGCGGGGGTGACCAGCATCCACTGCTCCAGGCTGCCGGGAAAGGTGATCGACTCCCACACACGTCGGGCCGGCGCGTCAATTTGTGTCGATCTTTCCACGACAAGTGGCTGCATTGTTAACTCCTTGGTGTCGCATGCTGCGTTCATGTTGTCGCTCGGCGGCGCCGAAAATCGACGAGGCAGCCCGGGCTAGATGCCACCAGCGTGATAGGTCGTATCGTCGAACTCGATCAGGCAAAAGCCGTGGCCGAACGGGTCCGCGAAGGTGATGCATCTGGAGCCGTTCCACTCCACGCATTCGCTTTCCTGACGGGCGCCGGCGTCCCGTGCTCGCTTCGCGGCGACAGAGAGATCGTCGACAACGAAGTCGAGATGGACCGGCGTCCAGTGACGGCCGTAGTGGCGACGTTCAGATTGATCTTTAGCCACGCTTGATCCGGCTGGATTGACGAGCAGATAGATCAGCGACGACGCGCCGGCCAGCTCCACGATATCCTCGTCCAAGGCACGGCTGTATCGCAGGCCCAGGGCGGCACAGTAGAACTCAATGGCGGGTTCGAGCGCCGGAACGTCGATGTTCACGAGCAGCTTCATGGGGACACCTCAATGTCAAAGTAGAGCACCAGCCTGAGATGACGGTGTTCATCGACAATTAACGTCTCATGATCAAACGCCCGATGGCGACCGTCCGCGTCGAGCAAGGAGCCGACGCCGCGGGCGTACTCCGTCAAGGTAGATGCCTGCCACCACTGCCGGAAATCCGGGGATAGCCGGGTCATGTCATTGATGAATTCGCTCAGCCCGGGGTCCTCCGGCGCGACGGAAAGATCGCAGTGGAACTGTGCCAGCAAACGCCGGGCGTCGCGGTGCCAGTCCGGCAGACGGCGCCGCATTCGCGGGTCGGCGAACAGGGTTCTTATCAGGTTTCGTTCGTGCGGCGCCCGGTCCTGCCAATGAAAAAGCCGCTCGGCAGCGTCGTTCCAGGCGACGATATCCCAGCGCAGGTTGGTGACGTAGGCCGGGTTGTCCGGAAGATTGTTCATCAAACGCTGGACCAATGGCGACACGGTCTGGCTCTGGTGCGCCTCCGCCGGCGGCGGGCGCCCCTGGGCGAGCAGAAAGAGATGGGCGCACTCGGCGTCGTCCAGCTTCAACGCCCGCGCCAGGTTCAGCAGGAACCGCTCGGAAACACCGATATCACGGCCCTGCTCGAACCAGGTGTACCAGGTCAGGCCGACCCCCGCGAGCGCCGCCACTTCCTCGCGCCGCAGGCCCGGCGTGCGCCGTCGCCCCGTCTCGGGCAGCCCGACCTCCGACGGCTTTAATTTTTGCCGGTGTCGAAGCAGAAACGCCCGCAGGTCATCACGTGTCCGGTCCAGGCTGCGCGTCGCCAAGGGATTGCTCCTTGTAATAGGATAAACAGCTATATTGTACCCCTCTTATTCAGCGCCAATGATACCTCCCCCACACAGCGAGGAGGTATTTCATGGCATCTCAAGACAGTCGTCTGGCGGGCCCCAAGGAGTGGGCCGGGCTGGCGGTATTGGCGCTGCCCACTTTCTTACTCGGGCTGGACGTGACCGTTCTCTACCTGGCCATGCCGGTGCTGGCGATGGACCTGCAACCGGGGAGCGCGCAGGCCCTGTGGATCATGGACATCTACAGCTTTCTGATCGCCGGCTTCCTGATCACCATGGGCACACTGGGCGACAACATTGGCCGGCGCCGCCTGCTGCTGATCGGCGCCACCGCCTTTGGCCTCGCGTCCATCGTCGCGGCCTGGTCCACCAGCCCGGAAATGCTGATCGCCGCCCGGGCGGCGCTGGGCATCGCCGGCGCCACCCTGATGCCGTCCACCCTGGCGCTGATCAGCAATCTGTTCGCCGCCCCCCGGCAACGGGCCCAGGCCATCGGGGTGTGGGCGACCCTGTTCGCGGCCGGCATGGCCGCCGGCCCGGTCATCGGTGGCTGGGTGCTCAGCCATTTCTGGTGGGGCGCCGCCTTTCTGGTCGCGGTGCCGGTGATCGCGGTGTTGCTGATCAGCGCGCCGCTGGTGCTACCGGAATACCGGGCGCCGGGCAGGCGACGGCTGGATATGCCGAGTGTCTTACTCTCCCTGGCGACCATGCTGCCCGTCGTCTACGGCATCAAGGAAGTCGCCAAGGCGGGCCTCACCGTGGATGCGATGGCGTCGCTGGTGGCGGGCATCGCCTTTGGCGTGGTTTTCCTGCGCCGACAAGGGCGCCTGCCCAATCCGCTGCTTGATACCACCCTGTTCGCCGACCGGACTTTCAACGCCGCCCTGATGGTGCTGCTACTAGGCCTGGTCGGCGTGTCGGGCACCCTGCTGCTGGTTACGCAATACCTGCAACTGGTCGCCGGAATGAGCAGCCTGGAAGCCGGGCTCTGGATGGGGCCGCCGGCTTTGATGATGGTTCTGGCGGGCATCGTGGCGCCGCTGCTCGCCCGCCGGGTGCGACCGGGCCGCGTGGTGGCGGGGGCGCTGATTTTGTCGGTGCCCGGCTACGCCCTGTTGGCCACCGCCACACCGTCCGCCATGGTGCCGGTGATCGCCGGCTTCTCGCTGATCTACTTCAGCCTGGGCACCCTGGCCGCCCTGGGCACCGACCTGGTCGTGGGCGCCGCGCCCGCGGCCAAGGCGGGGGCGGCCTCGGCGTTGTCCGAGCTGGCCCAGGAGCTCGGCGTCGCCCTGGGCGTTGCGATTCTCGGCAGCCTGGCGATGTTCGTCTATCGCGGGCAAAGCGCCGGCGAGCACGCCAACCCGGACGGGCTTTGGGCCATTGTGGCCAGCGCCGAACACTTGCCACCGGAGGCCATGTCGAGCGCCAGGGACGCCTTCGTCACCGGCATGAACGTGACGGCGGCGTGCTGCGCCGTCGGGGTTCTGGCACTGGCGCTGCTCGCGGCCATTTCGCTACGGCGCGTGCCGGCGCTGGCGGAATCTTGACCCGAGCCCCGAATTATATAGACTGGTCTACATCGTCATTATGGAGAACCCCCATGACCAGCGTCCCCGAAGGCTTTCAGCGTCATACCCGGAAAAGCGGCTTCACCGATCCCTGGGAGCCGATCTACCACCGCCCCCATGAGGACGGCATCAGCCTGGGCCTGCACGCCGGGGACGCCCACGCCAACAGCCGGGGCTTCGTGCACGGCGGCTTGATCTCCGCCCTGTGCGACAACGCCATGGGCCTGAGCTGCGTGCGCGAGCTGCAAGACAGCACCCTGCCCGAACTAAAGGGCCTGGTGACCGTGAATCTGTCGCTGGATTTCCTGGGCAGCGCCCGCATCGGCCAGTGGCTGGAGTTCCGCGCCGAAGTGACCCGCACCGGCCGCGGCCTGAGCTTCGCCAGCGCCACCGTGCTCGCCGACGGCCAGCCCTGCGCCCGCGCCACCGCCGTGTTCAAAGCCCAACATTAAAACGGAGAAAGCCCATGGACAGCGATAACCCTCTGCTCAATCAACTGCGCCAGGTCTCCGCCCTGTCGCCCTTCAACCAATGGCTGGATCTGCGGGTGGAAGACGCCGAGCCCGGCCTGGTGACCCTGCGCCTGGAATGGCGCGACGACTTCGCCCAGTACAGCGGCCACCTGCACGCCGCGCTGATCGGCGGCCTGATCGATACCGCCTGCGGCTTCGCCGCCGGCACGGTGGCCGGCAACGTCACCGCGTCGCAGTTTTCCGTACGTTGTCTGCGCCCGGCAAAGGCCAGGACCTTCCGGGTCACCGGACGGGTGGTGAAAGCCGGCAAGCGGCAGGTGTTCGCCAGCGCGGCGCTGGGCGATTGGGACGATGGGAAAGGGGAGCCGTTCGCCGTCGGCGACACGGTCCTGGTGCCCCTGCCGGAATGAGGGGGACTTTCACACAGCGGCCGAACAGCGACTAGTGGCGTCTCTTCAGCGCTGCGGCCGCTTGAATGCGCGGCGCGCGCGCTCAACGGGCTCTCTGAAAACGCAGCTCTCGATGTGGTCGTTGATCAGCCCCATCGCCTGCATGAAGGCGTAGACCGTTGTCGGCCCGACAAACTTCCAGCCTCTCTTCTTCAGCTCTTTCGAACAGGCCACGGACGCCGCCGACGTGGACGCGGTCTGCGGCTCAGGCAGACCGTCGGGCGCCGGCTCGTAGCGCCAGAAAAACGTCGCCAGAGAACCCTCCTGTTCGACCATTTCCCGGGCCCGCCGGGCGTTGTTGATCACCGCTTCGATCTTTCCCCGGTGGCGAACGATGCCTTCATTGCCAAGCAGGCGCTCGACATCACTGGCCGTGAAGCGGGAGACCTTATCGAAATCGAACTGCTCGAAAGCCAGACGGAAATTCTCCCGCTTGGCCAGGATGGTCCGCCAACTCAGCCCGGATTGGAAACTTTCAAGACACAGTTTCTCAAACAGCCGCCGGTCGTCTTTGACGGGATAGCCCCATTCGTTATCGTGATAGGGTAGAAAATCCAGCGTCGCCCCACACCATCCACATCGGGGCTGACCGTCCGGAGCAACATACACCGCGGACATACGTTTATTCCTTGTTGTTGATCAAGAACGCCAATCTTTCTTCAGCCTGGTGTGGCGTCACCTCGATGATCTCCGCGGTGACCACCTGTTCGGCGACAAACGGATCCTGTGCCACCAGGCTTTTCATCTCATCCATATCGTGCGCCGTGGCCAGAACGGCACCCCCCGCCGACGGCTGGATGCCCCCCGCCAGCAGGAATGTCCCCTCTTCGAACCCCCGCTGAAGCCAGCGCTTATGCTCCGCCATCAAGGCTCCGGCCTTTTCTTTGTTTTTCGAGAATTTCAGAAGAACGATAAACATGCCCCCTCCCGGCGTTGTCATTTAATTGGTGCTGTAATCGTCCAGCCACCGGTTCAGACGTTTGGCCTCCTGCCGGAGGAATTTCTCGTCATGGAAAGCGCTGGCCAGGGTGGCGATGCCCTGGCTCTGGGCCAACAAATGCATCGCCAGTTCGTCGGCGTCCTCCGTCCGACCGAGCTGTTCGAACTGTTGACGCAACCAGGTTCGAAAAAGCGTGAACAGCTTATTCGCCTCGCCCCGGGCGGCGTGGTTCAGTTTCACAAGCTCGCCGCACAAGGTGCCGACCGGGCAGCCATACCGTTTAATCCTGGCGCGGTTCACGACCAGGATGTTGATAAAGCTTCGGATACGGTCGGCCGGCGTATTACTCCTGGCTTCCCAGTCATCCAGCATCATGCTGGTGCTCGCCAAACGCTGTTCGATCACCGCATTAAGGATCTCGTCCTTGGTTTTGAAGTGATAGTAGAAATTCCCTCTGGAGATCCCCACCGCCACCGCGATTTGTGAGAACGAGGTGTGTTCAAACCCCTGCTCGTAGAACAGCTGATCGGCGGATTCAACGATGCATTGTCGTGTTGGCTTTTTCACTATTGGACCCTTTCAGCACCGACGGACGACCATAGGATGGCCGTCCTATTCAGGTGACTATAGGACAGCCGACCTACCGGTGCAAGGGAAGCTCTTGTTGAGGTCAGGACGACAACTCAGGATCAGCCTTCCGGCATCGCCGTCGGGTCCATCCAGAACATTTCCCAGACGTGGCCGTCCGGGTCCGCCAGGCTCCGTGAGTACATAAAGCCCGGATCCTGGGGGGCGTTGACGTCCGCCGTGCCGCCGTTGGCGGCCGCGCTGTCGTTGAGCCGGTCCACCATGTCGCGGTCGTCGCAGGCGAGGGCCAGCATCACTTCACTGGCGGTGGCCGGCGGGATCGGGCGGTCGGTGAAGGTACGCCATTTATCATGGGTGAGCAGCATGACGAAGATGCTGTCGCTCCACACCATGCAGGCGGCGGTGTCGTCGGTGAACTGTGGGTTGTTTTCGAAGCCCAGCGCTTGATAGAACGCCATGGAGGCGGCGAGATCGGCGACGGGCAGGTTGACGAAGATCATTCGGGACATGTTCGGTTCCTTCTGGCAATCGAAAGGTGCCCTGCAACGGGCGTCGAAAGCTGGTCGAACGACATGTCCCGGCTTCGACATCCATGATGCCGCCCAGGGGCAGGCACTACTAGGCTAGCAATGAATCCAATGCTAGCGTTGCTGTCATAGTGCATGGAGAACCCTATGGGCACCCTGATAGTCCGCAATCTGGACGACGACACGAAACAGCGCCTGCGCCTGCAGGCCGCACGCCTTGGACACTCAATGGAAGAAGAGGCGCGACAGATACTGGCCCGCGCCCTGAGACCGCCCGTCGAAGCCGGCCTGGGTAGCCGTATTCGGGATCGCTTTGCCGCCTGTGACGGCCAGGAACTCAAGTTGCCTGACCGCCGTGACCCACCGCGGGCGGCGGCCCCGAAATCATAAAAGACTTCATCAATAATGATACCGACAGGAAATCACGGTGATGGCGGTATCTTCCACCGCGTAGACCAGACGGTTGGTCTCGTCGATCCGGCGGGACCAGAAGCCAGCCAGATTCTCCTTCAGAGGCTCGGGCTTACCGATGCCCTCGAAAGGGGATCGCTTTACATCAACGATCAGCTTATTGATGCGCCGTAGCGTCTTTTTGTCCTGGCCCTGCCAATGGATATAGTCCGCCCAGGCTTCGTCGGTCCAGCAGAGCAAACGGTCAGTCATCCATCAGCTCGCGCTCGGAGGTCTTGCCTGCTTTGTACTGAGCGATGGACTTGTTGAGGTGTTCGGCGTTCGCCGGGGAGCGCAGCAGGTGCACGGTTTCCATCAGGCTGTCGTAGTAATCCAGCGACATGACCACCGCGTCTTCGGCATCGCGGCGGGTAATGACCGTGGTATCCGCGTCATTCGTCACGCCATCAAGCACGGCTTTTAAGCTGTTGCGCGCCTCGGTAAAGGAAATAATCTTCATGGGGATCTCCGCCACGTACAGTAAAGGGTACAAGTATAGATCGACGGCATAAGTTGTACAAGATGTCGGACAGGTCTGCTTCACTCTGTCCTGCGTAATACTGTGCAACATTTGCACAAAATTGCCCTCTTCCAAGCGACGCCGACCTGAGTTAACGTGAACACCTGTACACAAACAGCATAACAATAGCACGCACAGGAGCCCAGGCGAATGACCCAGGCGCAAGATCCGAAACCCCAAAAAGGCTGGCTGGCCAGGCTGGCGGCGATCACCGATATGTTCGCCTACCCGCTGCGCACCTCCCACTATGTGGAGCTGGTGAACCCGCTGTGGACCACCCACCGTATGCACGCAAAGGTGGTGGACGTGTGGGATGAGACCAGGGATTGCCGCACCATTACCCTGCAGCCGGGCGCCAACTGGCGGCTGCACCGCCCGGGCCAGCACATCCGCGTGGGCATTCCGGTGAACGGACGGCACTACACCCGCACCTATACGATCTCATCACCGCCGGAGCGGGACGACGGCCGCTTCACCATCACCGTCAAAAAGATCGACGGCGGGCGCCTGTCCCACCATATCGTGCGCCACCTGAAAGTGGGCGACCACATTCCGGTGGGCCTGCCCCAGGGGGATTTCTATCTGCCGGACGCCTCGCCGATCCAGCCGCTGTTCATCACCGCCGGCAGCGGTATTACGCCGGCGAGAAGCATGCTGCACAGCCTGATCGAGCAGCAGCGCCTGCCGGACACGGTGCACATCCACTACGCGCCCCACGAGTTCGACACCATTTTCGGCAAGGAGCTGCGCAAGCTGAACGCGCAGCACCGCCACTACCACCTGCACGAAGTGCATACCCAGAAAGAAGACGACAACGCCGCCTACTTCACCCGCGAGAAGCTGGAGCGGTTCTGTCCGGACTGGCGCGAGCGCGACTGCTACGCCTGCGGCCCGCCGGGGCTGCTGGCTGCCCTGGAGAAAACCTGGGAAGAGGCCGGCCTGTCGAACCGCCTGCACATCGAACGGTTCCGCGCCGAGCTGGCGCCGATCCCCGCCGACGCCGTGGGCGGCAAGGTGCGCTTCGCGCAGAGCGAGCTGGACGTGGAGGCGGACGGCCAGACCAATCTGCTGCGCATCGCCGAGGACGCTGGCCTCAACCCGCCCCACGGCTGCCGCATGGGCATCTGCCACACCTGCAACACGACATTGAAATCCGGCTGCGTGCGCGACCTGCGCAGCGGCGAGTTCATCAATGAGCCCGGTGCCATTGTGCAAGTCTGCGTGTGCGCCACCGCCGGCGACTGCGAACTGGACATCTAGGGAGACGGTTATGACCGCACGACAAGGTTTACCCGTGGATCTCACGGAAGAACAAATCGACGAATTCGGCCGCGAGATGGACGCCATCTATTACGAGACCCTGGAATCCCGGGGCGAGAAAGACCGGCTCTACATCCTGCGGCTTATCCGCATCCAGCGCAGCATGGCGCTGTTCGGCCGGCTCACCATCTACGCCAGCCTGTTCCTGCTGCCCGCCTGGCCGCACGCGCTGGCCGGCTGGGGCACCACGCTGATCGTGATGGCGCTGGGCGTGATCCTGCTCGGCCTGGCGAAGATCCTGGAGAACATGGAGATCGCCCACAATGTGCTGCACGCCCAGTGGGACTGGATGAAAGATCCGGAGATCCAGTCCAACACCTGGGAATGGGACACCATGAGCCCCTCGGACCGCTGGATGCACTCGCACAACGTGGTCCACCACACCTGGACCAATGTGCTGGAGAAAGACCTGGACGTGGGCTACGGCATCATGCGCGTGACCCCGCTGCAGCCCTGGAAACCCGCCTATCTGCTGCAGCCGGTCTACTTCGTGACGTTGATGTTGTTCTTCGAGGAAGGCGTGGCGCTGCACGAACAGGCGCTGATCGACGTGGCCGAGCGCAAGAAAAAGCCCAAGGAAATCCTGCCGCTGATGAAGCACATCGGCCAGAAAATCTGGGGCCAGGTGCGCAAGGACTACATCATGTGGCCGGGCCTCGCCGCCCTGGTGGCGATCCCGATTTCCTTGTTCGTGCCGGAATCCCCGCTCACCGTGTTCCTGCTGGTGGCCGGCGCTAACTTCGTCGCCAACATCATCCGCAACATCTGGGCGTTCGTGATCATTTTCTGCGGGCACTTCCCCGCCGACGTCTACAACTTCACCGAGGAGCAGGTGGAAGGCGAATCCCGCGGCCAGTGGTACATCCGCCAGCTGCTCGGCTCCGCCAACATCACCGGCGGCCCGCTCTTCCATGTGATGTCCGGCAACCTCAGCCACCAGATCGAGCACCATCTGTTCCCGGATCTGTGCAGCAACCGCTACCCGGAAGTGGCGCCGCGCGTCAAAGCGCTCGCCGACCGCTACGGCCTGCCGTACAACTCCGCGCCCCTGTGGCGGCAGTTCGGCACCACCTGGCTGAAGAACCTGCGGCTGGCGTTTCCCGGCGGCAAACTGCCGCCGGAGCCCGCGCGGGCCTGACCCGGGAGCGGCGGAAACCGCCTTCCGGGTTAGGAAGGTAAAATAAAGTATGGCCTGGTGGACAGCAAAGCCCGGCGCCGCGCATTCTCATTTTCCCAGTCATAGGGAAATGACCGTTGTATGCAGCGCATCGCCATTGTCGGCACCGGGCCGACCGGCCTTTATACATTCGCCGCCCTGATCGACGGCCAGGCGCCGCTCGCCATCACGCTTTATGAGGCGGGCGAGCACGCCGGCGTGGGCATGCCCTACGACGAGCACGCCAATCACCGCGCCATGCTGGCCAATATCGCCAGCATCGAGATCCCGCCGCTGACCTGCACCTACCTGGAATGGCTGCGTACCCAGCCGGCCTCTTTTCTGGCCGGCTATGGCGTGGACAAGGCGGGCCTGCACGACCGGCAGTTTCTGCCCCGGGTGCTGCTTGGCCATTATTTCCGCGCCCAGTTTCTGGCCCTGGTGGCGAAGGCGGAAGCTCGGGGCCACCAGGTGAGGGTGTTCGAAGGCTGCCGGGTCACGGATGTGGCCGCGGGCGACAAGGTGAGCGTCTGGACCGACCGCCACGCCGAGCCCGGCCGCTTTGACCGCGCGGTGATCGCCACCGGGCACGTGTGGCCCTCGCCGGCGCGGGCCGCCCCCGGCTATTTTCCCAGCCCCTGGAGCGGCCTGATCGGCGCCGCAATCCCCGCCGGCGCGGTGGGCGTGCTGGGTACCTCGCTCAGCGGCATCGACGCGGCCATGGCGGTGGCGGTGCAGCACGGCCGCTTCCACGAACAGCCCGACGATCCGGAGAACCCCCTGCGCTTTGCACTCGACGCGCAAAGCGCGGACCTGCGCATTACGCTGATGTCCCGGTCCGGCTTATTACCCGAGGCGGATTTCTATTGCCCCATTCCCCACGAGCCGCTGCGCATCGCCACCCCGGAGAGTGTTAACCGGGAGATCGATGCCGGCCCGAACGGCTTGCTGGACCGTGTCTTTGCCCTGATGGCGCGGGAAATTCGCGACGCGGACCCGCAATGGAGTGATGGCATCGCCCTGGAAGAACAGAACACGGACACCTTCGCCGACGCCTATTTCGCCAACCGGAGCGAGCGCAACCCGTTCCGCTGGGCGCAGCGCAATCTGCACGAAGTGGAGCGCAACAAACGCAACCGACACACCGTGCCCTGGCGCTACGCCCTGCTGCGCCTGCACGAAGTGGTGGAGGAAATCGCGCCACACCTGGACGACCACGACCGCGAACGTTTCGACGCCGGCCTGCGCCGGGTGTTCGTCGATAACTACGCGGCGGTGCCTTCGGAATCGATCCGCCGGGTGCTGGCGCTGCGCGCCGCCGGCGTGATCGACGTGCTGGCCATGGGCCAGGAGTATCAAATGGACGTCGGCGACCACGGCACCGTGGTCGACACCGCGAACGGCGAGCGACACTTCCAGGTCTTCATCGACGCCCGCGGCCAGAAAGCCCTGGACCTCACCGACCTGCCGTTCCCCCGCCTGCGCGACCAACTGCTCGCCCACGGCGACGCGCTGCCGCCGGTGGGCGACAACTACACGTTGGTGGTGCCGGAGATCGGCGGCCATCGCATCGCCCTGGCCGCGCTGCCGTTTCTGATGCACGACCGGCCCTTCGTGCAGGGCATCGCGGTGTGCGCGGAGATCGGCGCCACCATTGGCGGCTCGATCCATCGCGGGGCGCGGCGCCGCCGGCCCTGGCTGCCCGGCTACGACGACGCGCATTAAACGTACCGGCTTACTGGCGGAAGACCTCGTCCTCGGTCAGGTTCTTCGTGTTCTCCGCGAAAGAGTAGAACGCCGGCTTCCGGTCGATGAAGATCTGCTCGAAAAGCGCCCAGGCGTCGCTGTCTTCCAGGAGCCCGATGGGGATGGCGTAGTGATTGTCTTCGGTGAAGCGAAAAAAGAGATGGGTGCCGCAGGTCTTGCAGAAGCCGCGCTCGGCCCACTCCGATGAGCGGAACGTGGCGATGTGCGCCTCGCCCTCAAAGGTCACGGCCTGTTCGCATTCGGCGGCGAACATGGGGCCACCGCCCCATTGGCGGCACATCTTGCAGTGGCAGACGCCGATGCTATGACTCTTGGCTTGGGCAGTGACGCTGACGGCGCCGCAAAGGCAGGCGCCACGATGTTCGGTGTTGGAAGCCATAGGAACCTCCTGGCCGGATTAGAGCAAGCACGAAACGGGAGCCTAGCTGAACAGCAGGAAGGCGCTCAACGCCAGGGACACGCCGGAGACCACCAGGGCGGCGGCAGCGATAAGCCGGTACTGAGCGAACCGCTTTTCCGTGTCCCTGGCGGCGACCTCCATACCATCCAGGGCCTCCTGAAGTTTATCCGCCAGCACCTGCACGTATTCCGCGTTGTGGGTGGCGGCTTCCTGCAATTCCTGGATCTGCTTGGCCACCACCGGGTCGGCCTGGCCGGTCTCGGCGGAGCGGGACGTAAAGGCGGGTATCGCGATCGTGGCGATCTGGGCCACGTAGGGCGCGATCGCTTTGATGATCGGGATCAGTGGTGCTGCCATAATCTTTCCTCCGGTTTACCTCATCCTAACGCGATTCCGGCACGGGCCGCGCGGGCGGCGTGCAGCTTCTTGTAGCTTTCGATCAGGCGCTGGTGTTTCTCCAGGCCGTCGAGGCGCGTGTTGGTGGGTGTCAGGCCGTGGAAGCGGACCGTGCCTTCCACGGAGCCGATCACGGCGTCCATGGTGTCGTCACTGTACATACGGCGCAGGTTTCTGAGGTAGTCGTCCAGTTCCAGCTCGCCGTCCAGGGTGATTTCCAGCACGGCGCTGACGGCGCGGTAGAACAGGTTGCGCTCGACGGTGTTGTCGTTGAACTGCAGGAAGGCTTCCACGCGCTCCAGCGCCTCTTCGTGCTGGCCCAGCGCCAGGTTGATCAGCAGCTTCAGCTCCAGCACGGTGAGCTGGCCCCAGACGGTGTTCTCGTCGAACTCGACGCCGATCAGGGTGATGATGTCGGTGTAGTCGTCGATCTGGCTTTCTTCCAGGTGCTCGACCAGATCGGCGAGCCGGTCGTCGTCCAGGGCGTGCAGGTTGAGGATGTCCTCGCGGTAATCCAGCGCCTTGTTGGTGTTGTCCCACACCAGATCTTCCACCGGATACACCTCGGAATAGCCCGGCACCAGAATGCGGCAGACCGGCGCGCCCAGGTCCTCGTGCACGGCCATGTAGACCTCCTTGCCCAGGTCTTCGAGGATACCGAACAGGTTTTCCGCTTCTTCAGCGGTGCTGCCGGAAAAATCCCATTCGTGGAAATCGTAGTCGGCGTTGTCGCTGAAGAAGCGCCAGGAGACGACGCCGGTGGAGTCGATAAAATGCTCCACGAAATTGTTGGGCTCGCTCACCGCCAGGCTGTTGAAGGTGGGCAAGGGCACGTCGTTCAGATTCTCAAAGCTGCGGCCCTGCAGCAGCTCGGTGAGGCTGCGCTCCAGCGCCACCGCCAGGCTCGGGTGCGCGCCGAACGAGACGAACACACCGCCGGTGCGCGGGTTCATTAGTGCCACGCAAGCCACGGGAAACTGGCCGCCCAGCGAGGCGTCCTTGACCAGCACCGGGAAGCCCTGGGCCTCCAGCGCTTCGACGCCTTCCACCAGATTCGGATATTTGGCGAGCACTTCTTTCGGCACATCCGGCAGCGCCAGCTCTTCCTCGATGATCTGCTTCTTCACCGCCCGCTCGAAGATTTCCGACAAGCACTGCACCTGCGCCTCGGGCAGCGTGTTGCCCGCGCTCATGCCGTTACTGAGGTAAAGATTCTCGATCAGATTGGACGGGAACCACACCGTCTCGCCGTCGGAGCGGCGCTGGAACGGCAGCGAGCAGATGCCGCGCGCCTCGTTGCCGGAATTGGTGTCGATCAGATTGGAGCCGCCCAGCTCGCGCTCGGGGTCGTAGATCGCCCGGCAATGCGCATCCAGAATCTCCTCGGGCAGCTCGTCGTTGGGCCCCGGCTGGAACCACTGCTCGTTGGGGTAATGCACGAAGGCGCTGTTGGCGATCTCCTCGCCGAAGTACTGGTCGTTGTAGAAGAAGTTGCAGCTCAACCGCTCAATGAACTCCCCCAGCGCCGAGCACAGCGCGCTCTCCTTGGTGGCGCCCTTGCCGTTGGTGAAGCACATCGGCGAGGCGGCGTCGCGGATGTGCAGCGACCACACGTGCGGCACGATATTGCGCCAGGAAGCGATCTCGATCTTCATGCCCAGGTCCTCGAGGATCCGGGTCATGGTGGCGATGGTTTCCTCCAAAGGCCGGTCCTTGCCCTCGATGTAAGTGCGCGCCTCGCCGTCGATGCCGGCCATCAGCAGCGCCTGGGCGTCCTCGTCCAGATTCTCCACCGTCTCGATCTCGAATTCCGGCCCGGTCTGCACCACCTTCTTCACCGTGCAACGGTCGATGGAGCGCAGAATGCCCTGGCGGTCCTTATCGGAAATGTCCTCCGGCAGCTCCACCTGGATCTTGAAGATCTGGTTGTAGCGGTTCTCCGGGTCGACGATGTTGTTCTGCGACAGCCGGATATTGTCCGTGGGAATGTCCCGCGCCTTGCAGTACACCCGCACGAAATAGGCCGCGCACAGCGCCGACGACGCCAGGAAGTAATCGAACGGGCTGGGCGCCGAGCCGTCGCCCTTGTAGCGGATCGGCTGGTCGGTGACCACGGTGAAATCGTCGAACTTGGCTTCGAGGCGGAGGTTGTCGAGGAAATTGACGTTGATCTGCATGAGGAAACTACCGGGATTAAGGAGTGTGGCGCGCCATGGCCTTCAATGGGCGGCATTATCCCGGTTTTGGGCCGGTTCGTCTTGGTCCGTACTGGATCCCGTGTCAGCAAGTGCTAACCGGCGGCACGGGACGGGCTCCGTCGGACGCCCCGTGGCCGGCCTGGCCGCCTCTATTTCTTGCCGACGACATAAGCCGCCACGGCGCCGGCCCCGGCCAGGGCCCCCAGGAATACGCCTTTAAAGAAACCGGTCTCATGGCCCCTTTGGTATCCTTTCTCATCCCCGGCGACGTACCCTCTGAATTCGTCGCTGCGGTCCTCCGAGAAGACGTACTTGTTCACCTCGTCGGAGATCTCCGGCCTCTCCAGCAGGCGCTGCAGGATTTCCCTTGCCGCCTCCACCGTCATCTCGTTCAGCACCGCGAATTTTTAAGCTGGTCCTCGTGCTCCAGAGTGTCCCTGATCTTTTTAGTACCCATAGCATCCCCCAATATACAACTGGAAAGGCCGCATCAGACATGCGGAGGCACGGCGTTCAATGAACCCGTGCAGCACTCAAAAAAAAGAAAATTCAAAGGGTTACAAACCGGCTATTAACCCTAACGGTTATGCGGCCGTGCGCTCGTTGAACAGGATTCTGTTTGAGAACGGATCGGTTACTTCGAACATCCTGTCGCCCCAGGGGGCCGTCATAATTTCCGGCCGGGAAAATCGGTAACCGCGCGACATAATCTCACGGTGCAGCCCTTCAAGGTCGTCGGTATGCACGAAGGTCTTGGCGCCGGGCGAGCAATCGCCGGAATGCTCGCTGAGGTGCAGGACCAGATCACCCCGGGAAACCTGCATGTAGATCGGGAAGTCCGCCTCGAAGCGATGCTCCCAATCCAGCGACATACCTAGAAAATCCAGATAGAACGCCTTGGCTTTCGCCTCATCAAAGATCCGCACAATCGGGATAGTTTGAAACCGCATCCGTGCTCTCCTTAAACGTCGAAGCTACTCATTCCAGGATCTTGCCAGAAAGCGGCCTTTTCCACCCGACAGTACATGGATGGCCAGTTGGGTATTACGCTGTTGCGCTTCGACGGACTTCAATCGGGCCATGTAGCGCAGGATCTCTTTTTGCAGGCTCGGCGTGAGTTCACTCCAGCCCTGCCTGGCACGCTGATTCTTGTCCAGCGCCTCACGAAAGCCCTCGGGCATGGGGTCGATAGGCCCGGCTCTATACGCCGCATCAAAACTCAGCTCGACGTCGACAACGTCACCGACTTTTGCCTTCGACGCCTTGAGCACCTCGCCATTCAAGTACAGGTAAAAGCTGCCGTCACCAACGGGCATCATATTAATACGCCAGGGCGGCTCCGGCTTGCCGTTTACCTGCACCAGCACCGGCAGGGGCTTGCGCCAGTTCTCCTTAACCCGCGTCGCCAGCTCCGCGCTGACCAGCACATAGGGGTTAATGCCCCGCTTTTCGATCGTTGCGCTTAAAGAGATGCCAGCCATACTTGGAACCGGTCAGGTCGAAGTGCCGCGTTGCGAGCGGGTGAGGCTTACTTTTAGACGAGCTGCCCGGCTTCCGCAACCAGCGCCGCCAGGCCCTCCATCAGATCCCGCCCCGCGCTGTGCACCTCTTGGATATCCCGGTGGAAGAAGGTCTTGGTCCGCTCGGTCTGCACCACCAGAACGCCGTAAAGCGCGTCGTTGTGCTCCAGCGGGATGCCCAGGTAGCTTTTGTAGCGCTCCTCCCCGGAGCCCTCCACGTGGAAATAGTCGGCGTGGTCCTGGATGACCCGGGCGACCACCGGCAGGCGGGTGCGGGCCACCTTGCCGGTGAGGCCCTGGTCATAGCCGAGCCGCTTGCCGAGCACACTCTGGTGCAGGCCGCTGGTGGCGACGATCTCCAGGGTGCGCTGGCCCGGGTCGGCCAGGTAAAGGCTGCAGACGTCCACGTCCAGCTTGCGCCGGACGGCGTCCACCCGCTCGTTCATGGGGTTCTGGTTTTGAGTCACGCTATCTCCTGAAAAGGCCAATGAGGAGACCATAGCAATAGCCGTGCCACGGGCCCTCGGAAAAGCGAATTATCAAAGATCATAAAATCCGGCGCCGATTCGGCCGCGATCCCCCCTGCCCCTTTGCATCCGCCAACCAAGGCGCGTAACAGATAGGACATCAACACGTCAGTTGCCACCGGAAAGCGAGAGACATGTCATGGCTGACAAAGACGTAACGGATTACCCGCGTCCCATCCATCCACTGCACGCGATCCTGCTGGCTTTCCCGCTGCCCCTGTTCCTGGGCGCGCTGCTCAGTGATATCGCCTACGACGCCACCTACCAGGTGCAATGGACCAACTTCGCGTCCTGGCTGAACGCCGGCGCCTTGCTGGTGGGCGGTCTCGCGCTGCTGTGGGCGCTGGTCGAATGGGCCCTCAGCGGGCCGGCGCGCACCGCCCGGCACGCGGTGTACGCCATCCTGCTGCTGGTGATGTGCGGGGTCGGCTTCATCAACGCGCTGGTGCACGCCAAGGACGCCTGGGCGGCCATGCCCGGCGGGCTCTGGCTGTCGCTGGCCGCGACGCTGCTGGCACTGGTGGCGAGCTGGATCGGTTATTCAGGACTGCGGGCCGGAGGAGTGAGTCATGCGAAATAAGACGATGCAAAGTGACACCCTACGCGCGGCGCTCTCCTTCTCCGTCCTGCTCGCCCTCGCCGCGTGCGGCGGCGACCCGCCGCCCACGGCGTCCGGCGCCAACCCCGACCTGCCCGAGCCGAAGCGCGGCCTGCTGCCCGCCATGAATATCTCGACACCGGCGGAATGGGGTGACGAGCAGCCCACCGTGCCCGAAGGCTACCGGATCGAGGCCATCGCCACCGATCTCCAAATTCCGCGTCAGACGCTGCTGCTTCCCAACGGTGACATTCTGGTCGCGGAAGGTTCCGGTGGTGGCAAAGCCGCCGCATTACGGCCCAAGGACGTTATCGCCGGCTACATCAAGAAGCAGGGCACGACCTCGGTGAAATCCGGCAACCGGTTGACCCTGCTGCGCGACGCCGACGGCGACGGCCGCTACGAAAAACGCGGCGTGTTCGCGAACAATCTCAATGCGCCCTACGGCCTCGCCCTGATCGACGACACGCTTTACGTCGCCAACCAGGACGCCCTGGTGCGCTTCGACTACAGCGAAGGCCAGACCCAGGCCAGCGGCCCGCCGGAGAAAGTGGTCGACCTGCCGGCGGTGGTCAACCACCACTGGACCAAGGCCATGACCGCCGGCCCGGACGGCGAGTTTCTGTATGTGGGCATCGGCTCCAACAGCAACATCACCGAACGCGGCCTCAACGTGGAAGAAGACCGCGCCATGGTCTGGCAGATCGACGCCGAAAGCGGCCGGCACAAGCCCTACGCCACCGGCCTTCGCAACCCCACCGCCTTCGCCATCCACCCCGACACGGACCAACTCTGGACCGTGGTCAACGAACGCGATGAACTGGGCCCCAACCTGGTGCCGGACTACCTGACCTCGGTCCAGGAAGGCGCCTTCTACGGCTGGCCCTACAGCTACTGGGGCCAGAACGTGGACACCCGCGTTAAGCCGCCAAAGCCGGAGAAAGTGGAAAGCGCCATCAAACCGGACTACGCCCTCGGCTCGCACGTGGCGGCACTGGGCGTCGACTTCTCCAACCCGGAAATGGGCGATCAGTTCGCCGAAGGCGCCTTCGTTGGCCAGCACGGCAGCTGGAACCGCAGCGATCCGGTGGGCTTCAAGGTGGTGTTCGTGCCGTTCCACAACGGCCAGCCCGCCGGCGAACCCATCGACTTCGTCACCGGCTTCCTCAGCGACGACGGCAAGGCCCGCGGCCGGCCCGTGGGCGTGACCGTCGACCCGGAGGGCGCGGTGATCATCGCCGATGATCTGTCCAACACGATCTGGCGGGTGACGCCCACCAGCGGGGACTGACCCCACCCAAAGGCGTTCAAAGCCGGATGCGGGCCACGTCCCGCACCGGCGGGTTGCCGAACATGCGCGCGTACTCGCGGCTGAACTGAGACGGGCTTTCATAGCCGACCTGGTAGGCCGTGCTGGCGGCGTCCAGTTGCCGAGTGACCATCAACGCACGCGCCTCCACCAGACGGATCGATTTCTGGAACTGCAGCGGGCTCATGTTCGTGACTGCCTTGAAGTGCGCGTGAAACGTCGAAACGCTCATGCCGGCCAGGCTCGCCAGCTCATCCACCGAGATCGCTTCGCGGTAGTCCCGGCGCAGCCTTTCAATCGCGGCGGAGACACGCTGCGTGGGCGTGCCCTGTAAGGAAATCTGCGCGATCCGCTCACCATGCTCGCTGCACAGCAGGCGATAGTGCAGCTCGCGAATCAGCGATTCACCCAAGGCCGGAATATCCTCGCGGGTGTCGATCAGCGAGAGCAGACGAAGCAGGCTGTCGCCCATCCGCCGGTCCACCCGGCCAATGAACAGCCCATTGTTCGACGTCTTCTTGGGCGCGACGGTGGACGGCATCCGCAGCAGCAGGTCAGAGATCAGTCTGGCATCGATATTCATCTGGATAACGAAATAAGGGCGCGCCTCCGAGCCTTCCACCACGGTACCCAGCACCGGCAAGTGCACCGACGCGACCAGAAACTCCAGCTCCCCATAGGAAAGCCGCTCCTTGCCGAGCATCACGTCTTTGCGGCCCTGCACGATCACACACAGGCAGGGCTCGTAGACGGCCGGCAGCCGACTGGGGGCCTCGGAGATCTTGTAGCAGGCCACGCCGGGGATGGGCGTCGTGTTGAAGCCTTCCTCAACGGCGACGCTGTCGATCAGCCTCACCAATGTTTTTCTCAGCTTTTCGTCCATCGCCCGGCCCATTGCACTCATAGAATCAGGCAATCATACACGATTTTCGTGTATCGGCGATCGCGCCTCCCGTGGCTAGCATAACAAGCATCGAACATCCGCTGATCCATCAAGGAGCTTTGTTATGTCAACGCAAAAAGCAAAAGTCATTCTGATCACCGGCGCCAGCAGTGGCATCGGCGAAGCCACCGCCCGGGTCCTGGCGCAAGCCGGCCACACCGTGCTGCTCGGCGCCCGCCGCACCGACCGTCTGGAAACCCTGGCACAGAGAATCAAGCAAGACGGCGGCAACGCCAAAGCCTACGCCCTGGACGTCGCCTCCCGGGACAACTTCAAACAGGTGGTCGCCGACGCCACGGCGGAATTCGGCGCCATCGACGTACTGGTCAACAACGCCGGCCTGATGCCCCTGGCGCCCATGGCCGCCCTGAAAGCGGACGAATGGGACCGCATGATCGACGTGAACATCAAAGGCGTGCTGAACGGCATCGAAGCGGTGCTCACCGCCATGGAAGAACGCGGCGGGCACATCATCAATACCGCCTCCATCGCCGCGCACAACGTCTTCCCCACCGCCGCCGTCTACTGCGGCACCAAGTTTGCCGTCCGCGCCATCTCCGATGGCCTGCGCATGGAAACCAAAAAGGTGCGGGTCACCACCATTTCCCCCGGCGTGGTGGAAAGCGAGCTGGCACGCACGACCACGGACGCCGGCACCAAGGAGTGGCTGGAAGACTTCCGCAAGGTGGCGCTGAAACCGGAAGCGATCGCCAACGCCATTGCCTATGCCATCGCGCAGCCGGACGACGTCAACGTGGATGAAATGATCGTGCAGCCCACCGCCGCCGCGCACTGAGGGTGACGATCAAACCTTGAAGAACGATCCGGCGGGCCCGCCGGATCGTTAGCTTTATCGTTCGCTCAACCGGCGTCCCCATCTGGGAAAACCAGTTTCACTGCCCTGACCCCGGTGCATCCTTCTCATCGTCGGTGCCCCAACTGGCGAGCCAATCATGTACCTCGTCCACATCCACCACCTTCCCCTGAGCCTCGGACTCCATGACTCCCTGAGCCACCGCCTTCACGAACCGTAGCTCCTCCAGGGTCTTCTCGTAATCTTCCAGCCCCTGGACAACGGCCACCCCGCGACCATGGCTGGTCAGCAAAATAGGGCGATGAGACTCCTGAACCCGGTCAATCACTTTGTCGGGATTGACCTTCAGATCCGAAAGCGGAACGACGTCTTCCGAGAACCTCACGGACATGGTGCGTACCTCATGGCTATAACAGGTGTTATCAATAGCATCGGTAACCGCTGCGGTCGAGGTGTGGCCCCTCAGAACGGCAGGACGACACCTGTGACCCGCGCACCCCCCGATTCCGCGTAAAGTATCCACGCCAGCGCCGCAAGATTGGCCACCACCGCCACGTAGAACATCACCTGGAAAGACGTCTTGCGGGTCTTGTGACGGAACACCCGTTGCGCCAACAAGGCACCGGGCCAGCCGCCCAGCAACTCCATAAGGTGAAGCCGAGCCTCCGACGTACGCCAGCCGCCGCGCGTCGAGGCCCGCTTATCCAAGCCATACAGTGAAAAGCTGATCGCGCTCATTAGCGCGTAGAAGCCGATGAGCCATGGCCGCTCAGCCGCCGGCGCGAAAATCGCCAGCCCGACGACGAACACCCCCACAACCAGCACGGCCTGAAGCAAACGACGCCCACGCCCCGATGTCGGTCGCTTCCCCTGAGATTTTTTGTTCAATGTTGCGCCCTCTCATTCTTTAATTGATAATCACTCTCAATTATAAATGCGAATCGAACCCTATGTCCGGCGCCGCCACCGACAGCCAGCCCCTGCTGCCCGGTTCCCAACGGGAACTGGGCGAGCTGTATGCGGCACACCACGGCTGGCTGACGCACTGGCTGCACGGGCGGCTGCGGTGTCCGCAGGACGCGGCGGACCTGAGCCAGGACACCTTTCTGCGTTTGATTCTGGGCGAGCAGTCGCTGGAGGCGCTGCGCGACCCGCGCGCCTATCTGATGGTCATCGCCAGCCGGCTGATGATCAATCGTCACCACCGCAAGCAGGTGGAAGAGGAGGCCCTGCGGCAGGTGGCCATCCTGGTGGAGACCCGCGACCAGCGGGGCCCGGCGGAGATCGCCGCCGCCCGGGATCTGCTGGTGACGGTACTCAAGCTGCTGGTGGACGAGCTGCCCGAAAAACCGCGCCGCGCAATCCTGATGGCGCGCCGTGAAGGCCACACCAACCGGCAGATCGCCCGCCGTCTGTCGGTGTCCGAAAGCAGCGTCAAACAGAACCTGGCCA
>CAZKWA010000029.1:0-34445 GCA_964556345.1 uncultured Alcanivorax sp.
TTGAGATACCTACTCCAAACAGGTCCCACACGTTTGCTTGCCTGATTGTTAAAGAGCTGCGGGGTCGGCGTTGTTGATGTCGCCCCGTCGAGGAATGCGCATTCTACGGATCGGGCCTTTCCTGTCAAACCTTTTTTGGCGGATTCCCCGAAATTCTTCGCGGTCGGCCAATTTTCATTCAAATCCGGGCCTTAGCGGCGCCTCCCGGTCGAAATTCTAGCGAATGGTGACCCGGGCGATCTTCTTTTTGCCGGCCTGAATCACCGCGCTTTCGCCCCGGGTGAAGACACGCTCCTCGGTGAGCTGCTGCCCGTCCACGTACACCGCGCCGCGCCCGAACACGTCCTTGGCCGCCTTGCCATTCTGTGCCAGACCGGCAAGACGGAGCAACGGCACCACGTGAACCTGGTCCTCGTCTCCCAGGACCACCTCCACCTCGGGCACATTATCCGGTATCTCACCCAGGGTGATCAGATTGCCCGCCGAGGACGGCGCCGCCCGGGCCGCCGCCTCATCGTGGAAGCGGGTCACCATCTCCAGCGCGAACGCCTTCTTCGCCTCCTGAGGGCTCCCGAGGCGCTCCGCTTCCGCCTTGCGCTCGGCCAGAGCCTCATTGGACAGGCCACTGAGCAGCTCATAGTAACGCCAGGTCAGATCGTCGGGGATAGACAGCAGCTTGCGGTACATCTCCCCGGGGGCGTCATTAACGCCCACATAGTTCTTGAGGGACTTGGACATTTTCTGTACACCGTCCAGCCCCTCCAGGATCGGCATGGTCAGGCAGATTTGCGGCGCCTGGCCATAGCTCTTTTGCAGCGCGCGCCCCATCAGCAGGTTGAACTTCTGGTCGGTGCCGCCCAGTTCCACGTCCGCCTCCATCGCCACCGAGTCGTACCCCTGCACCAGCGGGTAGAGGAACTCGTGGACGGCGATCGGCTGGTTGGCCCGGTAGCGCTTGTCGAAATCGTCGCGCTCAAGCATGCGCGCCACGGTGTACTGGCTGGCCAGTTTGATCATGCCGGCGGCGCCCACCTGGTTCATCCAGGTGGAGTTGAACACCACCTCGGTCTTTTCCGGATCCAGGATTTTGAAGACCTGCTCTTTATAGGTCTCGGCGTTGCGCTTGATCTCCTCCGGCGTGAGCGGCGGCCGGGTGGCGCTCTTGCCGGTGGGGTCACCGATCATGCCTGTGAAGTCGCCGATCAGGAACATCACATGGTGGCCCAGCTCCTGGAACTGCCGCAGCTTATTGATCAAAACGGTGTGGCCCAGATGCAAATCCGGCGCGGTCGGGTCAAAGCCCGCCTTGACCCTCAACGGCCGGCCACTGGCGATGCGCTCGCGCAATTCGTCTTCCTGAATGATCTCATCCGCGCCACGGCGCAGCAGCGCCAGCTGTTCGTCCACCTTGATCATTATCACCTCGTCCACGGGCCGGTAAGCGGCCGGACCCTGCGTATTTTCGGAACTCGCCGCGGCGCGACCGGTCTCAATCGCGGACCCGTCGGCAGCATCCCACCCTGAAAGGCGCGCTATTGTAGCACTTGAAGCCGGCTGTAGAAGGCGGGTATCTTTGCTGCAACTAAATGAACGCCCTCGGCGGCGCACCTCAGAGCGTAATAAAGCATGAGTATTAATTTTTCCGCCCTCGGCCGTGCCGCGCGCCGTTTCCCCCGTATCCATCTGATGTTGTCCGGAGCCCTGGTGATCACCGTGGGCCTGATCGCCCTGACACCGGAATCCGGAGAATCCCGTCCCGAGCGCCTGCAAACGCTGGACCTGCCGAAGCCCTCGGCCAGCCAGGAGCTCGCCCGCCAGGAAACCGACCGGCCCGCCGGCGAGCCCGAGGCCGTGTCGCAAGAGAGCGAAGAGCGCTGGATCAAGCTCACCGTGGAACCCGGCGACACCTTGTCGGCGCTGCTCCAGGCACGCGGCGTCAGCGCGGCCCAGGTGCACCGCCTGGTCACCGGCGACGAACGCCTGGCCGAGCTGGCCACCATCCGCCCCGGTGACTCGCTGAAAATTTCCGTGGACAACGCCGGCCAGCTGACCTCGCTGCGCTATAGCCCGTCCCGGGTGGAAACCGTGGAAGCCACCCTGGAAGACGGCAACTGGCGGGTGGAGAACGTGGTGCGCGAGTACCAGCGCCGCACCCGCTTCGCGGAGGCCACCATCAACAACTCCCTGTTCCTGGCCGGCCACGCCGCCGGCATGAGTGACAACCTGACCATGCAGCTGGCGAACATCTTCGGCTGGGACATCGACTTTGTGCTCGACATCCGCAACGGGGACCGCTTCCGGGTACTCTACGAGGAACTGTACCTGGACGGCGAGAAAGTCGGCGAAGGCGAGATCATCGCCGCGGAATTCTGGAACCGGGGCCGCCACCTCACCGCTTACCGGTATCAGACCCGCGACGGCGACGTTTCCTACTTCGACGGCAATGGCAACTCCATGCGCAAGGAGTTTATCCGTACCCCGGTGGCGTTCTCGCGCATCAGCTCCCGCTTCAGCACCGGCCGCAAACACCCGATTCTCAATAAGGTCCGGGCCCACAACGGCATCGACTACGCCGCCCCAAGCGGTACGCCGATCAAGGCCGCGGGCAAGGGCAAGGTGATCTTCGCCGGCGTCAAAGGCGGCTACGGCAATGTGCTGATCCTCAAGCACGGCCAGCGCTACACCACGCTGTACGCCCATATGCGCGGCTTCGCCAAGGGCATCCGTGTCGGCAGCCGGGTCAACCAGAGTCAGACCATCGGCTATGTGGGCGCCTCGGGCCTGGCCACCGGCCCGCACCTGCATTACGAATTCCGCATTGACGGCGTGCACCGCAACCCGCAAACCGTGCCACTGCCCAAGGCCAGCGGCGTGGCCGAGAACGAAAAGTCCCAGTTCCGCATGCAAAGCAGCCGCCTGGCGGCGCAAATGACCATGTTCGCGGAAGCCGCCACGCTGGCCAGCAGCAATGCCTTCTGATGCCCTGTTCGTCGGTCTTATGACCGGCACCAGCCTGGACGGCGTGGACGCCGTCCTGGCCCGCATTACCCGCACCGGCATACAGGTGCTCGCCCACCACAGCAGCGAACTGCCCTCCAATTTGCGCGCCGACCTGCAGCGGCTGTGCCGCCCCGGCGACAACGAGATCGACCGGGCCGGCCCCTGCCACCGTCTGCTGGGCGAGCACTATGCCGGCGCCGTCGCCGGGCTGCTCAGCGAGGCCGGCGTGCCGGCGAGCGCCGTCACCGCCATCGGCTGCCACGGCCAGACCGTGCGGCACCGCCCCGGCGAGCGCGGTTTCAGCCTGCAGCTCGGATGCCCCGACACCCTGGCGATCAGGTGCGGCCTGCCGGTGATCAGCGACTTCCGCAACAAGGACATGGTGCTCGGCGGCCAGGGCGCGCCCCTGGCGCCACGGTTTCACGAATACGCGCTCGGCGATGCCGGCGAACGCCGGGTGGTGCTCAACCTGGGCGGCATCGCCAACGTATCACTGCTGGACAGGGGCACGCTCACCGGTGGTTTCGACACGGGCCCGGCCAATACCCTGCTGGATCAGTGGCACCAGCGCCATCGCGGCGGCGACTATGATCCGGAAGGCTCCTGGGCGGCCGGCGGGCAGGTGATTCCGGCGCTGCTCGACAGCCTGCTCGGCGACCCCTACTTCCATCGCCCGCCGCCCAAAAGCACCGGCCGGGAATACTTTCACCAGGACTGGCTGGCGCCGCACCTGGACACCGGCATGGCGCCACGGGATGTGCAGGCCACCCTCGCGGAGCTGACCGCCCGCACCGTCGCCGACGCGATCGGCGACTTCCGCGCCGATCGCCTGCTGGTCTGCGGCGGCGGCGTGCATAACCGGGACCTGCTGGACCGGCTTTCCCGGCTCACCGGCCTGCCGGCCAACAGCACGGAGAGCGTCGGCGTCGCGCCGGACTGGGTGGAGGCGACCGCGTTCGCCTGGCTGGCGTGGGCGTATTGGGAACGGGTGCCGGGGAACGCGCCTCAGGTGACCGGCGCGAGCCGGCCGGCGGTGCTCGGCCATCTGAGCCTGCCCTGACAGCCAAACGGCATCAGACGAACAGCGAGCCCAGCATCGCGCAGGTCGCGCCGAGCAAGGCGCCCGCCGCGATATCGGAAGGGTAGTGAACGCCCAGCAACACCCGCGACAATCCCACCAACAGCGCGAACGCCAGCGCCAGCGTGGCCACCACCGGATAATAAATACCCAGCAAGGTCGCCATGACGAAGGCAGCGGCGGTATGTCCGGAAGGAAAGCTGAAACGGCCGGCGGGCTTGATGAAGGCGCACAGCGCCATCTCGGAATCGGCGGGGCGCGGGCGCTTGATCAGATTCTTGAGCACCATGAACGCCGGCACTTCAAGGCCGTACGCCACCGCCGCCGCCAGGGCGAAACGGGTGCCGTCCTGGGGGTCGACCAGCCAGAGCACCGCCACCAGCGCCGCGTAGAAGGGCCCGTCGCCGAATCGCGAGATCGCCCTGGCCATGCGGGCACGGCTGGCGGCCCGGGGCTGAGCCAGCAACCAGCACATGGCGCGGGTGTCCGCGGCCGTCATTCTTTGGATGGATGGTCTCTGTATCGTCATGTCTACAGCCTCCATGCTGCTCAAGACAATATTCTGATACTTTAATGACCGTTAAATGACAGGGCCGGCCCGGGTCAAACCGAGAACGAGGAACCGCAACCACAGGTGGTGGCCGCGTTGGGATTGTTGACGATAAACCGGGACCCCATCAGACCCTGCTCGTAGTCCACCTGGGAGCCGTCCAGATACTGGATGCTCATGGCGTCCACCAACAGTGTCACGTCTTCGCGGGCCACCGCCGTATCGTCCTCGTTCACCTGCTCGTCGAAGGTGAAACCATAGGAAAACCCCGCGCAGCCGCCGCCGGTGATATACACCCGCAGCTTCAACTCGGGGTTGCCTTCATCGTCACGGAGCTCGCGCACCTTGGCGGCGGCCCGTTCGGTCAGGATGATGGGTCCGGATTCGCTCATGTCACTCAATGCCGTTATCACGCGCCCATAGTCCAGTACCCGACTATTACAGTCAAGTATTCTCGGGCTGGGCATCCGTTTCCGCGGCGCCCGTGGCGGGCCGGTCGCCGGGCTTTTCCGGGGCCGGCAGGTTACGCCGCTCGTCGTCGAGGCGCACCAGCTTGCCGTTGACCCGTGCGCCCATCAGCATCTCGATCATCACATAGAAGACATTGCCCTCCACCTGGGCCTTGCTGGCCAATTCCAGGTGCTCGGTGGCGTTCACGTCGCCTTCCACCCGGCCATTGATGGTGATTCTGGGAACGCGGATTTCACCGCGCACCACGCCGCTCTCGCCGATCACCAGCTGGCCGCCGTCTTTACCGACGGTGATATTGCCGTCCACTTCCCCCTGAACGTGCAATCCCCCATTGAACTCAATATCGCCCACGATGCGGGCACTGGGAGCGATCAGGGTGTGATCGCGGAAATTTTGCTGACCACCCGTGCTCTTCTTGTCTCGCCCAATCACCTGTCGTTCTCCTGCTTGATTATTCGATGTGCCCCCCGGCGTATCCGGCCACATCGCGGCCCGGTTACCAGGGGAGGCTCTGAACCACCTCGGCACGACGCGGCGCGGTGGCCCGCGCGGTCATCTCCAAGGCGTTGATCCGCATACCCTCGGGTACCGTCAGGGTACCGGAAAGCTCCTGGAAATATCGGAAGCGGAATCTCAAATCGCTGTTGTCCCCCAGCAGATCGGCGGCGTCCAGGGTCACCGGCTCCCCGTCACGGGCGCCCTTAAGCTCAAAGCTCACCGTCCCCGACAAGTATCCCCGGTTATCGCCGGATTGAACCAGTATCAAACGGTAACGGAACCGTCGCTCCCCGTTGACCGGGGTCACTTCGAACTTCTGCACCTGCATGGGCGCGTCGGAGGCCCCCGGCGACATCACATTCTTGTAGAAGGCCACCGCCTCTTCCAGCTCCGCGCTTTGATCGCGCAGCCCCCGGATCTCCTGGCGCAGCTGCTCGCGGGCCTGGTCGGCCACCTCCACCTCCGCCCGGTAGCGGGCCAGGTCATGGCGGACCGTGCTCAGCTCCTGACGGGCCTCGCGCAGCGCCGCCCGCAGTTCACTGTTCTTCAGATTGCTGTCCAGGGCGCCGCTCTGTCCCAGCCAGGACCCGGCCAGGAACGCCGCGATCACGGCCACCAACGCCGCCACCACCAACATGGCCCGGGCGCGTCGACGGAGCGACGGGCTCACGGGGACCAGGATCACATCGTCGACGCCCGCTCTGGGCCGGTTACCCCTGGCCATCAGGGCAACAACGCGGGGTGATCGATGCCGGCCGTTTCTTCCAGGCCAAACATGATGTTCATGCATTGGATCGCCTGGCCGGACGCCCCCTTGACCAGATTATCGATCACCGACAGCACCACCAGAACGTCGCCGTCCCGGGGCCGGTGGATCGCCAGCCGGCAATGGTTGGCGCCTTTCACGAACCGCGTTTCAGGGTGGCTGCCCCGGGGCATGACGTCGACAAAGGGTTCATCGGCATAGCGTGCCTCGAACGCCGCCTGCACCTGATCCAGCGACGGCGTGTCGGCGGTCACGGTGGCGTACAGGCTGGCATGGATACCGCGGACCATGGGCACCAGGTGCGGCACGAAGGTGACCGACACCGGCCCACCGGCGATATCCCCCAGCCCCTGCTCGATCTCCGGCAGGTGACGGTGGCCGCTGGCCCCGTAAGCCTTGAAGCTCTCCGATGCCTCGGCCAGCAGCATGGGCACCTTGGCCCCGCGCCCGGCGCCACTGGCGCCGCTGGCGGCACTGGCGATCAGCGGCTCCGGCCGTGCCCAGCCCCGTTCCAGCAGCGGCAGGTAACCGAGCTGAATCGCGGTGGGGTAGCACCCGGCACAGGCCACCAGCCGGGCCTCGCGAAGGCGCGCCCGGTTCACTTCGGGCAGGCCGTAGACCGCCTGCTCCAACAGCTCCGGGCAGGCATGGGGCTCGCCGTACCACTGGCTCCATACCCCGGCGTCACGGAGGCGGAAATCCGCCGACAGATCCACCACCCGGGTGCCCGCCGCCAGCAACTCCGGCACCAGCCGCATGGCGACATTGTGCGGCGTGGCGAAGAACACCACGTCGCAGGCGGCCAGCGCGGAGACATCCGGCTGCTCGAACATCAGATCAGTGTGGCCTCGCAGGGACGGGAAGAGGTCACTGACTTTCAACCCCTGCTCACTGCGCGAGGTAATGGTTTCCAGGCGCACCAGCGGATGCCCCACCAACAGGCGCAGCAGCTCCACACCGGTATAACCGGTGCCGCCGACAATGCCGACTTTCAGAGGGTTGGCCGCGTCGACCTGGGTCATGCCCTACTCCCGTTACACGTTCTCACAAAGGACTCGCATCATAGGCACCACCGCCATGACGGGCAACTTCATCGGCCGCCGGCGCCCCGTCCATGCTCGTCCTGGGCGCCGCCTTCCGTGCTCACCACCCGGGCCCGGTCGAGCGCCATGCCCTCGCCTTCCTGCAGCCGCTCCGCGAGGGAGTCGTAAAGCGGGCGCAGCCATATCAGCTTGGCCACCGCCGCCGCCAGGAACGCCCCCGCCATCAACGGCAACAGAATATCGTGGCGGTTCCCGGTAAGTTCCATGACGATCACGAAAGACGTAATCGGCCGCTGAATCACCCCGGCCAGGAAGGCGGCCATCGCCACCAGGGTAATCCCCACGACCGAGGAGCCCGGGAACAAACCACCGATCACATTGCCGACGCCGGCCCCGGCGGCCAGGCTGGGCGAGAACAACCCGCCCGGGATGCCGGTGAAATACGACACCAGGGTGGCCGCCATTTTCGCCAGCGGAAAACTCCAGTCGCCATCAACGCCGCCGCTCAGCAAATGGCGGGCCTGCTCATAGCCGCTTCCGTAGGTGGCGCCGCCGGTGACCAGGCCGAGAAGCACCAGAACCAAGGCGCACAGCAACACCACCCTATAAGGGTGCTTGCGGCCGTAGGGCGCCAGAAAGCGGCTGCCGGAAATCAACAACCGGCTGAAGGCCCCGCCCAGCAGACCGCAGACCAGCCCGGTGACGCCGATGGCGAGCCAGTCCCGGGTGATATCCAGAGCGCCCTCGGGGTGCCCGAAAAAGCTGTAGTGCCCGGCGATCGCCAGCACCACCACGCCGGAGAGGATGATCGCCAGAATCAAGGTGCCGCTGGTGCGCTGCTCGAACGAACCGGACAGCTCCTCAATGGCGAACACGATCCCCGCCAGCGGCGCGTTGAACGCCGCCGACACGCCGGCGGCGCCGCCCGCCACGATCAAGGCGTTGTCCACGTACTTCTGCTGAAGGCGGCCGACCCGCCCCACCGAGTACATCATCGCCGCGCCCATATGCACACTGGGCCCCTCCCGGCCAATGCTGGCGCCGCACAGCAACCCCATGCAGGTGAGCGCGAACTTCATGACGATGACTCGAAACGACAGAAAGGTGGGGCGCAACCAGTGATAACGCTGCTTGAGCACCACCAGCACCTGGGGAATGCCACTGCCCTGGGCCTCCGGGCCGGTACGGCGCATCACGGCGACGATCCCCAGCATCCCCAGCGGCGTGACCAGCACCGGCAGCAGCGACGAGTGCCGCTCCATTTCGGCGAACGCCTCGGCGCACAATTCGGCCACCCAGGCGAACCCCACGGTGACCAGGCCGACCATCATGGCGCCGATCCAGAACACCACCCGCATCTTCCAGTCCTGGAGCGTGCCCAGCTGGCGACGGGACAGACGCCGGGTGCGAAACAGGTAGTATCGCAGCAGGCGGCTGGCACGCGGTGGCTTGGTCACGGCATCCTCTTGTCATCAGGTCGGCGTCAGCGGCTGGCGCCGGGAATGGCGGAAGGCGGCCCGTACTCCCGGCAGCGCGGGACGATACAAGCGAGGCGCTGTAGTATACAGCGACCGCGGGGTCACACTCCAACGCCGTGCCCCCACCTTCTATGTATCGGGAGAACCTCCATGCTATGGCTGAAAGCCTTCCACCTTATCGCCGTGATTTGCTGGTTCGCGGCGATCTTCTATCTGCCCCGGCTGTTCGTGTACCACGCCATGGCCGAGGACCAGGTCAGCCGGGACCGCTTCAAGCTCATGGAGCGCAAGCTCTACCGGGGCATCATGAACCCTTCGATGATCGCCACCCTGGTGCTGGGCATCTGGATGCTGACGCTCAATTGGGACTACTACAAAACCCAGGGCTGGCTGCACGCCAAGCTGGCGCTGGTGGTGCTGCTGATCGGCTACCATCACGTCTGTCTGGCCTACCTGAAGAAGTTCGCCGCCGACGCCAACACCAAAAGCGACAGGTTCTACCGGATTTTTAACGAGGTGCCGGTGTTACTGCTGGTGGTGATTGTTATCCTGGCCGTGGTGAAACCGTTCTGAGCGCCGTATCCATGAGACCCAATATTCTTGTTATCGCCGGCCATGATCCGTCCGGCGGGGCCGGCATCCACGCCGACATCGAAGCGATCCAAAGCACCGGCGGCTTCGCCAGCACGCTGATCACCGCGCTGACGATCCAGAACAGCCGCAATGTCAGCGGCTTCCAGCTGACCCCGCTGGAGTTGCTGGAGCGGCAGGCCGACGCCCTGCTCGCCGACTATGAATTCCAGGCGGTGAAGATCGGCATGACCGGCTCGCCGGCCATGGTGGAATGGATCGCCCGGCTTCTCGCCCGCCTGCCCGGCGTGCCCGTGGTGCTGGACCCGGTGCTCGCCGCCGAGGCCGGCGGCAGCCTGGCCCAGGGCGACCTCAACGCCACCCTGCTGGAGCGGCTCGCCCCGCAGGCCACCGTTCTCACGCCGAATTTGCCCGAGGCCAATACGCTCAGTGGCGAAACGGACGTGGCCGCCGCCGGCTTCGCGCTCACCCGGCGCTGCGGCCAGGCGGTGCTGGTCACCGATCAGGTGACCAATCATCTGTTCCTGGGCGACCGGCACCGCCAGTGGGAATGGCCACGCCTGCCGGAGGTCTACCACGGCTCCGGTTGCTCCCTGGCCTCGGCGGTGGCCAGCCTGCTGGCACGCGGTCTGCCCCTGGAAGAGGCGATCGCCGAGGCCCAGGCGTGGCTGCACCGCGCCCTGCAACACGCCTGGCGCCCCGGCGGCGGCCAGTACGTACCGGACCGGAGCCTGACACCATGAACCCGCGACTACAGGGCCTGTACGCCATCACCGATCCACATCTGACACCCGGCGACCGGGTGCTGAGCGCCGCGGAGGCGGCCCTGCGCGGCGGCGCCACGCTGCTCCAGTACCGCGACAAGCCGGCGGACAGCGATACCCGCCGCCACCGGGCCGCGCGGCTGGCACTGCTCTGCAAGGACCATGGCGCGCGCTTTATCGTCAACGACGACGCCGCCCTGGCCGCGGAAGTGGAAGCCGACGGCGTGCACCTCGGGCAGAGCGACGGCGCGGTCCGCCACGCCCGTACGCTGCTCGGCGACGACAAGCTGATCGGCGTGTCCTGCCACGGCCGCCTCGATCTGGCGCAAAAAGCCGCCGACGAAGGCGCCGACTACCTGGCCCTGGGCCGCTTTTTCGAGTCGCGCACCAAGCCCGGCGCGCCGCCCGCCTCGCTGGACACCCTGCGCGAGGCGCGGCGCCGCTTTACGCTGCCGCTGGTGGCGATCGGCGGAGTGAATCCGCATAATGCCCGGCAACTGATCGAGGCCGGCGCCGACCTGGTGGCCGTGATCCACGCCCTGTTCGGCCACGCCGACAACGACGGCGTGGAAGCCGCCGCCCGGCGGCTCAGTGCCGCCTTCCAGGCGCCCCCCTTCAAGGAGTCCCCATGAGTCGCAAGCATTCCGAACAACTTTTCCGCCGTGCCCAGAAGCACATCCCCGGCGGCGTGAATTCACCGGTCCGCGCCTTTAAAGGCGTGGGCGGCACGCCGGTGTTCTTCCGCCACGCGGAAGGCCCCTACCTGTTCGACGAGGACGACAACCGGTACGTGGATTACGTCGGTTCCTGGGGCCCGATGATCCTCGGCCACAACAACCAGGAAGTGCGCGAAGCGGTACTCAAGGCGGTGGCCGACGGCCTCAGTTTCGGTGCCCCCACCGCCGCCGAGGTGGACATGGCCGACCTGGTCTGCGAAATGGTGCCCTCCATGGACATGGTGCGCATGGTCAACTCGGGCACCGAAGCGGTGATGAGCGCCCTGCGCCTGGCGCGCGGCTACACCGGCCGCGACAAGGTGATCAAGTTCGAGGGCTGCTACCACGGTCATGTGGACAGCCTGCTGGTGAAAGCCGGCTCCGGCGCCCTGACCCTGGGCACGCCCAGTTCACCGGGCGTGCCCAAAGCGGTCACCGACGACACCCTGACCCTCAATTTCAACGACGCCGGCGGCCTGGCGGAAGTGTTCAAGGCCCAGGGCGGCCAGATCGCCGCCGTGATCGTCGAACCGGTGGCCGGCAACATGAATTGCGTGCCGCCCACCCAGGGCTTTCTGGAAGCGCTGCGCGACTATTGCGACCAATACGGCGCGGTGCTGATTTTCGACGAGGTGATGACCGGCTTCCGGGTCGCGCGAGGTGGCGCCCAGGCGCACTATGGCGTGACACCGGACCTGACCACCCTGGGCAAGATCATCGGCGGCGGCATGCCGGTGGGCGCGCTGGGCGGTAAAAAAGCGATCATGGAAAAACTGTCGCCGCTGGGGCCGGTTTATCAAGCCGGCACCCTGTCCGGCAATCCGGTGGCCATGGCGGCCGGTCTGGCGACGCTGAAGCAACTGCGCCGGGAGGGCTTCTACGAGGAACTGGAAGCGAAAACCGAACGCCTCACCGAAGGGCTGGCCGAAGCCGCCCGGGGCGCGGGCATCGGCTTTCACACCACCCGCGCCGGCGGCATGTTCGGTCTGTTCTTCACCGACCAGACCCGCATCAGCCGCTTCGATGAAGTGATGGCCTGCGACCAGCCGCGCTTCAACAGCTTCTTCCACGCCATGCTGGATCGCGGCGTCTACCTGGCGCCCAGCGCTTTCGAAGCGGGCTTTGTGTCGATCACCCACAGCGACGAAGACATCGACACCACCATCCAGGCCGCCCGGGACGCGTTCAACACGCTTTAATTGGGTAGCATGGTGGTACCTTGTGGGAGCGGGCCCTGCCCGCGAAAGGGAGCGAAGCTCCCGGCAGGATGCCAGAGCCCCCTCTAACGGCAGCACCAACAACCTCTCTGGCATCCCGCCGGCCGGCAGAGCCGGCCTTTCGCTTGCAAGGCAAGCTCCCACAAACCGAGCTTCGTAGCAGCCCTGGCGATGAATCTTCCAAGGAGCGCCGGGATCGGGTGTGCCCGGATCAGCGAGCCAGAACAGCACACTGGCCCGCCGTCAGCGCCAGCAAATCCACCGCCGCCATCTCGATTTCCAGCCCCCGCCGGCCGGCGCTCATATACAGAGTGTCGAAACTCAGCGCACTCTGGTCCAGCCACAGCGGCAGCCGGCGCTTCTGCCCCAGCGGGCTGATGCCGCCCAGTACATAACCGGTGACCCGCTGCGCCAGATCGGCGCCGGCCATCCGCGCCTTCTTGCCGCCGGCCACCTTGGCCAGCGCCTTCAGATCCAAGCTGAGGTGCACCGGCACCATCGCCACCTGGGGCTGATCGTCGACCACCGCCAGCAACGTCTTGAACACCCGGCGCGGATCCAGGCCCAACAACTCGGCGGCTTCCAATCCATAGCTTTCAGCGTCGGGGTCGTGCCGGTAACGGTGCAGCCGGAAGTCGACGCCGGCCTCTTCGGCCATCTTCACCGCCGGTGTCATGCGCGGTCCGGAGCACGCAGGGCCTGGGCCCGCGAGCGTGCCTCGTCGGCGCCACTGCGGTCGCCCTGCTCGGCGCGGGCGGCGGCCACCAGTTCCCAGAGCTCGGCGCGATAGGCGTCGTTATCCGGCGCCAGGCGCAGGGCGCGCTGGGCAAAGCCCTCGGCGGCATGACCGTCGCCCTCTTCCAGGCGCAGCATGGCCAGCTCGCGGTACAACCAGGAGGAATTCGGCGCCATGGTCAGGGCCCGTTCCAGATAGCGGCTGGCCGCCGCCGTGCGCCCCTCGGTCCGCGCCTGCTCGGCGCGGCTCAGCAAGGCCAGGGCCGGGGAGCCCTGCAATTCGGTGTTCGCCGTCACCGGCTCCGCCTTTTCCGCCGGCGGCGTCACCGCGCAACCGGATAACAGCAGTACCGCCAGCAGCGCTAGTCGAACCAGCCCTTGAACCATTCCACCACTCCTTCCTTAACCTGGGTCGCGTTTCCACAGCCGTCGCTTTGCTCCGGGATGGAGGCTTCCAGCATCGGATATTCGCGGGCGCCGGAACAGCCTTTGCCACTGGTTTTTTCCCCGGAAGGGTCCATCCAGACTGTCTCCACCCCCGGCGGGGGCGTCTGGGACAGGCTGGTCTGCGGCAGCCCGGCCATCAACCGGCTCCACACCGGCAAGGCGCCGGAGGAGCCGGTCACGCGCGCGTTTTCATTATTGTCGCGGCCCACCCAGACCACGGAAAGATGATTCCCGGAGAAGCCGGCGAACCAGGCATCCCGATACTCATCGCTGGTGCCGGTTTTGCCGGCCACCTTGAGGTCGGCGGGCAGCACCGACCGGGCGGAACGGGCGGTGCCCTTTTCGACCACCTGCTGCATGGCCCACTGGATCAAATAGGCGGGCCCGGAATCGAGCACCTCCTCGGTGTCCACCGGGTAACGGGCCAGCGGCTCGCCCTCCTTGTCCAGCACATCGGTGATCGAACGCAGCGGGGTGGCGAACCCGCCCGTGGCCAGAGGCTGATACAGCATCGCCACCTCGAAGGGCGTCATGCCAATGCTGCCGAGCAGGATACTGGGATAAGCCGGAATGGTCTTTTTCACGCCCAGCTGCGACAGGGTGCGCACCACCGCGTCCGGGCCCACGTCCATGCCCAGACGCACCGTGGCCTGGTTGCGGGAATACGCCAGCGCGTCCGCCAGGGGAATGGGCCCCTTGGATTCGCCGTCGAAGTTCTGCGGCGTCCAGCTTTTGCCGGTGGTCAGCGGCACGGTGATCGGCTCGTCCGCCACCGGGGTGGCGAGGCTGTAACGTTTCGGTTGCTGCAGTGCGGTGAGCATCACCACGGGCTTGACCAGCGAGCCCATCGGCCGGGACGCATCCAGAGCGCGGTTGAAGCCCTGGGCGCGGGACTCGCGGCTGCCCACCAGCGCCAGTACGTCGCCCTGGGCCGGCGCCACCACGACCACCGCGCCGTTGAGAGCCTCGCCGGAGCCGTCGATGCTGTCGAGATGCTCGCTGAGTGCTTTCTCCGACGCCAGTTGAGCCAGCACGTCCAGCGTGGAGTGAATCCGCAGCCCCTCTTCGCCGAGCACATCGGCCGGATAATCCCGTGCCAGCTGACGACGCACCAGATCAATGAACGCCGGGAAGGCGTACAACGGCGACGCGCCGCGCGGCACCACCTCCAGGTCGCGCTCGCGGAAACGCCGGTATTGCTGCTCGCTCAGCGCGCCCTCCTCCAGGGCCACCTTCAACACCGTATTGCGGCGCGCCAGGGAACGCTCCGGATTACGGCGCGGATCGTAGTAGCTGGGGCCCTTGAGCAGGGCCACCAGGGTGGCGAGCTGGTGGGGCTCCAGTTCTTCCAGCGGTCGCCCGAAATAAAACTGGGCACCCAGCCCCATGCCGTGGATGGCGCGTTTGCCGTCCTGGCCCAGATACACCTCGTTGAGATAGGCCTCGAGAATCTGTTCCTTGCTGTAGTGCAGTTCCAGCAGCACCGCCATGGGCATTTCCACCAGCTTGCGGGCCAGGGTGCGATCCTGCGTCAGCCAGAAATTCTTCACCAGTTGCTGGGTCAGGGTGCTGCCACCCTGGACCAGGCCGCCGGCCTTGACGTTGGCCACCATGGCCCGCGCCAGACCCCGTGGCGAGACCCCGTGGTGTTCGTAGAAGTCGCGGTCCTCGGTGGCCAGCAGCATCTGCACCAGCAGGGGCGGCACCCGATCCAGCGGCACGAATACCCGGTCCTCGGTGTGGCCCGGGTGGATACTGCCGATCTGCAACGGCTCCAGGCGTGCCAGCGAATCGCCGTCATTGCTTTTCAGGGCGCTGACACGGCCGCCGCCGAGCGTGACGCGAATACGCTGGGCCGGCTCGCCGCCGTCACTGTCACGGAAACCACGGGTGTGGATCACCAGGGTGTTGCCGTCGGTGGTGTAACTGCCCGGCGTGGGCGCGCCGCCAGCCCGCCGGTAGCGCATCAACTCCAGCATCTTGAGCATGTCGTTGCGCGACAGAACCCGGCCGGGGTAGAGCTCCACCGGGCGCGCATAGACGCGCGCCGGCAACTGCCAGACGTGGCTGTCGAACCGGTCGCGCACATAGGCGTCCAGATAGGCCAGCCCGGCGGCCGCCAGCACCAGCAGCACCACCGATAACTTGGCCAGGAAGCGCCAGCTGAACCAGCGTCGCCCCCCGGAGCGGGTGTTACGTTTGTTTCCCGACTTAGCGGGGCGGCGCGCGGACCCTTTACGGGCGGACGCCGGCTTTTTCGCATTCTTCGCCATGGCCGCGAGTATAGTGAGACGGTGGTCGGGAGCCTACGTAAGAACGCCCGGTTTTACACTTTGTTCCGCAAACCCGGTTTGGCATGCGGCGGCGCCACCACCATAATGGCTACTTTTGCCAACCGGCCCGGAGCCCGCATGGAAAAGAAATACCACGTTTACGCCCTCGGCAACGCCCTGGTGGACACCGAAGTGGAAGTAACCGATGAGTTCCTGACCCGTCTGGATTTAAGCAAGGGCCTGATGACCCTGGTCGACGAGGCGCGCCAGCGGGAACTGGTGGCGGCGCTGGCCGGCGAAGCCGAACCCCACAAACACACCTGCGGCGGCTCCGCCTGCAATACCGTGGTCGCCACCCGCCACTTCGGCGGCAACGGCTATTACGCCTGCAAGGTGGCCGGCGACGACACCGGTGATTTTTTCGTGCGGGATCTCCTGGCCGCCGGCGTCGACACCAACATGACCGGCGCCCGCGAAGACGGCGTGTCCGGCAAGTGCCTGGTGATGATCACTCCGGACGCGGAACGCACCATGCATACGTTTCTGGGCATCTCGCAATTCGTCGGCGAACAGGAGCTGGACGAGCAGGCCATCGCCGCCTCCCATTTCGTCTATCTCGAGGGCTACCTGGTGAGCTCCGACAGCGCCCGCGCCGCCGCGGTGCGCCTTCGTCAGCTGGCGAAAAAACACCAGGTGCGCACCTCGCTGACGTTCTCCGACCCGGCGATGGTGCAGTTTTTCCGCGACGGCCTCGCGGAAATGCTTGGCGACGGCGTGGACCTGCTGTTCTGCAATGAGGCGGAGGCGCTGGGCTACACCGACACCGACAGCCCGCAAGCCGCCCTGGAAGCGCTCAAGCCGCTGTGCCGCAGCCTGGTCATGACCCGGGGCGCCGAGGGCGCGCTGGTGTGGGACGGCGAGCGGGTGCATCACATCGAGGCGCCGCCGGTCAAAGCCATCGACACCAACGGCGCCGGTGACATGTTCGCCGGCGCCTACCTGTACGCCCTGACCCACGGTTACGACCATGTCACCGCCGGCAAGCTGGCGGCCGCCGCCAGCGCCCGCCTGGTCACCGAGTTCGGCCCGCGCCTGTCCGCCGAGGCCCATCTGGAAGTGCGTAAACAGGTATTGGGCGCGTAACGGGAGAAGAAAGCATGCAAGCGGTCTGCAAAACCGACGACATCGGCGAGGAAAGCGCCCGGGAATTCATGGTCGGCGACCAGCCGGTGATCGTGGTCAAATTCGACGGCCAGTTTCACGCCTACCTGAACTGGTGCCCGCACCTGGGTATCGAGCTGAACTTCATGCCCGACCAGTTCATGGACGACGACGGCCGTTTCCTGGTGTGCGCCAACCACGGCGCCCTGTTCGAACCGGAAAACGGCGCCTGCCTGTCCGGCCCGTGCAGCGGCGACACCCTCACCGCGGTACCGCTGGAAATCCGCGATGGGGAAATCTGGGTGGGCAACGTCGAAGCCACCGCGTAACCGAGCATTCGAAATGACCGACCAGGAAGGCTCCACCCATCCGTTCGACGCCCTCACCCCGGACGTCATCCTCGACGCCGTGGACAGCGCCGGCTTCGTCACCGACGGCCGCTTGATGGGGCTCAACAGCTTCGAGAACCGCGTTTATCAGGTGGGGCTGGAAGACACCACGCCGGTGGTGGTGAAGTTCTACCGGCCGCGGCGCTGGAGCGATGCCCAGATTCTCGAAGAGCACGCCTTCAGCCGCTTCCTGCGCGAACAGGAACTGCCGGTGGTGGCGCCGCTGGCGAACGCCGCGGGCGAGACCCTGTTTTACCACGCCGGCTTTCGTTTCACCGTGTTCCCGCGCCAGGGCGGCCATGCCCCGGAGCTGGCCAACGCCGACCACCTGCTGGTGCTCGGCCGCACCCTGGCACGCTGGCACGCGGCCGGTAACGACCGCCCCTTCCAGACCCGCCCGGCCATCGACATCATCGCCGATTGCCGGGCCGCCGTGGACTATGTGAATCAGGGGGTGGTGGATCCCAACTTCGCGGGACGCTACCGCGACCTGGGCGAGGCGCTGATCGAGGCCATCGGCGAACGGCTGGGCGGCGTCAGCTGGCAAGCGATCAACGTGCACGGCGACTGCCACACCGGCAACATCCTGTGGCGCGACGACCTGCCCCATTTCGTGGATCTGGACGACAGCGTGCGCGGGCCCGCCATGCAGGACCTGTGGATGCTGCTCTCCGGCGACGCCGAGGAAAACCAACAGCAGCTGCGCACCCTGGCCGAGGGCTACGAAACCTTCCTGCCCTTCCCCTGGCGGCAACGCACGCTGATCGAGCCGCTGCGCGCGCGCCGCATGCTGCGCCACAGCGCCTGGCTGGCGCAACGCTGGGACGACCCGGCGTTTCCCCTGGCCTTCCCCTGGTTCGACTCACCGCGCTATTGGCAGGACCACATCAATGACCTCGAGCAGGAACTGGCCACCATGCGGCGGCTGCTCGAACACTGATCACGGCTCAAGGCATGACCACCGGCACCGGCGCCTCCAGCACGAATACCTCGCCGCTCATCCGCGTGCGCCAAGCAAGAATTTCCACACCGGCGGCCGCGGCCTGGCGCAGCAGTTGCCCGTAAACCGGATCCACGTCGTCGGCGGGCCCGGCGGAGCGGGCACCGCTGTGCTGCACGCAGAAGAACAGCACCGCCCGGTGCCCCTGCCGGGCGGCCGCCATCAAGGTGCGCAAATGCTTCTGGCCGCGCTCGGTGACTGAATCGGGAAACCGGATCACACCACTGTCCGGCTCATCCGGCGCCGGCCCCAGGGTCACGTTTTTCACTTCGATGAAGGTGTGCGGCGCGGCACGCTCGCCCAGCGCCAGGTCGAAGCGGCTCTCCGCGAAAGTGACTTCGCGCTCCACCCCGTCCTCCGGCGACAGACCGTCGATACGGCCGGCGCTCAGCGCCTCCGCCACCAGGGCATTGGTGCGCCCGGTGTTCACGCCCGCCCAGTGGCCGTGCGCCACCCGCACCGCTTCCAGGGTGTAACGGTACTTGCGTTTGGGGTTGCCGCTGTCGGAGATCAGCGCCGCCTGCTCCTGGCCGGGCAGCACGCAGTTCTTCATCGAGCCGGTGTTCGGGCAGTGCACCGTGGTCTCGCTGCCGTCGGGCAGGCGCACATCGGCGAGAAAGCGCTTATAGCGGCGCAGCAGCGTCACCTCACGCAAGGGGGGATCAAAATTCACGGCGTCTCCAAATAGGCACGCAGGCGCTCAAGGGCGTCATGCAGACGGCTTTCGTCGCAGGTATAGGCGAGGCGCAGATAGCGCTCGGGATGATGGTGGGTGCCAAAATCCAGCCCCGGCGTCAGCGCCACCCCGGTGCGCTCAAGCAGATCCCGGCAGAAGGCGAAGCTGTCGTCGGTGTAAGCGCTCACATCCAGGTACAGATAGAAAGCGCCCTCGGCACCGCCCACCACCGGCAGCCCGAGACCGGGCAGCGCCTCCATCAGCAGGGTGCGGCGCCGGTCCAGCAGTTGCCGCCGCTGCTCGGCGATCGCCAGGCTCTCCTCGCCGAAGGCGGCCAGGGCGGCGTGCTGGGCCACCGTGGCCGGCGCCAGAAACCAGTTCTGCGCCAGCCGTTCCATCGCCGGCACCCAGGCTTGCGGCGCCACCAACCAGCCCAGCCGCCAGCCGGTCATGCCGAAATACTTGCTGAAGCTGTTGATCACCACCGCGTCATCGCCGTGGCGCAACACCGTGTCCGCCGGCGCGCCATAGCAGAGCCCCTGGTAGATCTCATCGACCACCAGGGTGCCGCCACGGGCCGAGCAGGCGCGGGCCAGCTCGGCCAGTTCGGCGCCGTCCGCGCGGTTGCCGGTGGGGTTGTCCGGGCTCGCCACCATCGCCACCCGGGTCCGTTCGGTCCAGGCTTGCGCCAGGGTGTCGGCGGTCAGCCGGAAGCCGTTCTCCGGCCTCAACGGCAGGGCACGGGGCACGCCCCCGAACAGGGTCACGAACTGGCGGTTGCAGGGGTAGCCGGGATCGCACAGCAGCACTTCGTCCCCGGCGTTGAGCAGGGCCCCCATCACCAGCTGCAAGGCCCCGGAGGCGCCCGGGGTGACCACCACCTGCGCGGGGCTTACCGAGGCGCCGAACCGCCGCCGGTAGTCGTCGGCGATCGCCTCGCGCAACGCGGGCAGGCCGGCGGCCGGTGTGTAACGGGTCTGGCCCCGGTCCAGGGCCCGGCGCGCCGCGTCCATGATCGGCGCGGCGCAGGGGAAGTCCGGTTCGCCCACTTCCAGGTGCAAAATGTCGTGGCCGGCGGCCTCCAGGGACTGGGCCCGTTCCAGCAGCGCCATGACGTGAAACGGCGGCGCCTGTTCAGCGAGATGAGACAAGATGGGACGCTTCAAGAAAAACCCCTTTCCTGTGGCCTGGGTGTCGTTATAATCCCGTGGTTTCGCCACGCAAAGCGTGCGCGGGCAAGGAATGCCCCCGCTTCGCGAGCCCTGTCGCCAGCGAATATCGCCCACGAAAGTGCGACTGTGCTGAATAGTGACAAGGCTTGCAATAAAGCGGTAAGGTCGAAGATTACACTATTGTCTGTCCTGGATTGGGCGGCCCTGAAAACAGGGCGGCTGTCGCCTGCAGGGATCTGGGCTCTTAGGTAGCGAGTCGTGACTATGTTAAGGGAGTTGATCAAAATGGCCACCGGTAGCAAGAGCAAAAAGAAAACGGCCAGCAAGGCGGGCAGCGCGGCTTCCAGGAAAGCCACCACGAAAACAGCGACCGCGAAAAAAGCGGCCCCCAAGAAAGCGGCCGTGAAGAAGGCCGCGGCCAAAAAAGCCGCCGCCAAGACCACTCCTAAACGCGCCGCCACCAAGACCACGACCAAAGCCGCCGCGAAAAAAGCGGTGGCCAGGAAAACCGCGGTGAAGAAAAAAGCCGTGGTAAAGAAAGCGGCGGCAAAGAAAACCGCCACCGGCAAAACCACGACGCCGAAAACCAAGGCCCGCCCGGCCGCCAAAAAAGCAGCGGCCAAAAAGCCGGCGGCCAGGAAAGCAGCCGTCAAAAAGGCCGCCGCCAAAAAAACCACGACCCAAAAAACGGCCGTGAAGAAAGCGACCGTGAAGAAAGCCGCGGCCACCAAGGCCGCGACCCGGAAAACACCGGCCAAACAAAGCGCGGCCAAGAAAGCGCCGGCAAAAGCCGCCGCCCGCAAGGCCGCCAAGCCCGCCGCCAAAAAGGCGGCGGTGAAGAAAAGCACCGCTCGGAAAGCATCGGCCGCGCCGTCCGCCACGGCAAAGACGACGGCCAAGAAAGCCAGCCGTCCGGCCGCCGCCAAGCCGAGCAGCACGCGTTCCCCGGGAACCGCCAGGAGGGCCACCGGCAGCACGGACAAGCCGCCGTCCCGTTCTCCATCTTCCAATCAGGTGACATCCAAGGTGAAGAAATCCCCATCCTCCGCCACCAAGGCGGAAACGCTCATTCATGGTTTTACGCCTTACACGGCCAATCAAGGCGAGGAGTACATGAACGAAGCACAACGCGCCCATTTCCGTCAGATTCTGCTGGCCTGGCGCCAGGAACTGATGGAAGAAGCGGACCGCACCATGCACCACCTCCAGGACGAAGTGGCCAACCTGCCGGACCCGGCGGACCGCGCCACCCAGGAAGAGGAATTCGCTCTGGAGCTGCGCACCCGCGACCGCGAGCGCAAACTGCTGAAGAAAATCGAGAAAGCGCTCGACCAGATCGATAAGGACGATTACGGCTTCTGCGATGCCTGCGGCATCGAGATCGGCATCCGCCGCCTGGAAGCCCGCCCCACCGCCGAACTGTGCATCGACTGCAAGGAACTGGCGGAAATCAAGGAAAAACAGCTGGCCGGGTGAACCGGCCGTACCGGGGGCGTTTCGCCCCCACGCCATCGGGGCCGCTGCATTTCGGCTCGCTGGTGACGGCGCTGGCCGGCTGGCTGGACGCCCGTTATCACGGCGGCCAGTGGCTGCTGCGTATCGACGATCTGGATCCGCCCCGCCAGCAACCCGGCGCGGTGGATACCATCCTGCGGCAGCTGGAGGCCTTTCAGCTGCACTGGGACGGCGCCCCCGTGTATCAAAGCCGACGCACCGATCATTATCAGCAGGCGGTGGACACCCTGCTCGCCGAGGGCAAGGCGTTCTATTGCACCTTGTCGCGCAAGCAACTGAAAGCCCTGGACAACGTCCACCCCGGCCCGGCGGTGGCGCGGCCGCCCGGCCCGGACCGGGCGGTGCGGCTGGCCGTGCCCGACGCACCGCGCTACCTGGACGACCGTCTGCAGGGCCGGGTGCGCGCGGATCTGGCCCTGGAGGGCGGCGCCTTCGTGATACGCCGCCGCGACGGGCTGTTCGGCTACCAGCTGGCCTGCGCGCTGGACGATACCGAAATGGGCATTACCGATGTGGTGCGCGGCAGCGACCTGCTGGCCTCCACCCTGCGCCAGCAATGGGTGCTGGAGTGCCTGGGAAAGGCCGCGCCGTGCTACGCTCATCTGCCGGTGGTGATGGACCCGGCGGGCGGCAAGATGAGCAAATCCGCCGGCGCCGCCGCACTCGACAGCGACCGGCCCGGCGCCTTCTTGTTCGCCGCCCTCGGTTACGTCGGCCTGGCGCCGCCGCGGACGCTGCGCGACGCCGGCGTGGCGGAGCAACTGGCCTGGGCCAGGGCGCACTGGTCACCGGCCAGCCAGCCCGGCGGGCGCCGGCTGCCACCGCCCTCGATTTAGGAAGCGACCATGTACACCGACCGGCTGCTGATCATTTTCATCCTCGGCACCTACCTGTTATCGCCGTCACTGATTGATTGGTGGAGCGAAGGCGGCCGGGCCTGGTACCGCCCTTATCTGGTGTGGCTGGGGCTGATCGCCTTGAGTTACTGGATCGCCAGGAGCCGGGATGTCGATGGCCTATAGCGTCAGCGATCTGATCCTGATCGCCGGGGCCTACCTGCTGTTTCTGTTCCTGGTGGCGTGGATCACCGAGAAGGGGTGGATCCCGGCGCGCCTGGTGCGCCACCCCGCGGTCTATGTATTTTCCCTGGGCGTCTATGCCAGTGCCTGGGCGATCTACGGCTCGGTGGGCTACGCCCACGACTACGGCTACAACTTCCTCGCCTACTTCCTGGGCATCTCCGGGGTGTTCCTGCTGGCGCCGATTCTCCTGGCGCCGATCCTGAGGCTGACCACCACCTACCAGCTCGGCTCCCTGGCGGATCTGTTCGCGTTCCGCTACCGCAGCCGTCTGGCCGGCGCCCTGACCACCGTGATGATGGTGGTGGGCATGCTGCCGCTGCTGTCGATGCAGATCAAAGCGGTGGCCGAGTCGATCCAGATACTCACCGGCGAACCGGACCCGGCGTGGGTGGCCTTCTGGTTCTGCCTGCTGATCACCTTGTTCGCGATTCTGTTCGGCGCCCGCCACGCCACCGCCCGCGAGCGCCACGAAGGCCTGGTGGTGGCCATCGCCACCGAATCCGTGATCAAGGTGGCGGCGTTCGTGGCGGTGGCGCTGATCGGCCTGTTCGGCGTTTTCGACGGCCCGACCGGCCTGGGCGTCTGGCTCGACCAGCACCCGGAAATGCTGTCCCGCCTCTACGCGCCCCTGCAGGACAACACCTGGCACACCCTGATCATGGCGTTTTTCGTCTCCGCCGTGGTGATGCCGCACATGTTCCACATGGCCTTCACGGAAAACCTCAACCCGCGCGCCCTGGTATCGGCCAGCTGGGGGCTGCCGCTGCTGTTCCTGGTGATGGCGCTGTGCGTGCCGATCATTCTGTGGGCCGCCCTGGCCAGCAACGCCACCACCTCGCCGGATTACTTCACCCTGGGAGTGGGCCTGGCCAACGGCGGCGGCGGCGCGGTGCTGGGCTATCTGGCCGGGCTCGCCGGCGCCAGCGGCATGTTGATCGTGGCGATCCTGTCGTTGTCGGGCATGTGCCTGAACCACTTGATCCTGCCCGCCAGCCCGCTCAATTCCGCCCAGGACCTGTACCGGAACCTGCTGTGGACCCGGCGCGTGCTGATCGCCGCGATCCTGGCGCTGGCGTATGTGTTCTACCGCCTGGCCGGGCCCAACCATTCATCGGTGGAACTGGGGGTGCTGTCGTTCGTGGCCGCGCTGCAGTTCGTCCCCGCTCTGATCGGCACCCTGTTCTGGCCGTCCGGCAACCGCAACGGCCTGTTCGCCGGCATCTGCGCGGGCTTCGCGGTGTGGCTGGCGGCGCTGCTGCTGCCCATGATCTACCCGGACTGGCACGCCCAGGCCCTGGTGGACATGTTCGGCCTGCGCCGTGCCGAAGGCGCGGACCATTGGAATCAGGTGGCCATTGTGTCGGTGGTGCTCAACGGCGTGGTCTACGCCATCGTCTCCATCATCACGCCCATGTCGCGGGCCGAACGCACCGCCGCCGAGGCCTGCGCCGTGGACAGCCTGCGCCGCCCCTACCGCTGGGATCTGAGCGCGCAAACCGTGGACGAATTCATCACCGCGCTGAGCGGCCCGCTCGGCCCGGGCACCGCCGCCCGCGAGGTGGACATGGCCCTCGGCGACCTGCAGCTGGACGCCGATGAAACACGGCCCTACGCCTTGCGGCGCCTGCGCGATCAGCTGGAAACCAACTTGTCCGGGCTGCTGGGCCCGTCCGTGGCGCACCAGTTGATGGACGACAACCTGCCCTATAAACCCCAGGACGGTGAATCCAGCGAGGACATCCAGTTCATCGAGTCGCGCCTGGAACAGTACCGTGATCGTCTCTCCGGTCTGGCCGCCGAGCTGGACAGCCTGCGCCGCTTCCACCGCCAGACCCTGCTGGAACTGCCCATGGGGGTGATCTCCCTGGGCGGCGACGGCGAAATCATCGGCTGGAACCGGGCGGTGGAACACCTCACCGGGATCGACGCGGAGCACACCATCGGGTCGCGGCTCGCCCACCTGCCCGCCCCCTGGGGCGACCTGCTCTCCGAATTCGGGCGCGGCGAAGCGATGCACGAGCCCCAACGGCACCTGGAAGTGGACGGCCAGTCCCGCTGGCTGAGCCTGCATAAATCCCTGATCCGCAGTCCGGGCCCCAGCGAGCAGGCCGGCGGCCTGGTCCTGGTGCTCGAAGACGTGACCGAACTGCGGCAGATGGAGTCCCACCTGGCCCACAACGAGCGCCTCGCCTCGATCGGCCGCCTGGCCGCCGGCGTCGCCCATGAAATCGGCAACCCGGTCACCGCCATCGCCTGCCTGGCGCAGAACCTGGACGGGGAATGCGACCCGCGGGAGCAAACGCTCAGCGCCGCGCAGATCATGGAGCAAACCCGCCGCATTACCCGTATCGTGGAATCCCTGGTGACGTTCAGTCACTCCGGCGGGTTGCGCGACACCATCCAGGGGCCGGTGAACGTCGCCGCCACGGTCGAAGAGGCCATGGCGCTGCTGCTGCTGGACCCGGACCACCGCGAGCAGCCGTTCGAGAACCGGTGCGCGCCGGACCTGGAAGTCGTCGGCGACCCGCAACGCCTGTTGCAGGTGTTCGTCAACCTGCTCGGCAACGCCGCGGACGCCAGTGATGACGGCCAGCCGATCCGCGTTTTCAGCGGCGACCAGGGCGACAAGGTGCGCATCCAGGTGGAGGATCAAGGCCATGGCGTTCCCGCGGAACTGCGCGACGCCCTGTTCGAGCCCTTCGTCACCAGCAAGCCGCCGGGGCGCGGCACGGGGCTGGGTCTGGCCCTGGTTTACAGTATTATCGAGGACCACCAGGGCACGGTGTGGGTGGAAAGCCCCATCGACGGCGACCGGGGCACACGCTTCATCATCGAGCTGCCGCGCTTCATCGCCGGCGCCTCGAGCACGCATTAAAAAAGGAACGGCACCATGAGCCACATCCTGATCGTTGAAGACGAGCCGGTGATTCGCGGCGCGCTGCGCAAGCTACTGGAACGGCACGATCATTCGGTGGCGGAGGCGGACTCCGTGGAGCAGGCCCGCGAGAACGGTCTCACCCAGTGCGACCTGATCATCAGAGACCTGCGCCTGCCCGGCGAGCCCGGCACCGCGCTGATCGAGCTGGCGGCCCCGGTGCCCGTGCTGATCATGACCAGTTACGCCAGCCTGCGTTCAGCGGTGGACGCCATGCGCCAGGGGGCGGTGGACTACATTCCCAAGCCCTTCGATCACGACGAAATGCTGATGTCGGTGCAGCGGGTGCTCAAGGAAGGCCGTATCAACCGGGGCAACCAGGCGCTGCGCCAGGACATGGAGCGCACCTACCCGGTGCGCTCCATGGTCGGCGACTGCGAGCCGATGCGCGAGCTCAAACATCGCATCAGCCGGGTCGGCCCCACCGACACGCCGGTGCTGATCCTCGGCGAGGCCGTCACCGGCAAGGAGCTCACAGCCCGCGCCCTGCACGAACACAGCGAACGCGCCTCGGCGCCGCTGGTCACGGTGCACTGCGCCGCCCTGCCCAAGGCCCTGCAGTTGGAAGATCTGTTCGGTAATGAAAACCAGCCCGGGCGCATTGAAAACGCCGATGGCGGCACCTTCTTCCTCGACGAAGTCGGCGAGCTCTCCAACGAGGCGCAGAGCCGCCTGCTGACCCTGCTGGAACAAGGCGAGATTCACCGGCAGGGCTCGCTGTCCCCGCGCCGGGTGGATGTCCGGGTCATCGCCAGCAGCCAGATGGACCTGCCGGCCCGGGTCACCGACGGCCGCTTCCGCGAGGACCTCTATTACCGCCTCAATGTCATGGAGCTGGAGCTGCCGCCGCTGCGCGAACGCGACGACGACATCGAACAACTGGCCGCCACCCTGCTGACCCGCAGCTGCGAAAAGCTCAACCGGGGCACTCTGCACTTCACCGAAGCGGCCCTGGCGGCAATGCGCGGCTACAGTTGGCCCGGCAACGTGCGGGAGCTGGAAAACGTCATTGAGCGGGCGGTCATCCTCACCGAGGAGGACGGCATCGGCCCGGCGCAGCTGGGGCTCAACCCCAATCGGACGCCGCAGCGCGTCAGCCGGGCCAGCCTGGACCCCTCCGAGGACCTCTCCCTGGAGGACTATTTCACCCGCTTCGTGCTGGAAAACCAGGACAGCATGACCGAAACCGAACTGGCCCAGAAACTGGGGATCAGCCGAAAAAGCCTGTGGGAACGCCGCCAGCGGCTGGGCATACCACGCCGCAAGAGCAGCCGCCGCTGAAATTCAGCGCTTGCCTTTATGGTTTCAGGGTGGGGAGCAAGGGGGCGGAGAGGGTGTTACCCGCGAAGTGTTACCTTACTACACAGCGCGGTAACAGCTGGGCTACCGCGACCAAGCTTATAACTGTTCACATTTCATCTTGTTTTTGTAAGTTGTTGATTTTTAAGGGTTTAACAACTTGTTGCAATGGAAAAACCATCCATGCACTATGAATCCCACGCCACATAAGGAAAACAACCAAGGCGTTAAGGCTCACAATAAGAACAAGAAAAGAAGAAGAATAAACTTGGAGCCAACACAAAATGCCGTAACGAAAATTGGTTATGGCGCAAGGCAGAAAAAAACACAAACAATAACAACAACAGAATCAGCGCATAGGGGATCACAACCAAGGTTGTGGTCCCTTTTTACTTTCCGGGACCGCCACTTTACTCACGCCCGGCGGACCGTCCACCCTTTCTCCAGATCGAATAACCGGCCGCTGGCAAAAAGTGCTACCATGCCGCCTTTCATTCCGTCAGGACGTTTTTTGCTCAATGGCACGTAACCTTTCACCGAGGCTTAAAAGCGCCCTCACCTGGCTTATCATGCCCGTGGTCTGGGCCGATGCAATCCTAACCTGGGCCCTGGCCCGGCTCGCCGGAATCGTCACCTACCCGATCCGCCTTCTGGGCCGTCCGCTGGGGATATTGACCGCCGCCGCCGGCAAAGGTTCCAACGGCGGCACCGCGCTTCCCGAGGCCCGGGTTATCCCCCGCGACCAGCATCCGATTTCCCGCAAGCAGATCTCCCGTGCCGCGCTTAACGTGTTGTATGGGTTGCACGAGCAGGGTTTTCAAGCCTTTCTGGTGGGCGGCTGTCTGCGCGACCTGCTGTGCGGCCGCGAGCCCAAGGATTTCGACGTGGTCACCGACGCCACACCGGAACAGGTGCAGCGCCTGTTCAAGCGCAGCCGCATCATCGGGCGCCGCTTTCAGATCGTGCACGTGCGCTTCGGCCGCGAGGTGATCGAGGTCTCCACCTTCCGGGCGTTCCAGCGCGACGACCAGGCGCTCGACCGCGACCAGCACTCCGCCCATGAGGAAACCGGCCTGGTCCTGCGCGACAACACCTGGGGCAGCATCGAGGAAGACGCCCTGCGCCGGGACTTCACCATCAACGCCCTCTATTACAACATCGCCGATTTCGCCCTCTACGACTTCGTGGGCAGCCGCCGCGCCATCGAACGTGGCGAAATCAGCCTGATCGGCGATCCCGAGCAGCGTTATCGGGAAGACCCGGTGCGCATGCTGCGCGCCGCGCGCTTCGCCGCCAAGCTGGGCTTCCACCTGGATCAGAAAGCGAGCCGCAAAATCCCCGAGCTCGCCGAGTTGCTGCTGCAAGTGCCGCCGGCACGCCTGTTCGACGAGGTTCTGAAACTGTTCCTCAGCGGCCACGCCCGCGCCTCCATGCAGCAGCTGCAGGCGCTGGGCCTGTTCCACTTCCTGTTCCCGGAAACCGACCGAAGCCTCAAGGGCAAGCAGGGCAAGGTGTGGGAGAAATTGATTTTCGCCGCCATGGACAATACCGACCGGCGGCTGGCGGAGGACAAGCCCGTGACCCCGGCGTTCATCTTCGCCGTGCTGTTGTGGCCGGTGACGGTGGCGCGCCTGGAGAAACTGCGCGCCGACGGCATGCCGCCGGCCCCGGCGCTGCACAAGGCCGCCGGCTGGGCGCTCAATCAACAGGTCCAGCACACCGCCATTCCGCGCCGCTTCTCCACCGTGATGCGCGAAATGTGGGACCTCCAGGACCGCCTGCCGCGCCGTGGCGGGCGCCGCGCCGAGGCGCTGGTCCAGCATCCCCGTTTTCGCGCCGCCTACGACTTCCTGTTGCTGCGCGAGCAGGCCGGCGAGCTGGCGCCCGGTCTCGGCGACTGGTGGACCCGTTACCAGGACGCCGACGAGGATCAGCGCGACGCCATGGTCCAGGCCCTGGGGCCCAATCAGGGCGCCGGCGGTGGCGGCAAGCGCCGGCGGCGGCGGCGCAAGCCGGCCAACGGCCAGGGCTGAACGCCGATGGTGGTGATCGGGCTGGGCAGCAATCTGGCGCATCCCCGCCAGCAACTGTGCCGGGCGCTCGAATCTCTCGCCGCGCTGCCCGGCATCCGCCTGGCGCGCCATTCCGACCTGTACGCCAGCGCCCCGGTGGGCCCCCAGGACCAGCCCGACTTCATCAACGCGGTGGCGGTGCTGGATACCACCCTGGCCCCGCTCGCCTTACTGGATGCCCTGCAGGGCCTGGAAACCGCCGCCGGAAGACAACGCCGCCGGCACTGGGGCGAACGCACCCTGGACCTGGACATCCTGCTCTGGGACGACCAGCGACTGGACCTGCCGCGCCTCACCGTTCCGCACCCCCAGCTCACGCAACGCGCCTTCGTGATCGGCCCGCTGGTCGACCTGCTGCCCGATTGTCGCTTGCCGGACGGCACCCCGGTAGCCGACTATTGGCCTGCGGTCGCCGCCCAGCCACTGCAGCGCCTGCACTGCCTGGAGGAGGATCACTTTGCTGACCGAACGCATTAATCGTCTGCGCGATAACGGCGACCTGCCCCGTTTCATCGCCGTGGAAGGCCCCATCGGCGCCGGCAAGACCACGCTCGCCCAGCGTCTGGCGGACACCTTCGGCTTCGATACGTTGTTCGAGCGCGCCGACGACAACCCCTTTCTGACCCGCTTCTACCAGGACCCGGCCCGCTTCGCCCTGCAGACCGAGTTGTTTTTCCTGTTCCAGCGCGCCGATCAGTTGCGCCAGCTCCGCCAGCAGGACCTGTTTTCCGGCCCCCGGGTGGCGGATTTCCTGGTCGACAAGAACCGCCTGTTCGCCGAGGTCAACCTGGACGAGGACGAGTTCGCCCTCTATGACAACGTCTACCAGCACATGCTGATCGACGCCCCGGCGCCGGATCTGGTGATCTACCTGCAGGCGCCCACGCCGGTATTGCGCCAGCGGGTGCTGAAACGGGGCAACAGCTTCGAGCAGCGCATCGACCCGGACTATCTCAACCGCCTTAATGACGCCTACACCCGCTTTTTCCATTTCTACGACCGGGCACCGCTGCTGATCGTCAACGCCGCGGAAATCGATCTGGTCAACGGCGACGCCGACTACCAGCAACTGGTGGCCGAGTTGCTGGACATCCGCACCGGGCGCCACTATTTTAACCCCCGACCGCTGGTCTAATCGCAGTTTCCCCGGGGGAAGACACCCATGCCCGTTACCATCCGCACCCTTAACAAACGCAAGCAGAACGGCGAGAAGTTCTCCATGCTCACCGCCTACGATGCCACTTTCGCGCGTCTGATCAGCGAAGCGGGCGTGGAAGCCATTCTGATCGGCGACTCCCTGGGCAACGTGATCCAGGGCCGCGACAGCACCGTGCCGGTGACCCTGGACGACATGATCTACCACACCGAGTGCGTCGCCCGTGGCAACCAGGGCAGCCTGGTGCTGGCCGACGTGCCCTTCCTGGGCGCCGCCACCCTGGACCGCATTCTCGACGCCAGCGGCGCGCTCATGCAGGCGGGCGCCAATATGGTCAAACTCGAGGGCGGCGCCTGGCTGGCCGAGGCGGTAACGGTGCTCAAGCGCAACGGCGTGCCGGCCTGCGTGCATCTGGGCCTGACCCCGCAGGCGGTGAACGCCTTCGGCGGCTACCGGGTTCAGGGCAAGGACGAGCAAGGCGCCCGGGAACTGCTGGAGGCCGCCGTGGCCCTGGAGCGGGCCGGCGCCGCCATGCTGCTGCTGGAGTGCGTGCCGCGCGCCCTGAGCGCCGAAATCACCGCCGCCGTGCGCATTCCGGTGACCGGTATCGGCGCCGCGCCGGAGTGCGACGGCCAGGTGCTGGTAATGCACGACATGCTGGGGCTCAACCCCAATCCGGCGCGCTTCGTGCAGGATTTCATGGCGGACGCCGGCGGAAACATCGCCGCCGCGTTCCGCGCCTACGACCGGGCCGTGAAAGACGGCCAGTTTCCCGCCGAACAGCACTGCTTCTGACCATGGAACTGCTGCATACCGTCGCCGAGGTGCGCGAGCGCGTGCGCCAATGGCGCCAGGCCGGCAAAAAAGTCGGTTTCGTGCCCACCATGGGCAACCTGCACCCCGGCCATCTGAGCCTGGTGCGCGAAGCGCAACGCCACAGCGACGAGGTGGTGGTGTCGATTTTTGTCAACCCCACCCAGTTCGGGCCCAATGAGGATTTCGACGCCTACCCGCGCACCCTGGACGCGGACTGCGCGCGACTGCGCGACGCTGGCGTGTCACTGGCCTTTGCCCCGGCGGTGGAGGAGATGTATCCGCTGGGCGCGAACCACACCTGGGTGGACGTGGATCGCCTTGGCGATTACCTGTGCGGCGCCGATCGGCCCGGGCATTTTCGCGGCGTCACCACCGTGGTAAGCAAATTATTTAATATTGTTCAGCCCGATCTGGCGGTCTTCGGCGAGAAGGACTTCCAGCAACTGGCGGTGATTCGCCGCATGGTGGCGGAACTGTTGATACCGGTGCGGATCATCGGCGCCGCCACCGATCGCGAAGCGGACGGGCTGGCGCGCAGTTCCCGTAACGGCTTCCTGACCGCCGAAGAGCGCCGCAAGGCCCCCCTCCTCCAGCAGCACCTGCGGGAGGCCCGCCACGCCATCGAGGCCGGCGAGCGCGACTACCGGGCCCTGGAGGCCCGCCTGGCCGCATCCCTCGAAGCGCACGGCTTCGCGGTGGATTACCTGACCGTCGCCAACGCCGATACCCTGGCCCCGGCCGGGCCCGGAGACCGCTCGCTGGTGATCGCGGCGGCGGCGCGCCTGGGGCGCCCCAGATTGATCGACAATGTGACCGTGAAATTGGCGGAGACTGCCCTATAATGCCGCCTTTGGCGCCGGCCCTTTATTGTATGTGACCGGTGATTCATGCATACTGCCGCCCCCCTGGCAGCGGCCGATTTTCAGTGCCCGCGCAAGGGTTGTTTAGAGAGGTACCAACATGCAGTGCACCATGCTGAAAGCCAAGTTGCACCAGGCCCGCGTCACCCACGCGGAACTTGAGTACGAAGGCTCCTGCGCCATCGACGGCCGTCTGATGGACATGGCCGGCATTCTTGAGTACGAACAAATCCAGATCTACAACCTGGATAACGGCGAGCGCTTCGAAACCTACGCCATTCGCGGCGAAGAAGGCTCCAAGATGATTTCCGTGAACGGCGCCGCCGCCCATAAGGCCCAGCCCGGCCACCGGGTGATCATTTGCGCCTACGCCAACTATTCCAGCTCCGAGCTGATTAATTACAAGCCCCGTCTGATCTACATGGACGAAGGCAACGAGGTGAAAGGGACCAGCAACGCCATCCCGGTTCAGGTGGCCTGAGAGCCCCCCGCGCCCCTCGCCTTGAACGCCGGCCACGAGCCGGCGTTTTTGTATCTGTCCCCGATGCTACTCCCCTCCATGGTCGTGTTTCTCTTCGCCTTTGGTAGTAGACGCCCCCCGCCGGCCTCCGCTAACGGTACACTGTGTTCGTCACCGTTTGATTAGCGCCGCTTTAGACAATAGTTTAATTCCAGGCGTATCGCCGTTGGCACGATAATACGGCGCCGCATCACCCCGCGACGCATTCCGCGAGAGGGCCGCCCACAAGGCGGCCGTGGCTCAGGCAGGCGGGGCGGCCAGACAAAAAAACATCAGCGGGCAGTACGAAGGAGGCTGACATGTCCGAGCACAAGACCTACCCGGTTCCGGAGGCGTTTAAACGCCAGACACTGATGGATCGGCAAACCTATGATCGCTGGTACCAGCAATCCATCGACGATCCCGATACGTTCTGGGCCGAGCGCGCGGACCAACTGCTCGACTGGCGGACCCGCTGGGACAAGGTCAGCGACTGGGACTTCAAGGAAGGCCGCGCGGCCTGGTTTCAGGGCGGCAAGCTCAACGCCTGCTACAACTGCGTCGACCGCCACCTGCCCGAGCGCGCCCAGCAGACCGCCATCATCTGGGAAGGCGACGAGCCGGACCAGGACAAGCACATCACCTACCAGGAACTGTTCGAGCAAGTATCACGCTTCGCCAACGCCCTGAAAGACCGGGGTGTGAAGAAAGGCGACCGGGTGGTGATCTACATGCCGATGATCCCGGAAGCGGCCTACGCCATGCTCGCCTGCGCCCGTATCGGCGCGATTCATTCCGTGGTGTTCGGCGGCTTCTCCCCGGAAGCGCTCAAGGACCGCATTCAGAACGCCGGCGCCTGTGCCCTGATCACCGCCGATGAAGGCGTGCGCGGCGGCAAGGTGGTGGCCCTGAAAGCCAACGCCGACAAGGCCCTGAGCGGCTGCGAATCGGTTCACACCTGCCTGGTGGTGGAGCGCACCGGCGGTGACATCGACTGGGACGACAAGCGCGACATCTGGTATCACGACGCGCTGGCGAAAGCGGACGCGGAGTGCGAACCGGAATGGGTCGACAGCGAAGACCCGCTGTTCACCCTGTACACCTCCGGCTCCACCGGCAAGCCCAAGGGCGTGGTCCACACCACCGCCGGCTACCTGCTGCAGAGCGCGCTGACCCACAAGTACGTGTTCGACTATCAGGACGGCGACATCTACTGGTGCACCGCCGATGTGGGCTGGATCACCGGCCACAGCTACATCGTCTACGGCCCCCTGGCCAACGGCGCCACCACCCTGATGTTCGAAGGCGTGCCCACCTACCCGGACGCGTCCCGGCACTGGCAGGTGGTGGACAAGCATAAGGTCAACATCTACTACACCGCGCCCACCGCCATCCGCGCCCTGATGGGCCAGGGCGACGAGCCGGTGACCAAAACCGACCGCTCCAGCCTGAAACTGCTGGGCACCGTGGGCGAGCCGATCAACCCGGAAGCCTGGGAGTGGTACCACAAGGTGGTGGGCGAGGAGCGCTGCCCGATCGTCGACACCTGGTGGCAGACCGAGACCGGCGCCATCATGATCGCGCCGCTGCCCGGCGCGGTGGACCTGAAGCCCGGCTCCGCCACCCTGCCCATGTTCGGCGTGCAGCCCGGGCTGATGGACCCGGACGGCAAGGAGCTGCAAGGCGCCACCTCCGGGAACCTGGTGATCAAGGCCAGCTGGCCGAGCCAGATCCGCACCGTCTACGGCGACCATCAGCGCATGATCGACACCTACTTCAGCGCCTACCCCGGCTATTACTTCACCGGCGACGGCGCCCGCCGCGACGAGGACGGCTACTGGTGGATCACCGGCCGCGTGGACGACGTGCTCAATGTCTCCGGGCACCGTCTGGGCACCGCCGAGATCGAGTCCGCCCTGGTGCTGCACAAGAGCATCTCCGAGGCCGCCGTGGTCGGTTACCAGCACGAGGTCAAGGGCCAGGGCATCTATGCCTATGTGTCGTTGATGCGCGGCAGCGAGGGCAGCGAGGACCTGATCAAGGAGCTGCGAGATCTGGTGACGCAGGAGATCGGGCCGATCGCCAAACCGGACCTGATCCACTTCGCGCCGGGCCTGCCCAAGACCCGCTCCGGCAAGATCATGCGCCGTATTCTGCGCAAGATCGCCGCCGACGAGCTGGACAAC
>CAZKWA010000030.1:0-33874 GCA_964556345.1 uncultured Alcanivorax sp.
GCGTGTTGCGAAGCACAGCTTCGCGCGCCGCCGAACGCCGCCCATCTGTGATGGGTGGCCGGGCCCGCTTGCGGGGATTCACGGCGTTCCCGGAAGGGCAGAACACAGACACGTGCCCCTGCTGGAGAGAACCCACTCCACGAACCATAAAAAAAGCCCCGACCATTGAATTGGCCGGGGCTTTTTCGTTTTCGGGGACCGGCACCCGCTGCGGAGAGCGGGACACCGATCAAACCGTCACTCCATTACGGCGCCAGGCCACCGAGCAGGCCGCCGAGCAGGTCGGGCAGGTTCTGCCCCGCTTCCAGCAGACACTCGATCGGCAGGGTCGGGCTGAGGCCGCCGGCACCGGCTTCCGGGCATAGCTGGCTGGTGACCGGGTCACCGTCGCCGCCGCCCAGGTCGCCACCGGCGAGGCCACCCAGCAGGTCCTGCAGCTGGCTCAGGTTACCGCCGGCTTCCATCAGGCAGTCCAGCGGCGTGGTCGGACCCACCGGGCTTTCCAGCGCGGTCGGGCAGATTTGCGCCAGACCGTCGCTCAAGCCCGGGATTTCCGGCACACCACCGCCGTCGCCACCCGGGGCGCCGGGCAGGTTGCCCAGGGCCTCGGTGAAGCAAGCGGCCGGGTCCAGCTGCTCGGCGGCGGACGCCGTCGGGCACAGGGCTTCGGTGAGTGGGTTACTGCCGCCCAGGCCGCCCAGCAGGTCGGTCAGACCGCCCAGGTTCTGGCCGGCCTCGGTGAGGCACGCCAGCGGGGTGGTGGGGCCGAGTTCGCCGGCACCGGCTTCCGGGCACAGCTGAGCCAGGCCGTCGCTGAGACCGGGAATCTCCGGCACACCGCCGCCGTCGCCGCCGGGCGCGCCGGGCAGGCCGCCCAGGGCTTCGGTCAGGCAGGCCGCCGGATCCAGCTGCTCGGCCGCGGACGCGGTCGGGCACACGGCTTCGGTGAGCGGATTGCTGCCACCCAGACCGCCGAGCATGTCCTGGATGTTGCCCAGGTTCTGGCCGGCTTCGGTGAGGCACTCGATCGGGGTGGTGGGACCGATTTCACCGGCACCGGCCACCGGGCACAGCTGACCCAGCAACTGGTCGGCGCCGGGCAGTTCCGGGGTGCCGCCGTCACCGCCGGGCAGTGGCAGCGCGCCGGGCAGGCCTTGCAGGGCTTCCATGAAACAGGCCGCCGGATCGACCGCGCCGTCCTCGGAATCCACCGGGCACAGGGCGTCGGTCAGCGGGTTGCTGCCACCGAGGCCGCCGCCGTCGCCGAGGCCGCCAAGCAGGTCTTCCAGGTCGCCGAAGCCGCCGCCCAGTTCCAGCAGGCAGTCGAACGGCGTGGTGGGGCCGATTTCTTCACCGGCGGCCACCGGACAGATTTGCTCCAGGGCCATGCCGACGCCGGGGATTTGCGGGGTGCCGCCACCGGGCTCGGAGGGCAGCTTGCCGGCCGCTTCCGTGAAGCAGGCCGCCGGGTCGAAGCTGTCCGCCGCCGCGGCGGTGGGACACAGGGCTTCGGTGAGCGGGTTGCTGCCGCCCAGGCCGCCGATCAGATCCTCGAAGCCACCGAAGCTGCCGCCGGCTTCCGCCAGACAGTCGATCGGCGTGGTCGGCCCGACTTCGGCTTCCAGGGTCTCCGGGCAGATGCCGGACAGCGCGTCGGTCAGCTGATCGAGGCCGGGGACATCCGGCGTGCCGCCGTCACCGCCGCCGGGCAGATCACCCAGACCAGGCAGGCCCGGCAGGTCGCCACCCCCCACGGCTTCCTCGAAGCACACCACCGGATCAACGCGACCGGTGAAGTCCTCTTCCGGGCAGAGCGCTTCGGTGAGGGGGTTGGGGTTGGTGATCATATCGACGATGGTGATGTACACCCGGCTGGCTTCGTTCAGGCAGTTCAGCGGGGTCTCCGGGCCGACGCCGTCACCGGCGCTTTCCGGGCAGAACTGGGTGAGGAACTGGTCGGCGCCGGGGACGCCGCCGCCACCGTCACCGCCGCCGGGCAGACCCGGCAGGCCGCCGTTGGCGCCACCGGTGATTTCCGCGAAACAGGTGGCCGGATCAAAGGACGGCTCGGCCGCCGCCACCGGGCACAACTGCTCGGTGATCGGGTTGCTGCCGTCGATCAGATCCTGAATGCCTTCCAGGTTGGTGGCCGACTCCTGCAAACAGGCGATTGGGAACGACAAGGGCCCGTCGGTCAGGAAGCCGGCCGGATCCTCGAAACCTTCGGTGAACGCCGCCGGGTCGAACGCCCCTTCCAGGTCGAACGATGCCGCCGCGGTGGGACAGAACTGAGCGACCACGTCGGTGGGGTCGGGCGCGCCACCTTCGGATTCCTCGTTCTCCTGCACGCACAGGGCGGGATCAAGAGGCGTGCCCGCGGCCCCTTCCGAGGTCTCCGGGCAGAATTCTTCGGTGAAGGCGTTGGACTGGTCCACGACCGCCGCCATTTCTTCCGGCAGATCGCGCGTCGAGGGCGTCGGCGAATTGCCGGAGCCGTCGCCGCCCCCGCTGCTTCCGCCGCCGCAGGCGGTCAACAGCAGCGCCAAGACGCCACCGCCGATGAGATGTTTGAGATTCGTATCCAAGGTGTACCCCTCCCTATTTGTACTTCTTAGTCACAGTGCCTCCGAAATGGAGGCTGACCTCGCGACTATGGAAGGGGTGTGCAAAGCGATGTAGATGCACGCCGTTGCGGGTATGTAATAAAGCGTAGCGGCGGTAATCAAATGGTTATTGGCCGCGCCCCCGGGAAACTTTTGTTTACCGGACAAGGTGTTAGAGGCACGGCCGTTCCAGGTAAGAGGCTAGCGCGGCGCCGGCACCATGGTGTCGAGCACGCGCAGAAACGTGGCGGGCTCCGGGCGTACCCGATAGTTATCGGCCAGGTCCACGTAGCGGATCTCGCCCCGGGCGTCGGTGATCAGCACCGTGGGCAGAACCGTGTCCGAGGGGTAACCGAACAGTTCCAGCCCCAGCGGGGTGCCACCGGGATCGAGAATCCGCAGTTGCCGGGCGGCGGCCAGCTGCGGGTCGATCCACCACTCCATGGGCACGCCCAGGCGCGCGGCGAGCCGGCCGGTGCGCGCGCCGGGCTGAGCGCTGACCAGAATGATACGCGCGCCGCGCCGCTCCAGTTGCGGGCGCCGCCGCGCCAGTTCGCGCACCTGGGCCATGCACACCGGGCACCAGTTGCCCCGGAAAAACAGGATCACCGCCGGCGCGCCGTGCAGGGAGGTGGTGGACACCGGGCGGCCCTGTAAATCGCGGAACGCCAGCGGCGGCAGCAACTGGCCCGGGCGCGGCCCATCGGCGGCATCACGCTGCAGGGGGCTGTACCAGAACAGGTAGGCGCAAAGGCCGAGCAGCCCCAGGCCGGTGTACAGCCAGGCCAGCCAGCGCGGGTCGCCCAGCGACAGGGTGCCGAGCAGGGTGATCGCCGCGCCCAGCCAGGCGCACAGGGTGGCCGCCGGCAGATGCGGGCTGGTGCGCGCGGGGCCCTGGCTCACCAGCCATCCGAGTAGCACCAGGATCGGCACATTGACCAGCAGCGGGCCGGCCCATAACCAGTGGCGATCCTGCCACCCCAGCCACAACGCATGGGCACAGATAAATAAAGAGGCAAACGGGTATAACGAAATGAACAACGCTTTCAGGCGCGCCATGATCCCCCCTGAAACAGTGCGAATCGGCAACCGTTTTTTATTCGTTTATGAAGACAGAGACTAAGTGGTCAATTGGCCGCGGACAAGACAGAATAGCCCATCCGTTGTTTCCCGACCCCGAGGTTTCATGAGTTCGGACTCCGTCTCCCTTCGCGATCGCTGGCGCCATATCATTTTCGGCACCGACACGCCGGCCGGGCAGTATTTTGATCAACTGCTGATTGTCGCCATCCTGGCCAGCGTCGCGGCCGTGATGCTCGACAGCGTGCAGTCGATTCACCAGCAATACGGCCCCTGGCTGTACGCGGCGGAGTGGTTCTTCACCTTGCTGTTCACCTTCGAATACATCATTCGCCTGTGGGTCAGTGATCGCCCGTTGCGCTACGCGCGCAGCTTTTTCGGCGTGGTGGACCTGCTGTCGATTATTCCCACCTACTTAAGCCTGTTTCTACCGGGCGCCAATTACCTGCTCACCATCCGCGCCCTGCGCGTACTGCGGGTGTTCCGGGTGCTCAAGCTGGCCCACCTGATGACCGAGGCCAACGAGCTGGGCGCCACCCTGGTGCGCACCCGCCGCAAGATCGGCATCTTTATCTTTTCGGTGGTGATCGTGATCATCATCTTCGGCAGTCTGATGTATCTGGTCGAGGGGCCGGCCAACGGTTTCACCAGCATTCCGCGCAGTATCTACTGGGCCATCGTCACCATCACCACGGTCGGCTACGGCGACATTTCACCGCAGACCCCGCTGGGGCAGGCGGTGGCGTCCATGGCCATGATCACCGGTTACGCGATCATCGCCGTGCCCACCGGCATCGTCACCGCGGAGATGTCCAAGGCGCATATCGCCAAACGTTACGAGCGTGAATGCCCCAACTGCCATCGCCACGACCACGATCCGGATGCCCGCTTCTGCAAACAGTGCGGCACCGGCCTGCCCAAGCCGGGACTGGAGGAAGATTAAAGCGCGCCGAGCTCGAAGGTCTGGCCGTCGGAGTCCACCACCAGGCGGGGCCGGCCGCCCTGCTCTTCCCGGCGTGCCCAGTCCACCAGCTGATAGAAGATATTGCGCGAAATCAGGGCTTCGAGGTTGTCGCGGACATGCAGATAGGGCGCCGGCTCGCCGCTGTCGGCGTCGGTTTCCACCCGTAACGGATGGCGCGCGCCGGCCACCACATGGGTGCCCACATTGGTGGTGAACACCAGTTTTTGCCGGTCCCCGTCGGTGACCCGCTCCACGTCGGTGGCGACGAAGGGGACGTCGTCCACCTTGATGCGCAGTTTCTCCACCGGCGTGACCAGAAAATAATCGTCGCCTTCGCGCAGCAGAATGGTGGAGAACAACCGGACCATGCGCTCTCTTTGGATCGGCGATGCCTGGTAATACCAAGTGCCGTCACGGGCGATGCGCATGTCGATGTCGTCCTGGCGTTCCGGGTGCCACTGGTGCACCGGCGGCAGGCCCTGTTCGTCCTGGTCGGCCTTTTCCAGCAACGCCAGTAAATCGTCGGCTTTACTCATCAGCGATTCCTATTTGCCGCGCTGGCCCTTGTTGCCCATGCGGATGCCGATCTCGATCAGAAAGTCGAGAAAATCGTCCTTGTCCTCGATCAGCCGCTGGTAAAACGGCGACTGCATCAACGCAACGGCCCCATGGGCCAGGGCCCAGGCGGAACAGATGTGGTAGATGGCGGGCACCGGCTCCAGGGAGCCTTCCTGGATGCGGGCCTCGACAATGTGGTTGAGTTTCTCGAAATTGGCCTCGCGAATGCGGTGCAGCTTGTCCACCAGCTCGGGCACGGCGTGATCCTTGATCACCTTATTCTCGAGCCGGTCGAACAACTGGTAACGGGCCGGGTCGCTGATCCGGAAGCGGAAATATTCCCGCGCCAGGGTTTCCTTGTCGTCGGATTCCGAAATGTCCTGGAACAGCGCCGCCAGGTCCTCCTCGTAGCGGAGCATCAGCAGCAGGTAAATCTGATTCTTGGTCTCGAAGTGCTTATAGATGGTGCCCTTGCCGATGCCCACCCGGTCGGCGATGTTTTCCACCGTGACACGGTCCTCGCCCTGCTCCAGAAACAGAATCAGCGCGGCATCCAGAATTTCCTGCTCGCGCTGTCGGAATTCCTGAGCCTTGCGCGTGGCTTTTTCCAAGTCACCCATCTATACCTCCTCGTCTGCCGCCTAGATTAACATAACCGCCGGCCCTGCACGTTACCTCCGGGGCGGTTACAATCAAGTGCGAACCCTGGAGGAGCGCTTGCAATGGTCGATCTGAATGCGGAATTTCCGTTACGCGACGAGGTGCTGTATCTGAACCACGCCGCCGTCGCGCCCTGGCCCCGCCGTACCCGGGACGCGGTGGCCGCCTTCGCCGACCAGAACATCCACGTCGGCGCCCGGGATTACCCGGAATGGGCGCGCGTGGAGCAACGTCTGCGCGAACGTCTGGCCTGGCTGATCCACGCCGACCCGGCGGACGTGGCGCTGCTCAAGAACACCTCCGAGGGCCTGTCCGTGATCGCCCAGGGGCTGGACTGGCGGTCCGGCGACCAGGTGGTGATCAGCGATCAGGAGTTCCCGTCCAACCGCATCCCCTGGCAGGCCCTCGCCGACCAGGGCGTGCAGGTGGTGGAAGTGGATGTCAGCGGCCCGGACGCCGAGCAGCGGGTGATCGACGCCATCGGCGAGCGCACCCGCCTGGTGTCCTTGTCCTCGGTGCAATACGGCAGCGGCATCCGGCTGAACCTGGCGCCCATCGGCCGGGCCTGCCGGGACGACGGCGCGCTGTTCTGCGTGGACGCGATCCAGAGCCTGGGCGCGGTGGGCTTCGACAGCGAGGCCGTGCACGCGGATTTCGTGGTCGCCGACGGTCACAAATGGATGCTCGGCCCCGAGGGCCTGGCGCTGTTCTATTGCCGGCCGGCGGTGCGCGACCGGCTGCGGTTGCGCCAGTTTGGCTGGCATATGATCGCCAACGCCGGCGACTACGGCCAGACCGGCTGGCGGGTGGCCGAGGACGCGCGCCGCTTCGAATGCGGCAGCCCCAATATGCTCGGCGCGCACGCCCTGGACGCCTCCCTGTCCCTGTTCCAGGAGCTGGGCATGGACAAGGTGGAACAGGCCCTGGCGGAACGGATCACCCACCTTGACCACGCCCTGCGCGAGCGCGGCGCCGAGGTGCTCAGCCCACCGCAGCCGGAGCGGCGCGCCGGTATCGTCACCTTCCGGCTGATGGACGAGGACCCCGCGGCCACCCGCGCCCGTCTGCAGGCCGGCGGTGTGGTGTGCGCGGAAAGAGGCGGTGGCGTGCGGCTGTCACCGCACTTCTATACTGACTATTCGGTCATGGATCGCGCGGTGGCGCTACTGTAGGATCACGCCATGAATTCCCAGCGACTTTACCAATGGCTTTGCGAGCGTCTGCAACGGCAGCCGGAGCATACCGACTGGCCGCTCGGCGACCTGGAGAGCCAGCGCGCCCAGCTGCGCCCCTGTGATGTGCTGCTGGTGGACGGCGACAGCCCTCTGGACCGGCGCCTGAAGGTGCTCACCGGCAGCCGCTTTTCCCGCGCCCTGCTGTATATCGGCCGGCCCCATGAAGTGGCGGACCCGGCGCTGCGCTCCCTGGTCGCGGACTACCTGCCCTGCCGTCCCGACACCCAGCTGGTGCTGGACGCCAGCCTGGAGCGCGGCCTGTGCATCCGCGATCTGACCAGCCTTCACGACCTGCACCTGCGGGTCTGCCGGGCGCAGAACCTGTCCGAGGCGGAATGCCAGGACGCGCTGCGCTTCGCCATCAGCCGGGTCGGCACCGGCACCCAGCACACCTGGAGCACGCTGGCGCTGCTGTGGCTGCTACCCTGGCGGACCCTGGCCCGGCGCGCCCGTCGCCGGCTGCTCAACCGCTGGGCCAACGACTTGCTGCGCGCGATCACCGGCACCGCCGTGGGCGAGGCCTTCGCCTTTATCCAGTTTCCGGTGCATCCCCTGGTCAAGGAGCCCGGCGACCCGGGCACCCGGCTGCTGCGGTTGCAGCCGCGGGTGTTCCACGCCGCCGACTTCGACCATTCCCCCTACTTCGACGTGATCAAGGCGCCCTACCTGCTCGATACCGTGCCCGCCGGCTTCGGCGCCCTGCCCTGGAAAGGCAACGCCGGCGCCCTGGCGCCGGAGCAGCGTAAGCAGCATCTCTCCGTGGTCGACGGCTAGCGGGGGCGTCTAACCGCGCCGCCGCGCCAACCCGCCCAGCGCCAGCAGGCCCAGCCACAGCCAACCACCGGCGCCACCGCCACCACCACCGCCGCCGGAACCGCCGCTGTCACTACTCCGGGTACTTTCCTGGCCGGCCGCCGCCGGTGTCACGTAGGCGCGGGTATCGCCGGACGGAAAGTCGCCGTTGGTGGCGCCGGCGTCCATGAAGACCCGGCCACTGCCCTCGCCGGTCAACGCCAGGCTCAGGGTTCGGCTCTCGCCGCGCGCCAGATCACCCAGATCGCAACGCACGGGGTAGCTGTCGACACAGCCCTCGGGAAGGCTTTCGTACTCCCAGCCGTCGGGTACCTGGAAGCTCGCCCAGGCACTGTAGGCGTCGCGGTGCTGGGCCTGGTTGCGGATTTCCGCGCGCACCGACACCGTGCCGCCACTGCGGGTGGCGGTGGCCTCCAGTTTCAGGTCCGGCACGTCGCTGAATACCGGTGAAAACTGCTGGGAACCGGCGCTGTAATAATCGTGGCTGTCGCTGATCGGGGTCACCGTGACCTGGTCGGTGAAGGTGCCGCCGTGGGTGGGCGTGAGCCACAGGCGATGGCTGTCGCCGATCGCCCCGCTGTCCAGCTCCGCCGCCCCGAGGCAGTCCGTGTACCCGTTGTGGGCATCGCATTGCAGGTCATCCGCGCTGACCCGCAGGCCGTCTTTATGGTGCACCCTGACGCCCACCTGGTGGGCGTCGTTAACCAGGCTCAGATTGCTCACCCGGGTGTCCATGGACAGGGCCTGTCCGGGGCCGGTGTAGAGGGCGTCGCCCTGGGAGTCGCTGTGCAGGTCGACCATGGCGCCGGCGGAGGTGCTCTCGATCCAGCCCAGATAGGCGCTCACCCGGGTGTAGACCGCCGGCACCCCGGACGCGCAGCGCTCGGTGCCGTAGCTGGTCACGCCCACCAGCCAGGTGCGGCCGTCCTGCTGGAAGATCAGCGGACCGCCGCTGTCGCCCCGGCAGGTGTCCTGCGCGGTGCCGTCCACCGGATTATTCTCGGCGGCGCAGATCTGCCCGCTGATCAGGTTGTTCCAGTAGGCGCCGCACTGCCGCGGCGATACATAGTCCAGCCCGGCCTGCTGCAGGGTGGTGGACATGCTGCTGGTTTCGGTCTGCCCCCAGCCCAGAGCGACCAGCGCCTCGTCGGCGGGGCCCGAGCGCAGGGCTTTCATCTCGTCGGCCTTGGCCAGGTCCAGCGGCGCCAGGTGGGACGCCGACGCCAGCTCCAGCAGGGCCAGATCGTTGTGGTACACGCCGGTCCGGTAGTTCTGATGGACCTCCACGGCGCGCACCGCCAGCCGCTCCGGGGCCTGTTCGTGGCGATCGAGGTGCCCCAGGGACACGTACAGGTCATCGGCCGCGTAACCGTCCACGCAGTGGGCCGCGGTGAGCACCCAGCGCGGCGCCACCAGGGCGCCGCCGCAGCGGGTGTAGCCGTAACTGGCGCCGCCCACCTCGATTTCCGCCATCCAGCTGCGCGCCGTGGGCACCGGATCGCCGCCAATAATGCGCGGCGCCATGCCGTCGTCGGCGCCCAGCGCCGCACCGGAGAAGAGCCCGGAGGCCAAAATCATTAAGACTATTAGATTACGCATAACCCGACCCGCCTAGTGTTAAGTTCTTACTCGGCGGATACTAGGTCACACTTAAATGTGAATACTAGGGTCGTCGTATGATATCAGTACGACATCATTCTTATTTGTGACTTGACGCATAGTTACTTTGTGCTAGAGCGCACAAAAAAACACCGGGCGGAGCCCGGTGTTCTCGGTTGGGGTAGGAAAAAGGGGTGAAAGCGGTGCTAGCCGGCGATCACGCCGCAGGCCATGCGCGGGCCGCCACCGCCCAGGGGCTTGGGCTGGTCGCTGTAATTGTCCCCGCCGCTGTGGATCATCAGGGCGCGGCCTTTCAGGTCGTCCATTTCAAGACGGGGCGCCAGTACCGGCAGCGTGGCGTTGCCGTCGTCGTCCACATACAGGGCCGGCAGGTCGCCGAGATGGCCGTCGCCCCAGGGCGTGCCGTGGTGGCCGGCATTGTCCGGGTCGAAATGGCCGCCGGCGGCCAGGGCCGGCACCGTCTCGCCGTCTTTCTCGCCCGGCTCGCAGGAGGGGTTCTGGTGAACGTGGAACCCGTGAATGCCCTCGTCCAGATCCTTCAGGTCCGGGGTAAACACCAGACCGTACTCGCTTTCGGTGACGGTCACGGTGCCGACACTGTCACCGGGCCCCTCATCGGTGGCTTCGTGCAGGGTGACGGTGGTGGCCGCCTGGGCGGTGCCGGCCAGAGCGCCGGTGAACAGGGCGAGTAAAAGCTGTCGATTACGCATAAGAATGCCTTCCTTGTCTCGTCAATGGATGATCAGCCTGTCATATCCTAGGGCCTGTTCACACTACTTGCATCACGCCTGTTGCGGCTAAAAAGCCACCCATCAAGGCGCGAGGAGAGACGTTTGGTGACTCCAAATGAACGACAAGCAACGCGGAGGGGTGGCTTTTTAGCCGCAACCCGAAGGGCTGGAGCCCTGTTTGCCCCCAGCGTCGTTGTCGGTCGCTTATTTGGAGTCACCAAACGGCGCTCCCTTCGCCTAGCTGGAAGCAAAAAGGGCATCCAGCAGGCGCGATGCAAGTAGTGTGAACAGGCCCTGTGAACACGCTTTTAAAGCGAAACCGTCGCCCTGCCCCTGGAAAGCGACAGGTTTTACGCTTTTTCCCTGTTTTTTACGTTCCCTTGCGAAGTCATCTTTAAGTGCCAGGCCAGGCCCCCGCGTGGCGCCACGAAATTCTTATTTATGCCCGCCGGGTTGGGTTTTTTATTTCCTAAACGTATTGAAAACGCTCTTTCATGAATTTCATGGAATGAGCGGGCAACAATCCGGTCACCTCCTGTCCGGCGACGCGCCGTGCGCACCTTGTGAAAATTTTGTTCCCGGGCCTAGGCTTGAAAACCAGCAACGGGATCGAACACGGAGAGCCAACCCGACCAGGAGGCAACATGGCCAAGAAGGCAGCCAAGCGCGACCGCAAAACCGTCAAAGGAAACGGCGGAGAAACCCATCAGTTAGCCGGGGGCGAGGTGCCCACCCTGACCACCAAACAGGGGGTGCCGGTCGCCGATGACCAGAATACGCTGACCGTCGGCGAACGCGGCCCGGCCGCCATGGAAGACTTCCATTTCCGCGAGAAACTGTTCCATTTCGATCACGAACGCATCCCCGAGCGGGTGGTCCACGCACGCGGCTTCGCGGCGCACGGCTATTTCGAGAACTATGCCCCCCTCGGCAAACTGACCCGGGCCGAGCTGTTTCAGAAAAAGGGGCAGCGGACCCCCGCCTTCGTGCGCTTTTCCACCGTCGCCGGCAATAAAGGCTCCGGGGACCTGGCCCGGGATGTCCGTGGCTTCGCGGTGAAGCTGTACACCCAAGAAGGCAACTGGGACATTGTCGGCAATAACATTCCGGTGTTCTTTATCCAGGACGCGATAAAGTTTCCGGATCTGATCCACGCCGCCAAGCAGGAGCCGGACCGGGGTTTCCCCCAGGCGCAAACCGCCCACGACAATTTCTGGGACTTTATCTCCCTGACCCCGGAAAGCATGCACATGGTCATGTGGATCATGTCCGACCGCACCATCCCCCGCTCCCTGCGCTTCATGGAAGGCTTCGGCGTGCACAGTTTCCGCATGGTCAACGCCAAGGGGCAGTCCACCTTCGTGAAATTCCACTGGAAGCCCAAGCAGGGCATGCAGTCGGTGGTCTGGAACGAGGCCCTGAAAATCAACGGTGCCGACCCGGATTTCCACCGCCGTGATCTGTGGGGCGCGATCGAGTCCGGCGACTACCCGGAATGGGAACTGGGCCTGCAGATTTTCGATGAAAAGTTCGCCGAAAAATTCGATTTCGATGTGCTCGATCCCACCAAGATCATTCCCGAGGAAGACGTGCCGGTGACTCCGGTGGGCCGGCTGGTGCTGGATCGCAACGTGGACAATTTCTTCGCCGAAACCGAGCAGGTGGCGTTCTGCACCCAAAACATCGTGCCCGGCATCGATTTCACCAACGACCCGCTGCTGCAGGGCCGTAACTTCTCCTATCTGGATACCCAGTTGAAGCGTCTGGGCGGCCCCAATTTCACCCATATCCCGATCAACGCGCCCAAGTGCCCCTACCACACCCTGCAACAGGACGGGCACATGGCGATGGAAAACCCCAGAGGCCGGGCCAACTACGAGCCCAACTCCTGGGGCGGCGCCGAAGGCGGCCCCCGTGAAAACCCGGAACGGGGTTTCCAGAGCTGGCCCGCCGAGGAAGCCGGCACCAAGCAACGCCTGCGGCCGGAGAGTTTTTCCGATCATTACAGCCAGGCGCGTCAGTTCTATATCAGCCAGACCGAGGTGGAACAGGACCACATCGCCGACGCCCTGGTCTTCGAACTGAGCAAGGTGGACAAGGTGGCGATTCGTGAGCGCATGGTGTCGCACCTGCGCAATATCGACGAGGACCTGGCCAAAGGCGTGGCCAAGGGTCTGCGGCTCAGCCCGCTGCCGCGCCCCGCCGACGCCGCGCGACCGACCCGCCAGGACCTGAAAGCATCGCCGGCGCTGAGCATTCTGCTCAACCAGCCGGAAACCTTCTCCGGTCGTAAGCTCGGCGTGCTGGTCAGCGACGGCGCCGACGCCGCCCTGCTCACCGCGCTGGAAAAAGCGGCCAAGAAAGAGGGCGCCAAACTGGCCTATGTGGCGGCCTCCGTGGGCGGCGTGAAAACCAGCGACGGCAGCTGGCTGGAAGCCGACGAGAAGATCGACGGCGGGCCCTCGGTGGTGTTCGACGCGGTGGCGCTGGTGCTCTCGGAGAAAGGCGCCCGCGAACTGGCGGCGATGCCGCCGGCCCGCGACTTCGTCAGCGATGCGCTGGCCCACAAGAAGTTCATCGGCTTTACCGAGGAAGCAGTGGCACTGCTCGGGCTGTCCGGCCCGGACGGCGCCGGCGCGGAAGGGCTGGTGCCGTTGGACAAAGCCACCGACGCCGCCCGCTTCCTGACACTGTGCCGGAACCTGCGTTGCTGGACCCGGGACTGACCAATGCCGCGTATCTTCAGGCCCAGGGCCAATGCCCTGGCCTGGACGGCACTGATTCTGGCCTTTGGCCTGGTGGTGGTGATGGTGGTACTGGGCGCCGCCTATTTCCGGTCGCCCTACTACAGCGGTGTTGACCGAACGCCGGCTCAGCCGGTGCCGTTCAGCCATAAGCATCATGTCGGCGAACTGGGTCTGGATTGTCGTTACTGCCACACCTCCGTGGAGCGCTCGTCGTTCGCGGGGGTCCCGGAGAGCGAAATCTGCATGACCTGTCATTCGCAGCTCTGGACCAACGCGGAAATGCTCGCGCCGGTGCGCGACAGCCTGCGCGACGACGAGCCCCTGCGCTGGCAACGGGTCCATGACCTGCCGGATTACGTGCGCTTCGACCACAGTGCCCACGTCAATCACGGCGTGCCCTGCGAGGCCTGCCACGGCCGGGTCGACAAGATGCCTCTGACCACGCAGAAAAAAACCCTGTTCATGCAGTTTTGCCTCGACTGCCACCGCAATCCGGCGCCCCGCCTGCGACCGCCCGAGGCGGTGTTCGAAATGGGCTGGCGGGCCAGGGACGGCGTCGATCGCAAGGCACTGGGTGAGCGTTTGATGAAGCGTTACCACACGCCCTCCACCGAGCGTCTGACGGACTGCAGCCTATGTCATCAATAATCGCCCGCGAGCACGGCACCGACATGGCCGCCCTGCGCCGCAAACTGGCCGGCCGCTCCGGCCGTCATTACTGGCGCAGCCTGGAGGAACTGGCCGACAGCGACGACTTTCAGCGGCTGCTTGATGAGGAGTTCCCAAGGCTGGCGCCACTCTGGGAAGGCCGGGTGTCGCGTCGCGGGCTGCTGGGTCTGATGGCCGCGTCCCTGGCCCTGGGCGGCCTCACCGGCTGCAAGCCGCAGCCGGAGGAGCGGATCGCCCCCTACACCCGGCGCCCCGAGGACCTGCTGCCCGGCCGCGCCCGCTGGTACGCGTCCACCCTGCCTCTGGACGGCTATGCCCGGGGCGTACTGGTGAAGACGTTCCAGGGCCGGCCGGTGAAGGTGGAAGGCAACCCGGAGCACCCCGCCAGCCTGGGCGCCACCGACAGCATCGCGCAGGCGGAAATCCTCGGGCTCTACGACCCGGACCGCTCGCAAACGATACGCTACCAGGGCACCGCCAGCAGCTACGCCGCCTTCCTGGAGCAGCTGCAAGCGCAACGCCAGCACTGGGCCGCCGGCGAACGCCGGCTGTGCCTGCTCACCGGCCCGCTCACCTCGCCCAGCCAGCACGCCCTGATAGAACGGCTCAAACGCCGCTACCCGTCGGCGCGCTGGTACCGGCACGCGCCGCTCTCCAACGGCGCGGTGTACCAGGGCACCGAGCAGCTGTTCGGCGAGCCCCGGGAGCCGCGCTACCGGCTTGACCGGGCCCGGGTGATTCTGGACCTGGACGCGGACATCCTGGGCAGCGGGCCCGCCAAACTGGTGCACGCGCGCCACGCCATGGGCCGACGGCGCCCGGACCGGGAAGATGCGGTGCTGAACCGTCTCTATACGGTGGAAAGCACACCGTCGATCACCGGCGCCAGCAGCGATCACCGGCTGCCGCTGGCCGCCGCCGAGGTGCCCGCCCTGGCCGCGGCTCTGGCGGCGCGCCTGGGCGTGCCCGGCATGGCCGGCCTGGAGGAAAGCAGCGATATCGACCCCGCCTGGCTGGACGCCCTGGCCGAGGACCTGCGCCGCGCCGGCGCGGAAGCGGTGGTGATTCCCGGCGACACCCAGCCGGCGGCGTCGCACGCCCTGGCGCACGCCATCAATCACCGGCTCGGCGCCGCCGGCACCAGCGTCGAGTACAGCGCCCCGGTGACGCCGCCCGCCGACGGCGACCTGACGGACCTGACCCGGGCCATGGCCGACGGCCGGGTCGACGCGCTGCTGATGCTGAACGTGAACCCGGTGTACAACGCCCCCGCCGGGCTGGCGTTCGAAGACCGGCTGGCGCGGGTGCCGTTCAGCGTGCACTGCGGCCAGTACCGTGACGAAACCGGACGCGCCGCGCTCTGGCATCTGCCCGCCGCGCACCCGCTGGAAAGCTGGGACGACGCCCGTGCCTTCGACGGCACCGCGAGCCTGATGCAACCCACCATCGTGCCCTTGTTCGGCGGGCGCACCGCGCAGCAGATGCTCGCCGCTTTCGATGGCCGCTACCGCGTCGACGCCCGGGAACTGGTGCGCGAGTACTGGCGGGGCGAGTTGCCGGGGGCGGACTTCGAGCGCCACTGGCACAGCGCCTTGCAGCAGGGCTGGATCGACGGCAGCGCCTTGCCGGCCGGCACGCCGGCGGTGCGCGCCGCGCCGGTACGCCCCGCCGAAACCGATAAAGAGGGCCTGCTGCTGCAATGGCGCGCCGACCCGGCCCTGCACGACGGCCACTACGCCAACAACGGCTGGCTGCAGGAACTGCCACGCCCGCTGACCCAGCTCACCTGGGACGGCGCCGCGCTGATCTCGCCGGCGCTGGCGGAACAAAAAGGCCTGCGCGAGGGCCAGCACGTCCGCCTCACCCTGGCCGGTCGCAGCCTGGAGACACCGGTCTGGATTCAACCCGGGCAACCGGCCCGCGCGGTCACCCTGTTCGTCGGCCAGGGTCGTCGCGACGCCGGCCGCGTGGGCAATGGCGTGGGGGTCAACGCCTACCGGCTGATGCCCGACGACGGCGCCTTTGTCGCCGGCGGTGTGACTCTGAAGGTACTCGAAGACAGCACCACCCTGGCCAGCACCCAGAAACACCACAACATGGCCGGCCGCGACCTGTTGCGGGAGACCGATCTGGCGCACTTCCGGGAAGAGCCGGACTTCGCCCGGCCGGACCCGGTGGAAGAGCCGATCTCGCTGTATCCGGAGTGGGATTACCCGGACCACGCCTGGGGCATGAGCATCGACCTGAACAGCTGCATCGGCTGCAACGCCTGCATCACCGCCTGCCAGGCGGAAAACAACATTCCCATTGTCGGCCCGGAGGAAGTGCGGCGCGGCCATGAAATGCACTGGATCCGGGTGGACCGCTACTACGCCGGGCCACTGGACGACCCGAGCATGCATTTCCAGCCGGTGCCGTGCATGCATTGCGAAAAAGCACCCTGCGAATACGTGTGCCCGGTGGAGGCCACCCAGCACAGCAGCGAGGGCCTCAACGAGATGATCTACAACCGCTGCGTGGGCACCCGCTATTGCTCGCAGAACTGCCCCTACAAAGTGCGCCGCTTCAACTGGTACCACTACACCGAAGCCACAGCCGAACTGGCCACGCCCGCCGCCGCCCACAACCCGGACGTGACCGTGCGCAGCCGGGGCGTGATGGAGAAATGCACCTACTGCGTGCAGCGCATCAACCAGGCCGAAACCGACGCTCGCAACGAAGACCGCGAACTCACCGACGGCGAGCTGCGCACCGCCTGCCAACAGGTCTGCCCGTCCGAGGCGATCGAGTTCGGCGACCTCAACGACCGGCACAGCGCCGTCAGCCGGGCCAAGGCCAGCCCGCTCAACTACGCCATGCTGGAAGAACTGAACACCCGGCCACGCACCACCTATCTGGCCGGCGTGCGCAACCCCAACCCGGCGATCCAGGCGCTCGAGGACCGGGAGGCGCCCGCATGAGCCGGCGCCGCGACGAGCTGGCCCCGCCCGGCCTGAGCGCCGGCGCGCTCACCGACCGGGTGAGCGCCACGGTACTCGGCACCCGGCCGCCACTGGCCTGGCGCCTGGCCCTGGGGCTGGCGACGTTGCTGTCCCTGTTGTTCCTGATCAGCGTGGTCTATGTCCTCAGCGTGGGCGTCGGCGCCTTCGGGCTGAACATTCCGGTGGCCTGGGGGTTTCCGATCATCAACACCATCTGGTGGATCGGCATCGCCCATGCCGGCACGCTGATTTCGGCGGTGCTCTGGTTGACCCGCCAGGACTGGCGCGCGTCGATCAGCCGCTCGGCGGAGGCCATGGCCATGTTCGCTATCGTGTTGGCCGGCAGCTATCCGCTGCTGCACCTGGGCCGTCCCTGGTTCGCCTATTTCCTGTTGCCCTACCCCAACCTCATGGATCTTTGGCCACAGTGGCGCAGCCCCCTGGTATGGGATTTCTTCGCCATCGCCAGTTATCTGCTGTTCACCGCCAGCTTTCTGTTCCTGAGCCTGCTGCCGGATCTGGCCAGCCTGCGCGATCGCGCCCGCCACCGGGCCGCGCAGCTGTTTTATGGCGTGCTGGCCCTGGGCTGGCGCAATTCAGCACGGCACTGGCAGCGCTACCAGCAGGCCCACCGGGTGCTGGCGGTGATCGCGGTGCCCATCGTGGTGTCGGTGACCGGCACCATCTCGCTGGATTTGGCGGTGAGCATCGTGCCCGGCTTCCACTTCACCATTTTCCCGCCCTACTTCGTGGCCGGCGCGCTTTATTCCGGTTTCGCCACGGTGGCGATCATCGCCATCATCCTGCGCGCCCTGTTCGGCTTCCGCGACCTGATCACCCGGGCCCACCTCAACCGGCTCGGCATCATGATGCTGTGTTTCGTGCTGGTGGTGGACTACGCCTATCTGCAGGAAGTCTTCATCGCTTTTTATACCGGCGAGGATTTCTATCGGAGCGTCTATTACGACCGCTGGACGGGGCCCTACGCGCCCTACTACTGGGGCATGATCCTGTGCAACGTGGTCCTCGCCCAGGGCCTGTGGTTCCGGCGCCTGCGCGAAAGCGTGCCGGGCCTGCTGTGCCTGGCGGTGATCGCCGATATCGGCATGTGGCTGGAGCGCTTCCAGATCGTCATCACCAGCACGCACAAGGACTACATGCCCAGCGCCTGGGACACCGTGACACCCACCGTCTGGGACTGGCTCACCTACGCCGGCTCAATCGGCGTCTTCCTGGTGCTGCTGTTGCTGTTCATCAAGCTGATGCCGTCGATTTCCATGCACGACATGCGTGACATGCTGTATCGCCGCGAACACCGGGAGACCGACCATGGATGAGCGCCTGCACGGGCTGCTGGCCCGCTTTCCCGACGCCGACAGTCTGCTTGCCGCGAGCCGCGATTTCAGCCACCGGGGGTTCACCCGGCTGGACGCCTACAGCCCGCACCCGGTGGACGGCCTCGCCGAGGCGCTGGGCATGGACGAACGACGCGTGCCGGTGACCGCCCTGGTGTGTGCCGTGGTGGCCGGGGTCGCCACCCTGGCGCTGCAGGTTTATGCCTCGTTGGATTACCCCTTCAACGTGGGCGGCAAGCCGGTGCTGAGCTGGCCCGCTTATACGATCGTCACCTTCGCCATGACCATGGTGGGCGCCACGCTCGGTGCCATGCTGTCGATGTTGTGGCTGAACGGTTTTCCCAGGCCCTACCACCCGCTGTTCAATGTGGCGGAGTTCGACGCGGCGTCGCGGGACGGCTACTTTCTCTGCCTGGAAGGGGCGGACCCGCTGTTCGATGCGGAGCGCGTCCACGAGCATCTCCTGCAGCACGGCGCCGTGTCGATCCGGGAGGTGCCGGCATGACGCGCTTGCCGTGGCTGCTGCTGGTGCCGGTGCTGCTGGGCGCCTGCGAACAACCCGACATGGCCGACCAGCCGCGCCTGGAAACCTACGAAACCGGCGCCGCCTTCAACGACGGGCTCGCCGCCAGGCCGGTGCCGGACGGCACCGTGGCGCGAGGTCAACGGCGGCCCGCCGATACCAACCCGCTGCCGATCACCCAGGACACCCTGGTGCACGGGCAGCAACAGTTCGAGGTGTTCTGCGCGCCCTGCCACGGCCACAACGGGCGCGGCCGGGGTGTGATCGTGCAGCGTGGCTTCCCGGCGCCGCCCAGCTTCCATGTGCCGCGCCTGCGCCGGGCCGCGGACAAACACTTCTATGAAGTCATCAGCAACGGCTACGGCGCCATGTACCCCTACGCCAGCCGGGTCCCCGAGGACGATCGCTGGGCGATCATCGCCTATATCCGCAGCCTGCAACTGAGCCGGAACGCCCGCCTGGGCGACGTCCCGCCGGATCGACGCCCCCTTCCCGACACCGGGGAGACGGCGCCATGATCCGGCCGCTCGTGTGGATCGCCGTCACCGGCCTGTTGCTCACCGGCCTGGGCGCGTTGCTGGACAGCGCCGCCTTCCTGCGCGCCTGGCTGGTCGCCGCCCTCACCGGCATCGCCCTGCCCTTGGGCGCCATGGCCGTACTGATGACGCACAATCTTACCGGCGGGCGCTGGGGCGAACCGGTGCGCGGGCCACTCAAAGCGGTGGTGGCCACCCTGCCCTTGATGCTGCTGCTGTTCCTGCCGCTGCTGCTGGGGGTGCGCGTTCTGTTTCCCTGGACCGGCGATTTGAGCGCCCTGCCCGAGGTGGTCCGCCACAAAGGCTTCTACCTCAATCTACCGTTCTTCTATGCCCGCTTCGCGCTGTACGCGGCGATCTGGCTGGCCCTGGCCGCCCGCCTTTCGGTGTGGCGCGGCGACCGTCGCCCGACACCGGCCAGCGCCGGTGGCCTGGTGCTCTGGGCGCTGACCACCACCTTTTTCGCGTTCGACTGGATCATGACCCTGGAGCCGGCCTGGTACTCGGATATTGTCGGGCTGATTTTCATGGGCTCCGTGCTTTCCATGGCGCTGGCGCTGGCCTTTGTGCTGCCCGGGGTCTACCCGGACGCGGACCAGCGGCCGGCGCTGGAGAGCGCCCGCCGGGATCTCGCGCATCTGTGGCTGGCGGCGATTCTGTTCTGGGTTTTCGTGGCGTTCAGCCAGTATCTGATCATCTGGAGCGGCGACCTGCCCCATGAGATCCGCTGGTACATCCACCGTGGCCAGGGCGGCTGGCAATGGCTGGCGCTGGCGATGATGCTGCTGTGCGGGGCGCTGCCGTTCGTCGCCCTGCTGCCCGCCGGGTGGAAACGTCGCGCCCGGCCACTGGCGGTCCTGGCGGCGCTGGTGCTGTTCGGGCACGCGCTGGAATTCACCTGGCTGGTGCTGCCCGCCTACTACCCGCATCACTGGCCCCTGGGCTGGCGCTCGCCGGTGGCGCTGCTGACCGTGGCGTCCCTGGGCCTGCTGCTGATGCACCGTCACCGTCAAAGGCGCGGGGAGGTGGCCCCATGAGCGCACCCCGGCGCGACCCCGGTTACGAGCAACGCGACGTGTCGCCCCGCCTGCCGTTGGCCGCGGCGGTGCTGGTGCTGTGTCTGCTGGCCCTGGTGCTGGGTTCGATCGCCTGGGCCTTCGCGTTGCGTGGCGAGACCGGCCCCCGGGTCACGGACTTTTTCCAACTGCCCCTGGACGAGCCGGACACCCCCCATCTGCAAGCCGAACCCGGGCCCGACCTGCGACGCATGCGGGCAATCAGCGAACAGGGCCTGCATCGTTACGGCTGGGTGGATCAGGAGGCCGGAGTGGTGCACATCCCGATTGAGCGGGCCATGGCGCTCTACGTACGCCGCCACGGCGGGGAGGACCGCCCATGACGCGCCTGATACTGGCCGCCGGCACTTGCCTTCTCAGTCTGCCGCTGCTCGCCGCCCAGCCGCGGACACCTTCGCAAACCCTCGACCGGGTCGGCGTGGAGCAGCGCCTTGGCGAACGGGTACCCATGGATCTGCGTTTCGAAGACCGGCACGGCGAGCCGGTCACCCTGGGCAGCCTGATCGACGGCAAACCCGCCCTGCTTGAGCTGGCCTGGTACGACTGCCCGAACCTCTGCGACCTGTCGCTGCGACGCCTGGGCAGCCGGCTTTCGGAAGTGAAGTACCAGCCCGGCGAGGACTTCCGGGTGATCACCGTCAGCATCGACCCGGACGAAGGCGCCGACGCCGCCGGCCGAGCGCTGGCCACCCTGCGCGACAGTTACCGGGGCGACAGCGACGCCGGCGACTGGCAGGTGCTGACCGGCGACGCCCGGGCGATCGACACGCTGGCGCGGCGGATCGGCTACCGCTACCAGTACGACGCGGACAGCGACCAGTTCGCCCACCCGGCCGCGCTGGCGGTGCTCGACGGCGACGGACGGATCTCCTCGTATTTGCTGGGGCTGACGTTCTCCGGGCGGGACGTGGAGCTGGCACTGACCCGGGCCGGCGAAGGCCGGCTGGGGTCGATCACCGACCGGATCGCGCTGCGCTGTTTTCACTTCGACCCGGAAAAAGGCACCTACACCCTGGATATATTGTGGCTGCTGAATATCGCCTGCCTGATCACCGCGCTGGTGCTGGCGCTGGTGGTGGGCCGGCTACTGTGGCGCCGACGCGGGGACAACGGCAAGGGAGGCAGTGATTGATGGCCGAAGCCGACGACAAGTGGCAGCTGCTGTTGTTTCCGGAGGCCGCATCCAGCATCGCCGGACCGGTGGACACCCTGTTCTGGGCGATGGTGGTGGCCTGCGGGTTGGTGGTGGTGCTGGTTTTCCTGCTGCTGCTGGTGTTCGGCATTCGCTACCGGCGGGGCTCGCCGGCCAGCCGCCGCTCGTCGCCGCGGCTGTATAACAACCGCTGGCTGGAAATCGGCTGGTCGATTCCGGTGCTGGCCGCGTTCCTGGCTTTCTTCGCCTGGGGCGCGGTGCTCTATGTGGAGATTCTCGATCCGCCGACGCCGGAACACGGCCAAGCGCGGCAGGTGAATGTGATCGGCAAGCAGTGGATGTGGAAGTTTCAGCATCCGGAGGGTATTCGCGAAATCAACGATCTGCATGTGGCCGTGGGCCAGACCGTGCGCCTGCGCATGACCTCCCAGGACGTGATCCACAGCTTTTTCGTGCCGGCCTTTCGCATCAAGCAGGACGTGCTGCCGCAAACCTATACCCGCTTGCAGTTCACCCCCACCAAGGTCGGCCGCTTCGATCTCTACTGCGCGGAATACTGCGGCCTGTCGCACTCCGGCATGATCGGCGAGGTGGTGGTGATGCCGCCCTCGGAGTTCCAGGCCTGGCTGGAGCAGCGCGACCGGCCGGGAACGCCGGCCCAGGACGGCGAGCGGCTGTTCCGTCAATACGGCTGCAGCGGCTGCCACGGTGAGTCGTCCTCGGTGCGGGCGCCGGATCTGGCCGGCCTGTACGGCAAACCGGTGCCGCTGCGGAGCGGCGGCACGGTGACCGCCGACGCCCAGTACCTGCGTGATTCGATCGTCTTTCCAAGCAAGCACATCGTCGCCGGCTATGAACCCATCATGCCGTCGTTCAAGGATCAGATCAGCGAGGAAGATCTGCTCAAACTGACCGCCTACATCCAATCCCTGACGCCCGAGGAGCCCGACGCGCCATGAATTATCTGAACGCCGGTTACGGCCTGAAGAGCTGGCTGCTGACGCTGGATCACAAGCGGGTCGCCTGGCTCTATTTCATCAGCATCACCGGCTTCTTTTTCCTCGGCGGGGCCGCCGCCACCCTGGTGCGCCTGGAATTGATCACGCCGGCCGGCGATCTGCTCTCCAGCGACGCCTACAACCAGATGTTTTCCTTGCACGGCATCGTCATGGTGTGGTTTTTCCTGATTCCGTCGATCCCCGCGACCATGGGCAACTTCCTGCTGCCGCTGATGCTGGGCGCCCGCGACATGGCGTTTCCGCGTCTTAACCTGCTGAGCTGGTATGTGTTTATTCTCGGCGGCCTGTTCACGCTCACGGCGGTGCTCGCCGGTGGCATCGACACCGGCTGGACCTTCTACACTCCCTACAGCACCATGTTTTCCAATGGCGCGGTACTGGCCGCCGCCACCGGCGTTTTCATCGTCGGCTTTTCCTCGATCCTCACCGGCATCAACTTCATCGTCACCACCCACAAGATGCGCGCCCCGGGACTCACCTGGTTCCGGCTGCCGCTGTTCGTCTGGGCGCAGTACGCCACCAGTCTGATCATGGTGCTGGCCACGCCGGTGCTGTCGATCACCCTGGTGTTGCTGGGCGTGGAGCGGGCCTTCGGCATCGGGATTTTCGATCCGGCGCTTGGGGGTGACCCGATACTGTTCGAGCACTTATTCTGGTTCTACTCCCATCCGGCGGTCTACATCATGCTGCTCCCGGCCATGGGCGTGGTCAGCGAGGTCATCGCCTGCTTCGCCCATAAACGGATTTTCGGTTACAAGGTGATGGCGTTTTCCATCCTCGCCATCGCGTTGTTCGGCTTTCTGGTGTGGGGGCACCATATGTTTGTGTCCGGCCAGTCGATCTACGCCGGGGTGGCGTTTTCCCTGCTCAGCTTTCTGGTCTCGGTGCCCTCGGCGCTGAAGATCTTCAACTGGATCGCCACGCTCTATAAGGGCCACATCCGTTTCGACGCGCCCATGCTGTTCGCGCTCAGTTTTATCGGGCTGTTCCTGATCGGCGGCCTTACCGGGGTGTTCGTCGCCACCCTGGCCCTGGACATCCAGATGCACGACACCTATTTCGTGGTGGCGCATTTCCACTACATCATGGTCGGCGGCATGGTCTCCGCCTATATGGCCGGGCTGCATTTCTGGTGGCCGAAGATCACCGGACGCCTGTACCCGGAAATGTGGGCACGGGTGTCGGCGATCATTGTCTTCGCCGGCTTCAACCTGACGTTTTTTCCGCAGTTCATTCTTGGCTGGGCGGGCATGCCCCGCCGCTACCACGCCTACGCCGAGGAGTTCCAACTGCTCAACGTCTTCTCGTCCGCCGGCGCCGGCATGCTCGCGGTGGGCTATTTGCTGCCGCTGTTCTATTTAATCTGGTCATTGCGGTACGGACCGCGCGCGGGCGACAACCCCTGGGACGCGCAAGGACTGGAATGGACGGTGGCGTCGCCACCACCGGAGGACAACTTCGCCACCGTGCCCCGAGTCGACAGCGAGGCGTACGCCTATGACACGCCCCGATAACGAAACCACCGTGATCGTCGCCCACCAGTTCGAAACGCTGGAGCAGCAGTTCGACGCCGACCTGCTGGGCATGTGGCTGTTCCTGGTTACCGAGGCGTTGCTGTTCTCCGGCGCCTTCCTGGCCCTGGCGGTGTACTACCACCAGTATTACGACGCCTTCTCGGCGGCGGCCCGGGAACTGCACTGGCTGCTGGCCGGCTTCAACAGCGTGATCCTGCTGACCAGCGGCCTGGCGGTGGCGCTCGCCGAACAGGCCGCCGAAGAGCACCGGCGACGGCTCACCCTGTGGTGGCTGAGCGCGACCATCGCCCTGGGCGTCGCCTTTCTGTGTCTGAAGGGTTACGAATACTACATGGAATACCGCGCCGGCCTGATGCCGTTCCTGGATCAGCCGTTCGCCTTTTCCGGCCCCGATCCGCACAACGCCATGCTGTTCTATAACTTCTATTTCGCCCTCACCGGGCTGCACGCGCTGCACATGGTCATCGGGCTGGCGGTCCTGCTGGTGATCCTGGTGTTGAGCTATCGCTGGCGCGAGGGTACGCGGGTGGCACGCCAGGTGCGCATCGCCGGCCTCTACTGGGCGTTCGTCGATATCGTCTGGGTGCTGGTGTATTGCAGTCTTTATCTGATCGGCCGCTAGGAGGCGTGATGATGCCGGAACACGACAAGGAAACCCGGGTCCGCCACCGCTTCGTCGGACTGTATCTGCTGTTGCTGGGTTTGCTGGGCGCCAACATGGCCGGCACGCTGATTGACGCCGGCGGGCTGGCGATTCCGATCCGGCTGTCGGTGGCGGCGGTGATGGTGGTGGTGATCGCCACCAGTTTCATGCGGCTCCGGCAGAGCAGCCCGCTGGTTCAGGTGGTGGCGGTGATGAGCGTGCTGTGGATCATGTTTTTGTTCGTGCTCACCTTCGCCGATTTCCTCACCCGCTAACACCGGCCGGGCCCTAGCCGGGGGTCACCTGGGCGCTGCTGCGGTGGTGGCCCGGCCCGACCAGGTTGCGCGGCTTGAAACTGTCCGGATCGGCGGCGTCCCACCACTCCTGGTAGGGCGTGGCCCCCGGGTCGTCGAGCAGCACACCGGCGCGCAGGAACGGATACATCTTGTCCAGGCCGATCAGCTCGGTGGCACTGCGCCGGTGCAGCAAATGGTGCGGTAACAGCTCGCCGGGGTGATCCAGGCCGGCGGCGGCCACCAGGTCCGCCAGATGGTCCAGGGTATGACGCTGGAAGTTGGTCACCCGGGGCGCCTTGTCGGCGATCACCAGGCCGCGCTGGCGGCTGGGGTTCTGAGTGGTGACCCCCGTGGGGCAGCGGTCGTTATGGCAGCTCTTCGTCTGCACGCAGCCCAGCGACAGCATGAACGCCCGGGCGGCGTTGCACCAATCGGCGCCCAGCGCCATGTTGGCGGCCATGGTGTAGGCGCTGTACACCTTGCCGCTGGCCGCCAGCCGGATGTCGGGGCGCAGGCCGGTGCCCACCAGGGCGTTGCGCACGAACAAGAGCCCTTCGCGCAACGGCATGCCCACATGGTCGGAGAACTCCTCCGGCGCGGCGCCGGTACCGCCTTCGGCGCCGTCCACGACGATGAAATCCAGACGAATGCCGGAGTCCAGCATCGCCTTGCACAGCGCGAACACTTCCCAGGGATGACCCACGCATAATTTGATACCCACCGGTTTGCCGCCGGAATCCTCGCGCAGGGAGGCCGCGAATTCGAGCAACTCCCGGGGCGTGGAAAACGCGGTGTGGTAGGCCGGCGACAGGCAGTCCCGGGCCATCGGAATCCTGCGGGTGCGGGCGATTTCCTCGGTGATCTTGGCCGCCGGCAGCAAACCCCCGTGGCCCGGCTTGGCCCCCTGGCTGAGTTTGATTTCGATCATGCGCACCGAATCGCGGTTGGCCTGCTCGCGAAACAGCTCGCGGTCGAAATAGCCGTCGCGGTCGCGGCAGCCGAAGTAGCCGCTGCCGATCTCCCATACCAGATCACCGCCGTGACGGAGATGATAGGGGCTGATGCCGCCCTCGCCGGTGTCCTGGTAAAAGCCGCCGCGCCGGGCACCCAGATTGAGCGCCTCCACCGCCGGCCCGCTGAGCGAGCCGAAACTCATGGCGGACACATTGAGCAGGGAAACGTCAAAGGGGCGCGCGCAGGTGCCGGTACCCACCCGCACCCGGAACTCGGTGTCCGGTTTGGGGCGCGGCGCCATGGAATGCGTGACCACCTGGAATTCGTTGTCGTAGGCGTCCAGGTCACTACCAAACGGCTTGGCGTCCACCTGGTCCTTGGCGCGCTCGTAAATCAGCGAGCGCATATCCCGATTATAGGGGCGCCCTTCGCGGTCGTTCTCGACAATGTACTGACGCAGAAACGGGCGGAGAAATTCAAAGAACCAACGGAAATGGGCGATCAGCGGATAGTTGCGCAACAGGGTATGGCGGTGTTGAAGCAGATCGCGAAGACCCTGCGCCAGCAGCGCCAGGGACACCAGCGCCAGCGCCCATAGCCAGGGCGACGCGGGATGGAACAGTAGCGCGGCCCCGCTGCCCAGGACCAGCACGAGCGCGATCAAGGGGCCAATAAAACGCCCCGGTTCGGTGGTGCTTCCGGCCATCGTACTCTCCTTCTTACGATGAGCCCCCACGCTACCTGAAGTGGCCGGCGGAAAAACGTAAAAGCCTGACAAATTCCACTGCCCCGCCCGTGTTTTCCGGTACCTGAGGACGCAGGATGACTCCAATCAGTGAAGGATCGCGTTACGCCAAACAGGAGGTACACCATGGCCACGCAGAAGCAAATCCAGGCAGCCCGCGAGAACATCAAGAAGGCGCAGAAAACCTGGCGCAACATGAGCAAGTCGGAGCGCGCCCGCTCACAGCCGGAAGGGTCCCAGCGCAAGGCCCCCGGTCGCGGCGGCGGCGGCGACTACTACCATGTGGCGGTGCGCAACAAATCCCAGTTCAAGACCTTCCGCACCCACGATGTGGGCGACCCGGGCGGTATCCAGCGGGTCGCCGGGCAACGTAAAAGCGGCACCTGGGGCACGGTGAAATGGCTGATCCCCAAGGACTGGGCCCACATGAAAGGCGGTAAACTGATCGCCGACACCGACGACGCGCGCAAGGTACTGGAGCAGCTCGGCAGCGCGCCGGTGCATACCCGCGCCGACATGTTCGAGGCCAAGCCCCGCCCGAAGGTGCCGGAAAAAGACAAACCCACCAAGGCGCAGCAGCAGGCGCGGCGGGAAAACATCAAGAAGGCACAGCGGGCCGCGCACCAAAGCAGCCACTGAGGCCGATCAGGGCGTGCCGTCTTCCGGATCGTCGTCCGAAGCGGGCGGCAGGGCGCGGCGCGCCTTGGCGCCCAGATCGCGCAATTTGTGGGCCTGCCCCAACAGGTTGCCCCGGCCCTCGGTGAGCCGTTTGTAGGAGGTTTCCCAGGACTGCTGGGCCTTGTCGATCTTGTCGCCGACATCGGACAGAGACTCCGCCACCAGCGACACCTGGTCGCAGATACGGCCGGCGCGGCTGGCGATGTCCAGCGCGTTACGGTTCTGATATTCGTAACGCCAGATGTTCTGAATGGTGCGCAGGGTGACCAGCAGCGTGGTGGGACTGACCAGCACGATATTGCGCTCGTAGGCTTCGGTATAGAGCCCCGGGTCCGATTCCATGGCGGTCATGAAGGCGCCCTCCACGGGAATAAAGAGCAGCACGAAATCGAGACTGCGCACCCCTTCCAGGCCGCTGTAATTCTTGGCGTCCAGGCCTTTGATGTGCGCGCGCAGGGAACTGAGATGCTGCTCGCGGGCGAGGCCGCGCTGTTCGTCGTCCTCGGCGGACACGTAGCGTTCGTAGGCCACCAGGGACATCTTGGCGTCGATCACCACGTCCTTGCCTTCCGGCAGGTGCACGATGGCGTCCGGCAGGCGCCGCTCGCCGCTCTCCCCTTTCAGCGCCACCTGGGTGTCGTATTCCCGGCCCTTGGTCAGCCCGGAGCTTTCCAGCACCCGTTCCAGAATCATCTCGCCCCAGTTGCCCTGGGTTTTCACCTGGCCCTTGAGCGCCTCGGTGAGATTGCGGGCGTCCTGGTGCATTTGCTGGTTGAGGCTTTTCAGATGCTGGAGCTGTTCGGTGAGCGCCGCCTGGGCACGGGCGTCGTCGCCGTGAATCTGGTCCACCCGGCGGCGGAATTCCGCCAGCTGTTCGCGGAACGGACGCAACAGACCGTCCATGCCCTCGCGGTTCTTTTCCTCGAACTGTTTGCTGCGCTGCTCGAAGATTTTCGCTGACAGATTTTCGAATTCCTGGCGCAGCTGTTCGCGGCTGTTCTCCAGAAACGTCAGCTTGTCCTGCTGGCCGGCAAGGCGCTCATCCAGGCGGGCTTTGTCGGCACGCGCCTGCGCCAGGTTGTGTTCGCTTTCCTGCAGCCGTTGTTCAAGGCGTGCCTGGCGCTCGTCATTCTGTTGTTGCTGACGGTCACGTTCCTGCTCCAGGGTCGCCAGGCGATCCCGGGCCTGATCCCGCTCGCCGCGCAAACGGTTGAGCGCGCCCCGGGTGACCAGCACCGCGATCAACGCGGTCACCGCCGCCGACAGCGCGCCGGTAAGAATCCATACGGTCAGGTCGTTCATCGCACCGCCTTGCTGAACAGGGTGTAGAAATTATCGCGGGTGCGCGCCGCCAGCTCGGCCACCGGAAGGCCCTTGAGTTCCGCCACGCACTCGGCCACCTGGGCCACGTAACGGGGCTCGTTGGGTTTACCCCGATACGGCACCGGCGCCAGCCACGGGGAATCGGTTTCGATCAACAGGCGCTCCAGCGGCAGCCGGCGCACGGTGTCGCGCAACGCCTCGGCGTTGCGGAAGGTGACAATGCCGGAGATGGAAATATAGAAGCCCAGCGCCATGGCCTGCTCGGCCATGTCCAGATCCTCGGTAAAACAGTGCAAGACGCCGCGCACTTCGCCTTCGCCGTGCTCGCGCAACAGTGCCAGGGTGTCTTCCTTGGCGCCGCGGGTATGAATGATCAACGGCAGGCCGGTGCGGCGCGCGGCGCGGATGTGTTCGATAAAGCGGTCGCGCTGCCAGTCCCGCTGTTCCTTGGCGTAGAAATAATCCAGGCCGGTTTCACCGATCGCCACCACCCGGGGATGGTCAGCCAGGCGCACCAGCTCATCGGCGTCCGGTTCGCGGGAGTCCTTGTAGAGCGGGTGCACGCCCACGGTGGCGTGCACGTCGTCATGGCGCTCCGCCAGTTCACGGACGCGGGGGAAGGTTTCCAGATCGACACCGATGCACAGCATATGGCGGACCCCGTCGGCGCGGGTCGCCGCCATCATGGCGTCGAAATCACCGTCGTAGGCATCCAGATTCAGACGGTCCAAATGGCAGTGGGAATCCACCAGATCGGGACGATCGATAACGGCGTCGGACATCAACGGCTCGGCTCCTATCGCTGACAGCGGGAAAACCGCAAGGGTAGCGGGGAGCGACGGCAAACGCTACATGGTGTGGGTGGGGCGATCCGATTGCAGCGAACCGGCCAGATGGTTCTCGATGGTGCGCCGCGCGGTGTCGTCCTGGTCGGAGAACTGCACGCCGATACCGGCGCTGCGGTTGCCCTGGGCGCCCTGGGGCGTGATCCACACCACCTTGCCGGCCACCGGAATTTTCTCCGGCTCGTCCATGATATTGAGCAGCAGGAAGATTTCCTCGCCCAGTTTGTAATTCTTGTCGGTGGCGACGAACAAACCACCGTTGGTGACGAAGGGCATGTAAGCGGAGTACAGGGCCGCCTTGTCCTTGATACTCAACGACAGAATGCCGCTGCGGCCTCCGGGCATTTTCATTCGATCGCTCCCCCTGGCAAACCCTTGAACGTTATTGGAATAATCACAGCAGATTAGAAGCCGCCGGCGGCAGCGTCAACGCCCACCAGGACCAGCAGCCACTGCTCCATGAGCAGCTCTTTGTTCGGGTTGGCGCCACCCATCAGCTGCCGGCGGCCTTCCATGACCCGCTGGGCGGCGCGCAGCAGCCGCGCCGGCGGCAGCCGGGCCGCCAGTTGCCGCAGTATCGGCTCCACCTTGGGGTCCTGAACGCCGGCCGGGTCGCCCTGCTCCGCCTTGTCCCCCAGGGCGGCCAGCACCGAGGCCCGCGCCAGCCAGCCGTACAGCACCCCGGCCATCACCCGCGGGTCGTGGGCGGCCAGCGCCTGCCCGCCCTGGGCCGGCGACAGGCGCCCCTGGGCCACCGACAGCACCTGGCCGGCGAGCTGCTCACGGGCGGCGAACCAATCCGCCTGCTGCAGCTCCAGGGCCCGCAACGGCGCCCCCTGGGCGGCGGCCAGCAAGGCCGGCGCTTCTTTCTCGCCGGTCTGGGGCACCAGCCAGTCCAGGGCGGCGGCCGGCTCGGGCAACGGCAGGTGCCGCTGCTGGCAGCGGCTGCGCACCGTCGGCAACAGCAGGCTGGGCTGATGGCTGACCAGGATCAGCACCAGGCCGCCGCCGGGTTCTTCCAGGGTCTTGAGCAAGGCGTTCTGCGCGCTCCGGTTGAGCGCCTCGGCGGGCGCGATCAGCGCCACCCGGGCGCCGTTGTACTGGGCGGTGCGGGTGCCGAACTCCACCAGACGGCGCACCTGGTCGATCTTGATGCCCTGGCTGGTGCCTTCCGGCACCAGGGTGTGCGCGTCCGGGTGGGTGCCGGCGGCGCTCAGATGGCAGCCGTGGCACTGGCCGCACGCCAGGCCGCCGCTGGGGCGCTCGCACAGCAGCGCCTGGGCCAGCGACCGGGCAAGACGGAATTTGCCGGAGCCGGCGGCGCCGGCGAGCAACAAGGCGTGCGGCAGGCGGCCCTGGGCGTGCTGCTCCAGCAGCCGCTGCATCTCTTCCCGGTGCCAGGGACAGGGGACCTGGATGGGGGCGTTCAGCGCCACTGCAGCATCTCCTGAAGGTGGGTCTCGAGTTGCGCGCGCACCTGTTCCAGGCCCACGCCGGCGTCCACCACCCGGAACCGGTCCGGTTCGGCGGCGGCGCGCTCAAGGTAGCACTGGCGCACCCGTTCGAAAAAGGCCGCCTGCTCGCGCTCTATGCGGTCCGGACGGGAGCGTTTGCCGGCCCGCGCCAGCCCCTCCGCCACCGGTACGTCGAACAACAGCGTGCGGTCCGGGGACAGGCCCCGCAGCACCAGGCTTTCCAGCGCCGCGATGCGCTCCCGGTCCAGGTTGCGGCCGGCGCCCTGGTAGGCCCAGGTGGCGTCCATGAAACGGTCGCAGAGCACCCACTCGCCACGCGCCAGCGCCGGCCGGATCAGTGCCGCCAGATGCTGGGCCCGGGCGGCGAACACCAGCAGCAGCTCGGTGGTGTCGTCCATGGCCTCCGGGCCCGGGTCCAGCAGCACCTGGCGGATGCGCTCGGCCAGCTCGGTGCCCCCGGGTTCGCGGGTCACGGTCACTGGGACGCCTGCTTCGCGCAGCCGCTCGGCGAGCCACGCCAGGTTGGAGCTCTTGCCGGCGCCCTCGCCACCTTCCAGCGTGATGAAACACCCGCTCACGGTCGCGGCTCCGGGCTGGAGCGGTAGTTCTCACGCCGCTTGAGCTGGTACTCGCGCACCGCCCGCTGATGTTCCGCCAGGGTGCGCGAAAAATGATGGCTGCCGTCGCCCCGGGCGACGAAGAAAATGTCCTCGGTGGGTTCCGGCCTGACCGCCGCGAAGATCGACTCGCGGCTGGGCATGGCGATCGGCGTGGGCGGCAGGCCGCTGATCGCATAGGTGTTGTAGGGGGTTTCCCGGCGCAGGTCGGAACGGCGGATATTGCCGTCGTAATCGCTGCCCATGCCGTAAATCACGGTGGGGTCGGTCTGCAGCCGCATGCCCCTGCGCAGGCGGTTGATGAAAACCCCGGCGATGCGACCGCGCTCGTCCGGCACCGCGGTTTCCTTTTCCACGATGGACGCCATGATGAGCGCCTCGTAGGGAGTGTCGTAGGGCAGATCCTCGTCCCGGGCCGCCCAGGCCTCGTCGAGAATGCGCCGCTGGCGCTCCAGGGCACGGCGCAGCAGATCCACGTCACGGGTGCCACGGGTATAAAAATAGGTTTCCGGCGCGAACCAGCCTTCCGGGTGGGCGCCGGGCATGCCCAGGCGGGCCATCACCGCGTCGTCGTCAAGATCCACCAGGGTGTGCTCGATGCCCTCCAGATTCGCCAGGCGGGCGCGCCATTCGCGGAAGTTCCAGCCCTCCACCAGGGTGACGCTGCGCTGCAGCACATCGCCCCGGTCGATTTTCTCCAACAGCGTGAGCAGGGAATCGCCGGGGTTGAGCTGGTATTCGCCCACATGCAGACGGGCGTCGATACCGGTGAAGGCGCTGTACAGGCGTGCTCCCCAGCGGCGTAAACGCGCTTCGGGACGGTCACCGAGCAGGCCGTCGGCGCGCATCTGCGCCAACAGGCGGTTGAACGAGGAGCCCGGCGCCACTTCCACCAGCACCGGCTCCTGCAGGGGCAACGGCCGGTGCAAATAGCCACTCACCCAGAAGCCGGCCAGGGGGATGCCGACCAGGACCAACAGCAGCAGCAACCCGAACATTCGTATTTTTCGGCGCATCTATGAAAAAAGAACCTCGAAATCTTCTTGGAATTGTCGCACCGGCTCGGTGACCGGCCAGACCCATTGCGCCAGTTTACGCACCGGTAGCACCCCGACAACACTGTTGATCAGAAAAACGCTGTCGGCGGTACGCAGATGTGACAGCGGACGCAACCGCACCTGAACCGGGTGGCCCTGTGTCCGGGCCCGCGTCAGCAACCAATCGCGGCCGACGCCGGCCACCCCGGCGGTGTCCAGCGGCGGGGTCCAGAGGGTATCCCCGAACAGGGCGAACAGGTTCATGGCGGTGGCTTCCAGCGGACAGCCGCGCCGGTCCAACAGCAGGCCCTCATGCCAGCCCTGACGGGCCACCTCCATGCGAGCCAGTACCTGCGGCAGCCGGTTAAGGTGCTTGAGCCCCGCCAGCGGATCCCGCTCCAGGGGCTCGCTGCAAAGACCGGTTTCAATGCCCTCGTGGCGCAACAGCGGCGACCACACCGGCCGCGTGCCGTGTTGTCCGAACAACGAGGGTGCAGGGTGCGCCGGCGGCAGATAGCCGCGACCGCCCGGGCCACGGGTGACCATCAGCTTGATCAGGCCGGTGCCGGCCGGCGCGGCGGCCAGCGTATCGGCAAGGCAGCGATCAACGGCCTGTGCACGAAGCGGAATGCCCAGCCGGGCGGCGCCGTCGAGCAGCCGCGCCCGATGGCGCGGCCACAACGGCGCCCGGCCGGCGGTCGTGACCCGCACGGTCTCGAACAGGCCGTCGCCATAGGCGAGGCCCCGGTCGTTGACGGCGGGCCCGCCGCTCACACCTTGCGGAACAGCAGCGACCCGTTGGTGCCGCCGAACCCGAAGGAGTTGGACAGGGCCACGTCGATGGGGCGCTGCTGGGCCTGATTGGCCACCAGATCCAGATCACAGCCCTCGTCGGGGTTGTCCAGATTGATGGTCGGCGGCGCCACCGAGTCGCGCATCGCCAGCAGGGTGAAGATCGCCTCCACCGCGCCGGCGGCCCCCAGCAGGTGGCCGATCATGGATTTGGTGGAGCTCATCGCCAGCTTGGGCGCGTGGTCACCGAACACCTTCTTGACCGCGTGGATCTCGATCAGATCGCCGACCTTGGTGGAGGTGGCGTGGGCGTTCACGTACGCCACCTCCGCCGGGTCGATGCCAGCGTCGCGGATGGCGTTGCCCATGGCCAGGGCGGCGCCGGCGCCGTCCTCGGAGGGTGCGGTCATGTGGAAGGCGTCGTCGCTCATGCCGTAACCGATCAGCTCACCGTAGATGGTGGCGCCGCGGGCCTTGGCGCGCTCGTATTCCTCGAGCACCACGGCGCCGGCGCCGTCGGCGAGCACGAAGCCGTCGCGGTCCCGGTCCCAGGGCCGGCTGGCGGCACCCGGATCGTCGTTACGGGTGGACAGCGCCCGGGCGGCGGCGAA
>CAZKWA010000031.1:0-4657 GCA_964556345.1 uncultured Alcanivorax sp.
GCCATGGGCACGAACACCGCCGACAGCACCAGGGCGATGCCCACCAGCGCGCCGGTGATCTGGCCCATGGATTTGCGGGTCGCCTCCCGGGGCGACAGGCCGTCCTCCACCATCACCCTTTCCACGTTTTCCACCACCACGATGGCGTCGTCCACCAGCAGGCCGATGGCCAGCACCATGCCGAACATGGTCAGGGTGTTCACCGAGAAGCCGAACGCGAACAGCACGCCGAAGGTGCCCAGCAACACCACCGGTACCGCGATGGTGGGAATCAGGGTGGCGCGGAAATTCTGCAGGAACAGGTACATCACCAGAAATACCAGCAGAATGCCTTCGAACAGCGTCTTCACCACCTCCATGATGGAAATCTTCACGAACGGGGTGGTGTCGTAGGGGTAGGAGACCTCCATGCTTTGCGGGAAGAACTGGCTCAGCTCGTCGATGCGCGCGCGCACCCGCTCGGCGGTATCCAGAGCGTTGGCGCCGGAGGCCAGGTTGATACCCAGGCCCGCCGCCGGGGTGCCGTTGAAGCGGCCCTGGATCGCGTAGTTCTCGGCGCCCAGCTTCACTTCCGCCACGTCTTCAAGACGCACCTTGGAGCCGTCTTCGTTGACGCGCAGCAGAATCTGGCCGAACTCCTCGGGGGTTTCCAGCAGGGTTTGCACGATGATCGAGGCGCTCAGCTGCTGTTCCGGCACCGCCGGCGTGCCGCCCAGCTGGCCGCCGGTGACCTGGTTGTTCTGCACCTCGATGGCCTGGGTCACGTCCGCCGGGGTCAGGTCGAACTCGTTCAGCTTGCCCGGGTCCAGCCACACGCGCATGGCGTACTGGGCGCCGAACAGCTGGGTCTGACCGACGCCCTGCACCCGGCTGATCGGGTCCTGGACGTTGGCGGCCACATAGTCCGCCAGATCCGAGCGGGTCATCTCGCCGTCGCCGGTGAACGCCACCACCATCAGGAAGGTGTCGGACGATTTGGTCACCTGCACGCCCTGCTGCTGCACCACCTGCGGCAGACGCGGGGTGGCGAGCTGCAGCTTGTTCTGCACCTGCACCTGGGCGATGTCCGGGTCGGTGCCGGCGGCGAAGGTGAGCGTGATCTCCACGGTGCCCGAGGAATCACTGGTGGAGGAGATATAGAGCAGATTGTCGATGCCGTTCATCTGCTGCTCGATCACCTGGGTGACCGAGTCTTCCACCGCTTCCGCGGACGCGCCCGGATAGGTCGCCTGAATGCTGACCTCCGGTGGCGCCACCGTCGGGTACTGCTCCACCGGCAGGTTATAGATGGCGAGCACCCCGGCAAGCATCATGACGATGGCGATTACCCAGGCGAAAATGGGTCGGTCGATAAAAAATCTGGCCATGATTGTCCCTGCTTATTGGGCGTTGCTGTCGGCGCTTTCAGCGCCTTCGGCGTTCTCTTCACCGGCGTTTTCCTCACCGGCATTGTCCGGCGCCGGCGGGCGAGGGGCGTTGCCGGCGGCGTCGCCGCCCCGGGCGGGGCCCGGCTGCTGGTTCTGCTCATCCAGCTTCACCGGTGTCACCGTGGCGCCCGGGCGGATCTTCTGCAGACCTTCGATGATCAACCGGTCGCCTTCGCTCAGACCGTCACTGATCAGCCACTGGTTACCCACCGCTTTTTCGGTGGTCACCTTGCGGGATTCCACCTTGTCGTCGGCGCCGATCACCATCGCCGTGGCCTGGCCGGTGGGGTCGCGGGCGATGCCTTTTTGCGGCACCAGAATGGCGTCGTTGCGCTGCCCCTGGGGCAGGCGGGCACGCACGAACATGCCCGGCAGCAGATCGCCCTCGGGGTTGGGGAACAGGGCGCGCAGCGTCACCGAGCCGGTGCTTTCGTCCACCGCGAACTCAGAGAACTGCAGGCTGCCGTCATGCTGGTAGTCGCTGCCGTCCTGCAGCAGCAGGGCGACCCGCGCCTTGTCCTCGCCGAGCTTTTCCAGACGGCCGCTCTCCAGGGCTTCGCGCAGACGCCGCAGTTCCTGGTTGGATTGCGTCAGGTCCACGTAGATCGGGTCAAGCTGGCGGATGGTGGCCAGCGCCTGGGTCTGGTTGGCGGTCACCAGGGCCCCGGCGGTCACCGTGGAGCGGCCGATGCGCCCGCTGATGGGCGCTTCCATGGTGGTGTAATCGAGGTTGATGCGGGCGGTGTCCAGCGCTGCCCGGGCGGCGTCCACCTGGGCCTGGGTTTCGCCCAGCGCCGCCTGCGCCTCGTCGTATTCCTGCTGGCTGACGGCGTTCATCTTCAGCAGCTTGTCGAAGCGTTCGGCGCGCAGCCGGGTGGATTTCAGGGTCGCCTGGGCGCTGGCCAGGTTGGCGCGGGCGCTGGCCACATCCGCTTTATAGAGCCGGTTGTCGATGCGGTAGAGCGGCTCGCCGGCTTCCACCAGTTCGCCTTCTTCAAACAGGCGCTCTTCGATAATGCCGGTCACCTGGGGGCGAACCTCGGCGATCTGGTAGGGCGTGGTACGGCCGGGCAATTCATTGGTGATGGTGAATGGCTGACTCTCCACCGTGATAAAGCCGGCCTCCGGCGGCGGAGGCGTGCCCCCCTGCTGCTCATCGCCGCCGCAGGCCGTCAAGGCGGCGGCGAGCAGAATGGAGAGACTAAAAGCAACCGGAGCTGTGCGCATGGGGACCTCGGTTTTTCTATTAAAAGCAAAGGGAAAGCAGACCCGGGAGTATACATACATCCAGAAACGTATGTATAGTGAATAAATTATGCAAACCACAGGAGCAGCCGATGGCCAGGCGCACCAAGGCGGAAGCCCTCGAAACCCGTGAGCAGATCATTGATGCCGCCGAGCGGGTGTTTCACAAAAAAGGCGTTTCGCGCACTTCCCTGAACGACATCGCCGAAGAGGCGGGCGTCACCCGGGGGGCGATCTACTGGCACTTCAAGAACAAGCACGACATCTTCGTGGCGATGACCGAGCGCCACCGGCTGCCCATGGAATCGCTCTCCCAGCAGGTGGAAAGCCCGGACGAAAGCGACCCGCTGGGCAAACTCCGCGAACTGCTGATCTACGTGTTTCACGATACCGTGCGAGATCCGTGCCGGAAACGCGTGTTCGAAATTATCTTCCATAAATGTGAGTTCACCGAGCAGACCGACCCGCTCATGGCCCGCCAGCAGGAGACCTACCTGGACGGTTCCGACAAGATCCGCCGGGCCCTGAAGAACGCCATCGCCCGCGGCCAGCTGCCCGACACCCTCAATATGGAGCGCGCCGTCACCATGCTGCACGTGCAGATGACCGGCATGCTCTACACCTGGCTGCTGATCCCCGAAGCTTTCGACCTCGAGGCCGAAGCCGAACACTTCGTCGACTGCTACCTCGGCAGCCTGCGCGAATGCCCCTCGCTCTCCGGCCAGTGATTTTCGGAATGTCGTTCCAAAAAATTTGACGCGACCATCCGGTCATGCCACATTTCGGGGCCGATCCGAACACCAGAACAAACGCCAGGAGAGCCCCCATGTTGCCCCTTTCCGACCGGGCCCAGGCCCTGTATGACCAGCTCGTCGCCTTCATGGACGCCCACGTTTACCCCGCCGAGGCGGTCTACGCCGAGCAGCACGACAACAGCGCCGACCGCTGGACCCCGCCGCCGATCATCAAGGAACTCAAGAACAAGGCCAAAGCCGAAGGCCTGTGGAATCTGTTCCTGCCGGAAAGCGAGCACGGCGCCGGCCTCAACAACTACGATTACGCGCACCTGTGCGAAGTGATGGGCCGTAGCGCCATCGCGCCGCAGATTTTCAACTGCGCGGCACCGGACACCGGCAACATGGAAGTACTGGCCCGCTACGGCACTCCGGAGCAGCAGGAACAATGGCTCAAGCCGCTGCTTAACGGCGAGATCCGCTCCTGTTTCTCGATGACCGAGCCGGCGGTGGCCTCGTCCGACGCCACCAACATCTGCACCCAGATCAAGCGTGACGGCGACGACTACGTGATCAACGGCCGTAAATGGTGGTCCTCCGGCGCCATGTCCAGCGAGTGCAAGATCGCCATCGTGATGGGCAAGAGCGACCCCAGCGCGCCGCGTCACCAGCAGCAGTCCCAGATCCTGGTGCCGCTGGACACCCCCGGCGTGAAAATCGAACGGGCCCTGCATGTGTTCGGCTACGACCACGCCCCCAAGGGCCACGCGGAGATTACGTTCACCGACGTGCGGGTGCCGGCCAGCAACCTGATTCTCGGCGAGGGGCGCGGTTTCGAGATCGCCCAGGGCCGTCTCGGCCCCGGCCGCATTCACCACTGCATGCGCTCCATCGGTGTCGCCGAGCGGGCCCTGGAAGCCATGTGCAAGCGCGTGGAAGAGCGCGAGGCCTTCGGCCGCAAGCTGTCCCAGTTCGATTCCATCCGCAAGAACATCGCCCGCTCGCGGCTGGAAATCGAGCAGGCCCGGCTGATGACCCTGAAAGCCGCCCATATGATGGACACCGTCGGCAACAAGGTGGCCCGCCAGGAAATCGCCATGATCAAGGTGATTGCCCCGGAAATGGCCGCCAACGTGGTCGACCGCGCCATCCAGGTGCACGGCGCCCTGGGGGTCTGCCAGGACACCTTCCTGGCCAGCGCCTGGGCCAACCTGCGCACCCTGCGTCTGGCCGACGGCCCCGACGAGGTGC
>CAZKWA010000031.1:4667-26517 GCA_964556345.1 uncultured Alcanivorax sp.
CAGCCCGCTAACGGCCGCTTAGCGGCCGGCAGTATACCAGAGACCTGATTGTTATGCTGCTTATTAAGGCCTCTGGAATCCTGCCGGGTGACTAAAGCCACCCTTTCGCGGGCGGGGCCCGCTCCTACAACCGGCCCGTCAAACGAATCTCGGGAGAACAACAATGAGCAAACTCTTCGATCTGAAAGGCAAGGTCGCCCTGATCACCGGCTCCACCAAGGGCATCGGCAAGGCGATCGCCGAGGAAATGGCCGCCGCCGGCGCCCGGGTGGTGATCTCCAGCCGCAAGCCGGAGCCCTGCCACGAAGTCTGCGAGGCGATCAAGGCCGCCGGTGGTGACGCCATCGCCGTGCCGTGCAACGTGGGCAAGAAGGACGACCTGATGAATCTGGTCGACGAAACCCTGGCCGCCTTCGGCCGGATCGACATCCTGGTCTGCAACGCCGCCACCAATCCGGTCTACGGCCCCACCGCCGAGCTCACCGACGAGGCCTGGGACAAGATCATGGACACCAACGCCAAGGGCACCTTCTGGCTGTGCAACCGGGTGCTGCCGGAAATGGACAAGAACGGCGGCGGCAATGTGATTATTATCTCCAGCATCGCCGGCCTGCGCGGCAATGCCGTGATCGGCGCCTACGGCGTTTCCAAGGCGGCGGAGGCGGCCCTGGCCCGCAACCTGGCGGTGGAGTGGGGCCCGCGCAACATCCGCGTCAACAGCATCGCCCCCGGCCTGGTGCGCACCGATTTCGCCAAGGCGCTCACCGAAGACCCGGTGCGCCGCCAGCGCGCCGAGGAGCGCACGCCGGTGCGCCGCATCGGCGAGCCGGTGGACATCGCCGGGGTGGCGCTGTTCCTGGCCAGCCCGGCCAGCGCCTATGTCACCGGCCAGACCATCGTCGCCGACGGCGGCGAAACGATTTGTTAAGAAACTGCAAGCCACAAGCTCCAAGCTTCAAGCCGGTGCTGCTGGTGACAATTAGCTTGTAGCTTGCGGCTTGAAGCCGATTTGAGGTTTTAATTATGGAAGGTCAACCGGAAATCGTGCCGGTCCTGGAGGCGCACCGCCTCGACGAAGCGCGTCTGGCCGAATATCTGAAAGGACAGGGTCTGCTCGACGGCGCCTTGAAGATCCGTCAGTTCCAGGGCGGACAATCCAACCCCACCTACCTGCTTGAAAGCGGCGGCCGCCAGTACGTGCTGCGCAAGAAGCCGCCGGGCAAGGTGCTGCCCTCCGCCCACCAGGTGGATCGGGAATACCGGGTAATGAAGGCCCTGGGCGAGCACAGCGAGGTGCCGGTGCCGGCCATGCGCCTGCTCTGCGAGGACGACACGGTGATCGGCACCAGCTTCTACGTGATGGACTTCGTGCCCGGCCGGGTGCTCACCGAGCCGCAGCTGGAAACCTTGTCCAGGGAAGAGCGCGAGCCCATGTATTTCGACAAGATCGATACCCTGGCCAAGCTGCACCGGGTGGATTACAAGGCCGCCGGCCTGGAGGACTTCGGCAAGCCCCAGGGCTACGTGGCCCGCCAGGTGAAGCGCTGGAGCGCCCAGTACGAAGCGTCCAAGACCGACGAACTGCCGGCCATGGACAACCTGATGGCCTGGCTGGCGGACACTATCCCCGACGACGACAGCGGCGCCATCGCCCACGGTGATTTCCGGCTCGGCAATCTGCTGGTGGCTAACCGCGCGCCGAAAGTGGTGGCGGTGCTCGACTGGGAACTGGCCACCATCGGCCACCCGCTGGCGGACCTGGCCTACTGCTGCCTGCCGTACCATATGCCGCACGGCGTGAACGGCGTGCGCGGCCTGGACGGCCTGGACCTGCGCGCGCGCGGCATCCCCGACGAGCAAAGTCTGCTGCAGCGCTACTGCGAGGGCGCCGGCCGCGACGGCATCAACGACTGGCCGGTGTTCCTGGCCTTTGCCTTGTTCCGTTCCGCGGCTATTCTGCAAGGCGTCTACGCCCGCGCGCTGCAAGGCAACGCCAGCAACCGCAACGCGCTGGAAGTCGGCAAACGAGCCGGCCTGATCGCCGAGCGTGGCTGGCAAATCGCCAGAACACACAAATAACAGTTAACAGTGAATAATGAACAGTTAATAGCGGGGCGGCTTTGTCGCCGAAGCCGTGCCGGCGGAGCCGCCCCGCTATTCACTATTAACCGTTAACTATTAACTATTTTTCGGGGTTTTTATGAAGCCGTTCCGCAGGATTTTGTTGACCAATGACGATGGCATCGACGCCCCCGGGCTCAAGGTCGCCGAACAGATCGCGGCGCAACTCGCCGAGGAAGTCTGGGTGGTGGCGCCGGAGCACGATCAGAGCGGGGTGGGGCAGGGCATTTCCCTGCACACGCCGTTGCGGGTCTACCGCCACGGCGAGCGGCGCTTCGCGGTGTCCGGCACCCCGGCGGACTGCGTCATGTTCGCGATGGCGGAATGGTTCGAGGACGAAGCGCCGGATCTGGTGCTGTCGGGTGTCAACTGCGGCGCCAACCTGAGTGATTCGGTAATGTATTCAGGCACCGTCGGCGCGGTGCTCGCCGCCGCCCACCTGGGCCTGCCGGGCATTGCCCTGAGCCAGGCGTTCGTCGACCGTGATGCCATCGACTACGCCCCCACCACCCGTTTCGCCGCCGGCCTGATCCGCGAGCTGTGGCAAGCCGGCGCCGACCGCGACGGCTACCAGCGCGCCTGCTGGAATATTAATTTTCCCGACCAGCCGGTAGAGGCGATTCGCGGCAGCCGCTTCACCCGCCAGATCAGTGGCGGCATCGCCGGCCCGCGTCTCGTGCACGGCACCGACGGTCGGGGCCTGACCTACCACTGGCTCTCTTTCGAGCGCCGGCCCGGCAGCATCGACCATCCGCAATCCGACGTCGTCGCGCTGCGCGACGGCCACATTTCGGTGATGCCCTTGCAGCCCACCCGTTGCAACGACGTGCTGGCGGATAAATGCTTTGAGCAGGGCGACCGGCCGTTGCCCCGCTAACGTAACATCGAAGCACCTTGTGGGAGCGGGCCTTGCCCGCGAAAGGGTGGCTTTCAGCCACCCGGCAGGATTCCAGAGAGGCTTTTGGTGTTTTGCTTTCAGAGGCCTCTGGAATCCCGCCGGCCGGCTTTGCCGGCCTTTCGCTTGCAGGCAAGCTCCCACAAGAGGCTCCCACAAAGCCTGCGGCCACAAACTAAAAGCCCGGTGCCCGCAATGAACCCTTTTAATTCGATCTTTCGGCCAGTGAATTCCTATGAATGACGATACCCCCAACAGCAATGACAGCCGTGTCGCGGACAACCCCGAAGTGAAAGCGGGCGAGACCGCTGTTACCAGCGGCGCCGCGAACAAGGCCGCCGCCAAAGCGCCGCGCAAGAAAGCAGTGGCGAAGAAGGCTGCCGCGAAGAAGGCGACAGCCAAAAAGGCGCCCGCCAGGAAAGCCCCGGCCAAAAAGGCGAGCACCAAGGCGGCCGTTAAAAAGGCTGCCACGGCGAAAGCGGCGCCGAAAAAAGCCGCCGTCAAGCGCAAGGCGAAACCCGTTTCGGTGCTGATCGTCGGCGCCGGCTTCGCCGGGCTGGGCATGGCGATCCGGTTGAAGCAGGCCGGGGTCAATGATTTCGTGATTCTGGAACGCGGCGACCGCGTCGGCGGCACCTGGCGGGACAACACCTACCCCGGCGCCGCCTGCGATATTCCTTCCAATCTGTATTCCTATTCGTTCGCGCCCAACCCGGCATGGTCGCGCAGCTTTTCCGGCAGCAGCGAGATTCTCGATTACATCCACTATCTGGTGGACGCGTTCGACCTGAAAAAACACATTCGCTTTAACTGTAACGTCACCGAGCTGGCCTTCCAGGAAAAAGCCGGACTCTGGGAGGCCACCCTGGAGAAAGGCGAGGTGGTGCGCGGCCGCGCCGCGGTCATGGCCCAGGGACCGTTGTCCAACGCCAGTTTCCCGAACATCGAAGGCCTGGAGGAATTCCAGGGCAAGAAGATCCACAGCGCGCGCTGGGATCACGACTATGACTTCACCGGCAAGCGCGTGGCGGTGATTGGCACCGGCGCCAGCGGCATCCAGATTATTCCTGAACTGGTCAAAACCGTGGGCACGCTGAAAGTGTTCCAGCGCACGCCGGGCTGGGTGGTGCCGCGCCCGGATTTCAAAACCCCGGACTGGCACAAGAAGTTGTTCAAGAAAGTTCCCGCCAGCCAGAAGGCGGTGCGCCAGGCGTTGTTCTGGACCCACGAAACCATGGCCATGGCGGTGATCTGGAATTCGCCGCTCACGCGGGTCGCCGAGCGGCTGAGCCTGGCGCACCTGCGCAACCAGGTGGAAGACGACTGGATGCGCCGGCAATTGACCCCGGACTTCCGCATCGGCTGTAAGCGGGTGCTGGTGTCCAACGACTACTATCCCGCCCTGCAAAAAGACAACGCCGAGCTGATCACCTGGCCGATCGCGCGGCTGGCGCCGAACGGCATTCGCACCTCGGACGGCGTGGAGCACCAGCTCGACTGCATCGTGTTCGCCACCGGTTTCGAAGTCAGCAAAAGTGGCACGCCGTTTCCGGTGAAAGGCCGGCAAGGACGGCGGCTCGACGAGGAGTGGCGGGGCGGCGCCCAGGCCTACAAGAGCATCAACGTGGCCGGCTACCCGAATCTTTTCCTGACGTTCGGCCCCAACTCCGGCCCCGGCCATAACTCGGCGCTGGTGTATATGGAGTCGCAACTGGACTACGCGGTGACGGGTATTCTGCGTATCCTCGACGGCAATCTGAAAATGCTGGATGTGAAAGAAGAGGTGCAGCAGCGCCACAATCGCCGGCTGCAAAAACGTCTGGCGAAAACCAACTGGAACTCCGGCTGCAAAAGCTGGTACCTCACCGAGGACGGCTTCAACGCCACCATGTTCCCGGGCTTCGCCACTCAGTATCAACGTCAGATGGCGCGGTTCGAAGAGCATCATTATCAGCGGGTGCCCGCCTGAAGGCGGATCGCGCCACCGGATTGGCCGTAGCGACGGTGGAACGGCCCACTCTGCACTTTCGGTGGCGGACCGGCGAAGGCATCATTGCTTTTAAATGAAGATGCCATCGAGCAATGTAAGCCTGAGGTAGTGATGTCCAACAAACATTTTGATGTGCTGATTATCGGCGCCGGTCTTTCCGGGGTGGGCGCGGCCTGCCATCTGAGCCGCAATTCCCCGGATCGCAGTTTCGCGCTGATCGAGCGCCGCGAGCGCATCGGCGGCACCTGGGACCTGTTCCGTTATCCGGGCATCCGCTCGGATTCCGACATGTACACCCTGGGCTATAATTTCCGGCCCTGGACCGAGCCCAAGGTGCTCGCCGACGGTCCGTCGATCCGCGAATACATCGCCGACACCGCCGCCGACTATAAAATCGAGGACAAAATCTACTTCCAGCGCCGCATGGTCGACGCGGATTTCTCCACCCGCGACGGGCAGTGGACGGTGCGCGTGGAAAACGAGGGCAGCGGTGAAAGCGAAGTGTTCACCTGCCAGTTCCTGCTTTGCTGCACCGGTTATTACAACTATGACGCCGGCTACACCCCCGACTTTCCCGGCGCCGATCAGTTCAAGGGCCGTCTGGTGCACCCGCAGCAGTGGCCGGAAGACCTGGACTACAAGGGCAAGAAAGTGGTGGTGATCGGCAGCGGCGCCACCGCCGTGACCCTGGTGCCGGCCATGGCCGGGGACGCCGGACACATCACCATGCTGCAGCGCTCGCCGACCTACATCGCCACCGTGCCGGAACGTGACGAGCTGTCGGTGAAACTGCGCCGCTTCCTGCCGGAGATGGTGGTCTACCGCATGGCGCGGGCGCGCAACATCGGCCTGCAGCGTCTGGTGTACCGGCTTTCCAAGCAGCGTCCGGGCCTGGTGCGCCGCGCCCTGCTGGCCGCCGCCCGCCGCCAGCTCGGCGACGACATCGACATGAAGCATTTCCGGCCCAGCTACAACCCCTGGGACGAGCGCCTGTGCGCGGTGCCCAACGGGGATCTGTTCAAAGTGCTGCGCCGGGGCGAAGCCTCCATCGTCACCGACCACATCGACACCTTCACGGAAAACGGCATTCGCCTGAAATCCGGCGAGGAGCTGGAAGCGGATATCATCATCACCGCCACCGGCCTGGATCTGCAATTGCTGGGCGGCGCTGAGCTGTCGGTGGACGGTGAAACCCGCGAGCCCCGCGACGTGCTGGTCTATAAAGGCGTGATGCTGCGCGACGTGCCCAACATGGCGATGGTGTTCGGTTACACCAACGCCTCCTGGACCCTGAAAGCGGACATCGCCTCCGAGTACGTCTGCCGCCTGCTCAACTATATGTCCCGCAAGGGCCTGCAGCAGGTGACCCCGAGGGACCACGACGGCAGCGACACCGATAAAACCTTCCTGGACCTTCAGTCCGGCTATATCCAGCGCGCCGCCCACCGGCTGCCGCGTCAGGGTGACAAGGCGCCGTGGAAGGTGCTCAGCAACTATCTCTATGATCTGCCGCGCCTGCGCTACGGGCGCGTCAACGACGACGCGCTGGAATTCGTCAAGGCGGAGGGCGGCAAACGCCGCGGTCTTGGCGGCTTGTCGCGCGGCTGACCGTGCTCGGATCGACGTCCTTAACGCCCGCCTTCCGGCGGGCGTTGTCGTTGCGGGGCGCTGTCATTTAGTTGTCACGGTAATTGTCGGCGGAAAAATTCATAATCGGGCTCCTTTTGGAACCGCCAACAATGGAGCCCGCCATGAGCAAAGCCGTGACATCCGAATCGGATTTGCCGGGACGCCTTGCCGGCGCCGCCTGCGCCCAGGACGAAGCCCTAATCACTCTGCTGGACGGGCGGAGCAGCCTGTCCGCGGACCAGGTGCACGAGGTGCGCGTGGCGGTGAAGCGGCTGCGCGCGATCTGGCGCGTGGCGGTCGGGGTCGCGGACAAGAAAACCGCCCGCCATCAGGATAAGGCGCTGCGTCTCGCGGCCCGCTCCCTGGCCGGCGCGCGCGACCTGCAGGTGATGGGCGAAACGCTGGACACGCTGCGCAAAGACGCGCGCGATTACGAAGGGGAGGCCATCGACGCGGTGCGCGCGATGGCACTGGACGTCGCCGTCGACGCGGTGGCGCCACCCATGCCGGAAGGCCTGGAGAGTGTGTTCCGGGCCGACCTGTACCTGTGGCGCAATCTTGAGGCCGAGGCCGACAACGATGAGTTGATCAAAAAGGGTTTCGGACGCTTGTACGCCCAGGGCCGGCAGCAAGGGCTGGAGGCCGTGGTCGAGAACCAGCCGGCGCTCTGGCACGACTTCCGCAAACGGGTTAAGTATCAGTTGTACCAGCTGGAACCGCTGGAAGACCTGCTTGAAGACAGCGAGATTTCACTCAAGGAATTCCGCAAGCTGGGCAAGCTGCTCGGTGAGTTGCACGACCTGCATGTGCTGGACGAGCACCTGCGGCGTAGCAAAAAGGGGTGCGAGAATAAGGAGCCGTTCGTGATCGTGCGGCAACTGATCGCCCGGCAGGAAGCGGACCGGGTGGCGGAATGCCGCAAACGCACCCGGCGCTGTTACAGCCTCAAGCCCAAAGCGTTTCGCAAGATTCTGGCGGAGGCGTCGCGCCGCCCCAGCGCCTGACCGGCGGCTCAGGCGTCGCTGTCGCGGTCGTCGTCCTCGTCGATTTCCAGGTTGGGTTCGAAAGCGCGCTTGTCGTCCGGCAGGGCGACGGCGTCCCCCACGGCGATACCGTTATGCTGGGGCAGACGCTTGCCGGTCTCCGGGTCGATCAGCGCCACCACTTCCCCGTAGCTGGTGCCGTCGGTATAGGCCTCCACCCGCACCCGCGCCACCAACCCCTGGTACCGGGCGGACAGGACGCTGCCCTGATGCGGGGTGGCCTCGATATTCGGATCTTTCGCGTAATACGCGGCGACACTCTGGTCGCCGGGCGAATCCCACTCGATGGCTCTCATTGGTGCGCTCCGTGTTTGTCGCTAGGCTTTTCCGTCGTCTCCGACAGGGTGCGCCGCCAAGGCGGCCACGACAAGCAAGCCGCCCGTCGCAAACGCAAACTACTGTAAAGGACCGCTATCCAGTTCCGGGTAGTGGCGGAACACGCCGCTTTCGTTAAACGGCTGGCGGCGCTCGGACCGCAGATAGGCCTGGATGTTCGGTCGTTGCGCCACGCGTTCGACCAGCGCCAGGGTCAGGGGGATGCGTGGATACCGGGCTTTCAGGGTGCGGGGGAAGGCGTACTGCAAACCCCGGATGACCTGAAAGAGAGACAGGTCCGCGTAGGAGTGCGTGTCGCCGGCCAGGTAGCCGGGGCCCGCCGGATTCTGTTCCAGGACCTGTTCAAAATACGACAGAAAACGCGGCAGCCGGTGTTCGCGGAACACCGCCGCCCGGCGTTGCGCTTCCTGCTGTTGCTGATGGTAAAACAGGTTGGGGCCCAGAGGGTGGTGGATGTCGTGGATTTCCGCCACCCAGTCGGTAATGGTCAGTTGCAGCCCGTGGGTCCAGTAGCGGCCCGGCTCATTGTCGGGCGCCAGATCCAGCCGCGGGCCGAGGAACTGCAGAATATTGGCGACGTGGGAAATCACCAGATTGCCGACCTTCAGAAAGGGCGGCGCGAAGGGTGGGCGCGGCGTGGCGTCGCCGCTCAGGTAGCTGTCGATGGCGGGCAGGCCGAGCCCGGCGCTGGCGGCGCCCAGCCCCACATCAAGGTAGTCCGCGCCGGCGTCTTCCAGGGCGAGTCTGACAAACTCCCCGCGTCCTTGAATGCCGGGCCAGTAGAAGAGTTCATAGCGCATGGTGTTCCTCCCAGCGCGGCCCGAGGCGGGCTCGATGCTGGAAAGGTAGGGCAATCCGCCGACGCTGACAAATCTATTGTCGCGCCCGCCTCAAGGCGCCACGCCCGGTTGCGCGCGCAGCAGGGTGATCAGCCAGTCGACGAAGACCTTGACCTTCCCGGACAGGTGTCGGTTATGGGGATAGACCACGGACATCAGCGAAGGTGCCGGGCGGTAATCGGGCAGCACTTCCACCAGCTCGCCGTTGTGGAGGTGCTCCGCCAGGCTTTGCAACGGCGCCTGGATCAGGCCGAGCCCGGCCAGTGCCGCCGCCAGGTAGGCCTCGGTGTTATCCGTGGTGACGCGGGCGGGCAGGGTGATCTCGCGCAGCACACCGTGTTCGAGATACTCCCAGGGTAAGGAGCGGCCGGTACGGCCGGCGTGGTAATGAACCGCCTGATGACACGCCAGGTCCGCCGGGACGCGGGGCGTGCCGAAACGTTTCAGATAACCGGGCGCGGCGCAGCTGATCTCCCGCAGTTCGCCGACCCGCCGCGCGACCAGCCCGGAATCCGGCAGGGGGCCCACGCGCAGCGCGCAATCCACGCCTTCCTGGATCAGGTCCACCGGGCGATCGCTGACGCCGATTTCCAGATCCAGCTCCGGGTACTGGTCGCAGAAGGCCCGCAGCGCGGGGATGATCAGCAGACGCGCCGGGCGGCCGGGCAGATTGACCCGCAGGCGGCCCGAGGGCCGGTGGCGGTCGGTGAGCATGGCCTCGGTGTCGGCCAGGGCTTCGAGCAGGTGCAGGCAGCGTTCGTAGTAGGCGCCGCCGTCCACGGTCAGGGCCACCCGCCGCGTGGTGCGGTTAAGCAGGCGCACGCCCAGGTGGGCCTCCAGTTGCTGCACGGCGGTGGTCACGGTGGCGCGGGGCATCTCCAGGGTTTCCGCCGCGCGGGTGAAACTGCCGGCTTCCACCACCCGGGTGAAGACGTGCATGGCTTTGAAGCGGTCCATGGTTTCGTCCTGATTGTTCAGAAATCTGAATAGAGTTAACCACGGGTGCCGGTTTATCCGCTATTCCTGAATGTCGCAGACTGCCCTCCCGTCATCGACAGGAGTATTGGCATGCAAGAGCGACGTCTGGGCCGTGACGGCCCGCGGGTTTCCGCCCTGGGTCTGGGCTGTATGGGAATGAGTGATTTTTATGGCGGCCGTGACGACCAGGAATCCATCGCCACGCTGCACGCGGCGCTGGATCAGGGGGTCACCTTGATCGATACCGCCGACATGTACGGTCCGTACACCAATGAGGAACTGGTGGGCAAAGCCATCGCCGGGCGGCGTGATCAGGTGTTCCTGGCCACCAAGTTCGGCGTGGTGCGCGACACCGACGACCCGCACGCCAGGGGCGTCGATGGCCGCCCCGACTATGTGCGGCGGTCCGTGGAGGGAAGTCTCAAACGGCTGGGCGTGGAGCACATCGATCTCTATTACCAGCACCGTATCGACCCGCAGGTGCCCATCGAGGACACCGTGGGCGCCATGGCGCGACTGGTCGAAGAGGGCAAGGTGCGTTACCTGGGGCTCAGCGAGGCCGCGCCGGATACTTTGAGGCGCGCCCATCGGGTGCATCCGATCACCGCGCTGCAGATGGAGTATTCGCTGTGGACCCGGGACGCGGAGCAAACCCTGCTTCCCCTTTGCCGGGAGCTGGGGGTCGGCTTCGTCGCCTACAGTCCTTTGGGACGTGGGTTTCTCAGCGGGGCGATCCGTTCTCCGGAGGATTTCGACAGCGATGATTTCCGCCGCCACAACCCCCGTTTCCAGGGTGAGAACTTCCAGCGCAACCTGGATCTGGTGGATCAGGTGAAAGCGCTCGCCGAGGAAAAACGGGTGCAGCCTTCGCAACTGGCGTTGGCGTGGGTGCTGGATCAGGGCGAGGACATCGTGCCGATCTTCGGCACCAAGCGGCGTCGCTATCTGCGGGAAAACCTTGGCGCCTTGCAGGTGTCGCTCAGCGAGGAAGAGCGGCGGGCCCTGGGGCGCATCTTTCCGCCCAACGCCGCCGCCGGGGAACGCTACGGTGAAGCCGGCATGGCCACGGTGGGACGCTGAGTCCCGCCGGGGCCTTCAGCCCTGGTCGGAAAAGTCCCGGTAGGCGTCCATGGCCTTGCGGGTAAGCACCGGGCCGGCGGCCCGGGTGACCAGCCGACGTGCCCCCGGGCTGGCCGCGATCAGGATGCCGGCGGCCAGGGCGCCCACGATGACCGTGCCGGTGTGCTCACGGGTCCACTGGGCGGCCCGGTCGCCCACCAGCGGCCGGAGATTGTCCTCGATGCGCGCTTCCTGGCGCGAAAGGTGTCGGCTGTCCTTGCCGTCGGACGCCGGCGGATGGGCCGTGCGTTGCACCACCAACATGAGTAGCGCCGCCGTCACCAGCAGACCCAGGCCCGTGAATAGCGACGCCAGCGGCGCGCCCAACGGGGGGGCCATGGCGAACCAGGCGGCGGAAGCCATGCAAAGCAAGGCCGCAAGGCCGGTGAGCATGGCCAGCCAGACCAGCGCGTTAAGGCTGAACAGACTGGACAGGGGGCCGCGAATATTCATCGATCAGCGGGTGATCAGCTTGCCGATCAGCAGACCCACGCCGAAGGCGGTGAGCACGCTGGTGAAGGGGCGCTCTTTTATATGCGTGCCGACCTGCTCCGCCTGACCTTCGGCCTGCCGGCGAACCTGATCGAACTGATCGCGGGCGTGCTCGACACCGGCCTGGGCGCGTTGCTGGGAATTACGTTTGAACGCTTCGGTCAACGCACCCAGATCGCGGCGCAGTTGCTCCATGTCTTTTTTGAGAGCTTCGGTTTCCGGTGATTGACTCATACAACCTCCTGTTGCAGTGAAGAATCCATAAGTGGACCTTGAGCATAGAGGATGAAGCCCGGCTCTGCCTACGCAGCAGCGCCCTTGAAGCGGCGTTAAAGCCGCTTCTTTTGAAAAAGATTGATAAAGCGCCGGCGGGTCTGAAACGGTCAGAGGTTGCGGATGACTTCGTCGGTGAACTCGGACGTGGAGGCCTTGCCGCCCAGGTCCGGGGTGGTCACCTGGCCTTCGCCCACCACGAAGCGAATTGCCTTGCGCATTCTCTCGGCGGCGTCGTTGCGCTCCAGGTATTCCAGCATCATCGCCGCGCCCAGCATCAGGGCGGTCGGGTTGGCGATGTTCTGGCCGGCGATGTCCGGCGCGCTGCCGTGCACCGCTTCGAAGATGCCCTTGTGTTCACCCACGTTGGCGCCGGGTGCCAGCCCCAGCCCGCCGGTGAGGCCCGCGCACAGGTCGGAGAGGATGTCGCCGAACAGGTTGGTGGTGACGATCACATCGAAGCGGTGCGGGTTCATCACCAACTGCATGGCGCAGTTATCGACGATCATTTCCTCGTGCTCGATGTCGTCGTACTCCTTGGCGATGGAGCGCGCCACGTCCAGGAACAAGCCGGACGTGGACTTCATGATGTTCGCCTTGTGCACCACCGTGACCTTGCGGCGGTTGAGCCGGCGGGCCGCTTCATAGGCGAAGCGCATCAGCCGTTTGGATTCCTTGCGGGTGATCACGCTGCGCAGCTCCGCGCGCTCGCCGTCGTCGCTGACCATCTGCCCTTCGCCGGAATAGATGCCCTCGATGTTTTCACGGATGGTGACGATGTCCACATTGTCGTAGCGCGAGCGCACCCCCGGGATGGACAGCGCCGGGCGCAGATTGGCGAACAAATCAAAGTGCTTGCGCAGGGTCACGTTCACCGAGCGGAACCCCTTGCCCACCGGTGTGGTGATCGGGCCCTTGAGGGCCACCGGGTTCTTTTCAATCAGGTCGAGCGTTTCCTGGGGCACCAGATCCTCGCCCTTGTCCAGGGCGTTTTGTCCGGCGATCGCGTAGTCGTAAGTCAGGCCGCAGTCGAGCGCGTCGAGCACACGGATGGTGGCGCTCATGATATCCGGGCCGATGCCGTCGCCGGGAATGACTGTAACGCGTGTTTCCGCCATGGGAACTCCTGATTGCCGGTTTACGGGACGCTATTCAAGCAAGCGTGTGAACAGGCCCTAGTCTATACGACCGGGGCGGTCTCTGTGCAGGCGATACAAGGACCGTGCCACGCTCAACCGGTCGTGGGCGGGTGGCCGGCGAGCCGGCGCGCGGTCTCCAGGAACTGGCGCAACACCACGCCGGGCGGGCCTTTGCCCCGCGCCAGCAGCAACGGCAGGGACACCGAGGTGGGGCGGCCGCGCACCGTCAGCGGTCGGGTGCCCGCCCCATAATGATCAGCGGCCGCCGGATCGCAGGGCACGATCGCCACGCCCAGCCCGGCCGCCACCAGGCCGGCGATGGTGGCGAGCTGATGGGCCTGATGGCTGACCCGGGGCTGGAAGTCCGCCTGCGCGCACAGGTCCGCGATGCGGGCCACGAAACCGTCGGCCAGGGTGGCCGGCGGCAGAATGAAGGGCTCCGAGGCGAGCAGCTCCAGCGCCACGGTGCGCAGGGCCAGCAGGGGATGCCGCGGCGGCAGCACCACGCACAGCGTCTCTTCGCTGAGCGACTCCCAGGGCAGCGCCGCCGTGTCGCCGGTGGAATGGACGAAGCCCAGGTCCAGCAGGCCCGCCTCCAACTCGCGCAACTGGGTGCCGTCCGCCGCCTCGCGGATGTTCAGGGCGACGCGGGGAAAGAGGGTGCGAAAGGCGGTCAGAATACGCGGCACCAGTGGCGGCAGGGGCGCGGCCGGCACGCCGATGCGCAACTGGCCGTTGGCGGGCAGGCGCCGGCCCGGCGCGCGGCTGGCCGCCTGGCTGGCGAGCAGGGCCCGCGCGCTGATCACCAGGGCATCGCCGGCGCCGGTGAGGGACACCGCCGCCGGGTTGACGATGAACAGGGGCGCGCCGATATCACGCTCCAGTTCCCGCAGGCTTTCTTTCAGCGCCGCCGGCTCACGGCCCAGGCGTCGGGCGGCCCGGGAGAAATCACCTTCCTCGGCGACGGTTAGAAAGTCCCTGAGGTCCTCGCTGCTGATCCGGTCCATAGTCTTCCACCGGCAGGTTGTTTTTCTACCACGATACCCCTCTTGGCGGCCGGCGCCATACTGTTTCGCCATTTATAACCGGGGGTAACGTTCGGGCCCGTGGAATGGCATGCTAGTAGACCTTCCGACCTGTTAGGGAACTGAAATCAATGTGGTTATACGTGGTGGCGATCAGCGTCGGCGCCGCCCTGGGCGCCAATGCCCGCTGGCTGCTGGGCCTGTGGCTGAACGCCCTGTTCCCGGCCTTGCCGCTGGGCACCTTGGCGGCGAATCTGCTGGGCGGCTGGCTGATCGGTCTGGCGTTGGGGGTGTTCGCCTGGTTGCCGGCACTGGCGCCGGAGTGGCGATTGTTTCTGGTCACCGGGTTTCTCGGGGCACTGACCACCTTTTCCACGTTTTCCGCGGAGATGTTCGAGCATTTGCAGGGCGGCCGCTGGGCGGTGGCGCTGGCCGGCATCGCGGTGCACGTGGCCGGCTCCCTGGCGATGACCGGCCTTGGTTTCGCGATGGTGTCGCTGCTCCGTGATCGCTTCTAGCGCCGGCCTCTAAACGCGTACCGCCTGCGGTTGATCGCCGCGCAACTTGATCACGTCGGCCCTCGGCGGCGCGCCGAACATGCGGCTGTATTCGCGGCTGAAATGGGACGGGCTTTCGTAGCCCACCCGGAAACTCGCGGTCGCCGCTTCCAGGCCTTCGCTGAGCATCAGGCGCCGTGCTTCGTGCAAACGCAGCTTTTTCTGAAACTGCAGCGGGGACATGCGCGTCACCTGCTTGAAGCTGTGAAACAGCGACGACTCGCTCATGTTCGCCTGTTCGGCCAGCTCGCGAATACGCAGGGGCTCGGTGAAGCGGTCCTTGAGCACCGCGATCACTTTGGAAATACGATGCGCCTGGCTGTCCGCCGCCGCGAACTTGCGCATTCTCGGCCCGGTCTCGCCGATCAACGCCCGGTAGATAATCTCCCGGCGCGCCAGCGGCGCCAGGATGCGCGCGTCCGTCGGGCTGTCCAGCAGCGAGACCAGACGGGTCACCGCTTCCACCATGCCCGCTTCCGCCTGGGTCCGGCACAGGCCGCAGGAGATGTCCGGGCATTCGTCTTCCGGCTCGGTCAGGTCGTCGCCCAGTTCCAGAATCAGATCGGTGACCTCCTGCGGGTCCACCGACAGCTTGATGGCCAGATAGGGCTTGTCCGGGCTCGCCTGGGTGACCTGGCCGAGCACCGGCAGATGCACCGAGGACACCAGACAACTGAGCGGGCCGTAGACGATTTCCTTGTCGCCCAGCCAAACGGTCTTGCCGCCCTGGGCGATCAAACACAAAGAGGGCTCGTAAACCGACGACACACAGGTGGTGGGGGTATCCGAGCGAATCAGTTCCAGGCCGTCGATGGCGGTGGGCTGCAGGCCGTCCAGCGGCGCCCAGGGCAGAACCCGGCGAGTCAGAATCTCGCCGAGAGTCCGTAATTCCTCCGCGGCGTCCATCGCGGTGCTGATGTTCGAAGTGCTTAACTTCACGTGGCTCCCCTCCCGGAGTGGATACCCGGGCAGTATACGCCCGGCGATGACGCCGGAAAGCGTAACGGGTACGTCATTGCAGTTTTGGGCAAGCACCCTGCAGGATTGCGCAACCCGGGTTTTAAATAATCCTATAACACTTTTGTGAATCTTTTCGCGGATAACAGAATCGGGCAAGTACCGCGCAGGAATCCGCTACCGCCGTTTAACGCCGCCTGCCTACAGTACCCCTCCATTGGCCCGCTCGTCACAGCACGGCGCTATCACCGTGATAGACGAAAGCCTTCACTTTTTTATTGACCTGAATCTAACTTGAGGAATTACGGTCCTGTCGAGTTCGGGCCGGCTTCTTCGATTAGACCGTATCAATCAAACGTTAACGACCCGACAGCAAGGCCAGGCCGCGAGGCGGGCCGTCAATGAACGTGGAGTGAGACAACATGGATATCTTGACCGGTGAGTCCGCGAAAAGCGCGGGCTTGTTCTGGGGGCTGACCGCCCTGCTGATGGCCACGGTTTTCCTGGCGGGCTGTGACGCGCGCAGCGAAGCCCAGCACGCCGGCGCGCCGCCGGAAGTGGATGTGGCCCAGGTACTGGCGGAGCCGGTCACCCTTTGGGAAACCTTCACCGGGCGCGTGGAAGCGCCGGAAACCGTGGCGCTGCGTCCGCGGGTAAGCGGTTACATCGACGAGGTGGCGTTCGAGGAAGGCGAGCTGGTGAAGGCCGGCGACCTGCTGTTCCAGATCGACCCGCGTCCCTATCAGGCCCGTGCCCGGGCGGCGCGCGCCGAGCTGGAGCAGGCCCGCAGTCAGTTGCAACTGGCCGAAGGCGAGGCCGGCCGCGCCCAGCGTCTGCTGGAAAGCCGCGCCATCTCCCAGGAGGAGTACGACCAGCGCCGCGCCGCCCTGCTCAACGCCCGCGCCAGTGTGCAGCAGGCCCAGGCGGCATTACAGAGCGCCGAGCTTAACCTGCAATACACCCGCGTCACCGCGCCGGTGGACGGCCGCGCCGGCCGCGCCCTGGTGACCAAGGGCAACCTGGCGAGCGCCGACCAGACCCTGCTGACCACCCTGGTGTCGGTGGACCCGCTGTATGTGTACTTCGACAGCAACGAGGACAGCGCCGTGGCAAGCGGCCAGTCGCTTGAGCCGGGAAAAACGGAGCCGGTGCGTATCGGCCTGGTGGGCGAGGAGGGCTTTCCGCACCAGGGCGCACTGGATTTCATCGACAACCGTCTGAACCCGAACACCGGCACCCTGCAGTACCGCGCCGTGCTGGAGAACCCGAATGGCGCTTTTAGGCCCGGTCAGTTCGCGCGGGTGGAAATGCCGGTGGCCGAGCTCGACCGCGCGTTGCTGGTGAACCGTAAAGCCGTGCTCACCGATCAGGACCGCCGCTTCGTCTACGTGATCGACGGTGACAACAAGGTGGGCCGGCGTCAGGTGGTGACCGGCCGTCAGGTGGGCCAGCTGCAGGTGATCGAATCCGGCCTGGAAAGCGGCGACCGGGTGATCGTCAACGGTCTGCAAAAAGTATTTGGAGCCGGTATGGAAGTGGCGCCCCGCGAGGTCGCCATGCGCGACGCGCCGGCGCTCGACGGCAAAGCCGTCGCCGCTTCACAACAGTAACGTCTTAACCCCGGGAACGACTGCATCCGGCGGGCCGATGGTCCGCCGCATGGGAGCTGTATGCGATGAACTTTTCACGCTTTTTCGTGGACCGGCCGATCTTCGCGGCGGTGGTCTCGATCATAATTTTCGCCATCGGGTTGATCTCCATTCCCAACCTGCCGGTGAGTGAATACCCGGAAGTGGTGCCGCCCTCGGTGGTGGTGCGCACCGTTTATCCCGGCGCCAACCCCAAGGAAATCGCCGAAACCGTCGCCACGCCGCTGGAGGAATCCATCAACGGCGTGGAAGACATGATGTACTTCAAATCCGTGGCCGGTTCCGACGGCGTCCTGCAGATGACCATCACCTTCCGTCCCGGCACCGACGCCGAGGACGCCACGGTGCGCGTGCAGAACCGGGTCAGCCAGGCGCTGGCGCGGCTGCCGGAGGCGGTACGCCGGCAAGGGGTGACCACGCAGAAACAATCGCCCACCTTCTTGATGGTGGTGCACCTGACGTCGCCGGACGGCCGTTATGACACGCTGTACTTGCGCAACTACGCCCGGCTGCATGTGAAAGACCGGCTGGCGCGGGTTCAGGGCGTCGGTGACGCGCAGATTTTCGGTGGCGGCGATTACGCCATGCGCGCCTGGCTGGACCCGGGCAAGGTGGCCTCGCGCGGCCTGACCGCCAGCGACGTGGTGAACGCCATGCGCGAACAGAACGTGCAGGTGTCCGCCGGCCAGTTGGGCGCCGAGCCGATGCCCGACAGTGATTTCCTCACTCTGATCAACGCCCGTGGCCGGTTGCGCACCGAGAAAGAGTTCGGCGACATCGTGCTGAAAAGCGGCGCCGACGGCGAAATCGTGCGGCTTTCCGATGTGGCCCGCGTGGAGTTGGGCGCCGGGGATTACACCCTGCGTGCGCAGTTGGACGGCAAGGACGCGGTGGCCATCGGTATCTTCCAGGCCCCGGGCGCCAACGCTCTGGAAATCCGCGAGCAGGTCATCGGCATCATGGATGAGCTGTCGACGCGTTTCCCGGAAGGGGTGGAGTACGAAGCGGTCTACGACACCACCATCTTCGTCAGCGACTCCATCAAGTCGGTGATCAAGACCTTGCTGGAAGCGGTGCTGCTGGTGGTGCTGGTGGTGACCCTGTTCTTGCAGACCTGGCGCGCGTCGATTATCCCGTTGCTGGCGGTGCCGGTATCGGTGGTGGGCACCTTCGGGGCCCTGTACCTGCTCGGTTATTCCATCAATACGCTGACGCTGTTCGGCCTGGTGCTGGCGATCGGCATCGTGGTGGACGACGCCATCGTGGTGGTGGAAAACGTGGAGCGGAACATCGAGGAGGGGCTGACGCCCCTGGCCGCCGCCCACCAGGCCATGAAGGAAGTATCCGGCCCGATTGTCGCCATCGGCCTGGTGCTGTGCGCGGTGTTCGTGCCGATGGCGTTTCTGGACGGTGTCACCGGCCAGTTCTACCGGCAGTTCGCGGTGACCATTGCCATCTCCACGGTGATTTCCACCATCAACTCGCTGACCCTGTCGCCGGCACTGGCGGCCATGCTGCTCAAGCCCCATGATGCGCCCAAGGACCGTCTCACCCGGCTCATCGATGCCCTGTTCGGCTGGCTGTTCCGGCCCTTCAACCGCTTCTTCAACGCCAGCTCGAACAAGTATCAGGGCGCGGTGTCGCGGGCCCTGGGCAAACGCGGGGCGGTGTTCGTGATCTACATCCTGTTGCTCACCGCCACCGGCTCCATGTTCAAGGTGGTGCCGCCGGGCTTTATTCCGGTCCAGGACAAGCTCTATCTGATGGCCGGGGTGAAACTGCCGGAGGGCGCGTCGCTGCAGCGCACCGACGAATTGCTCAACGACGTGGTGGACATCGCCATGAGCACCGACGGTGTGTCGCACGCCATCGCGTTTCCCGGTTTGAACGCGCTGCAGTTCACCAACACCTCCAACACGGGTGTGGTGTTCTTCCCGCTCAAGCCGTTTGATCAGCGCGAGCGCAGCGCCTCCGAAATCAACGCGGAGATCAATCAGAAGATCAGCGCGCTGAAGGAAGGCCTGGCGTTCTCCTTCATGCCGCCGCCGATTCTTGGTCTCGGCAACGGTTCCGGTTACCAGTTGTTTATCGAGGATCGTGGCAATCTGGGCTACGGCGCGCTGCAGGATGCGGTCAACAATTTCCAGGGCGCGGTGGCGCAAACGCCGGGCATGGGCTTCCCGATCAGCAGCTATCAGGCCAACGTGCCGCAGCTCGACGCGGAAGTGGACCGGCTCAAAGCCAAGGCCCAGGGGGTCTCGGTTACCGAGCTGTTCGATACCCTGCAAACCTATCTCGGGTCCACCTATGTGAACGACTTCAACCGTTTCGGCCGCACCTGGCAGGTGATGGCCCAGGCCGACGCGCCGTACCGGGAGAGCGTGGAAGACATCGCCCGCCTGCGCACCCGCAACGACCGTGGCGAAATGGTGCCGATCGGTTCCATGGTCAATCTGACGCAAACCTTCGGGCCCGACCCGGTGCTGCGTTACAACGGTTATCCGGCGGCCGACCTGGCCGGCGAAACCGACCCGACGGTGCTGTCCTCCGCCCAGGCCATGGCCGCGCTCACCGCCCTGGGCGACGAAGTGCTGCCGCCGGGCATGGACTTTGAGTGGACCGACCTGAGCTACCAGCAAGCCACCCAGGGCAACGCCGCCCTGGTGGTGTTCCCGCTTTCCATTCTGCTGGTGTTCCTGGTGCTGGCGGCGCTGTACGAAAGCTGGACCCTGCCGCTGGCGGTGATCCTGATTGTGCCCATGTGCATGCTCTCGGCACTGATCGGGGTGTGGTTCGCCGGCGGCGACAACAACATCTTCGTGCAGGTGGGCCTGGTGGTGCTGATCGGGCTGGCGTGCAAGAACGCCATTCTGATCGTGGAATTCGCCCGCGAGCTGGAGCTGCAAGGCAAGGGCACCGTGGAAGCGGCGCTGGAAGCCTGCCGTCTGCGGCTGCGCCCGATCATCATGACCTCGATCACCTTCACCGCCGCGGTGGTGCCCCTGGTGCTGGGCAGCGGCGCCGGCGCCGAAGTGCGCCAGGCGCTGGGCACGGCGGTGTTCGCCGGCATGATTGGCGTCACCCTATTCGGCCTGTTCCTGACGCCGGTGTTCTATGTGGCGCTGCGCAAGCTGGCCGGCGGCGGTCGCCCGGTAAGCCATCATGGCTCGACCCTGGACGGCGAAGCGAAGGACGGCCGGATTTCTGGAGAAAGTCATGCATAAATCAATCGCTCTCCTGACGGCCCTGGCGTGGCTTTCCGGCTGCGCCGTGGGGCCGGATTACCAGCCGGTGGAACCGGACGCGCCGGAGCAGTTTCTGCTGGAGCCCTCGCGGACACCCTATCAGGGCGCCGACGAGCAACGCTTCTGGGCCGGCTTCGAAGACCCCATGCTGGCGGGCCTGATCCGCCAGACCCTGGACGCCAACCGCGACCTGCGCGCCGCGCTGGCCCGTTACCAGAGTGCCGAAGCGCTGCTGCGCGGCAGCCGCGCCGAACAGTTGCCGACCGTGGGCGCCTCTGCGTCCGCCGCCGAGCAACATCTGGCCGATGTGGAACGCACGCCGCCGGGCGCCGGCGACGACCGCGTCGAGCTGTACCAGGCCGGCGTCGATCTGAGCTGGGAGCTGGATCTGTTCGGCCGTCTGCGCCGCGCCAGCGAGGCGCAACGGGCCGAGCTGGGCGCCGCCGGCGCTGACCTGGCCGCCCTGCAGGTGGCGCTGGTCGGGCAGCTGGCGACCAGCTACTTCGAGCTGCGCGGTCTGCAACAACAACTGCAGGTGGCGCGCAGCAACGTGGACAACCAGCGCCAGTCCCTGGAAATCGTGCGTTCCCGGCTGGACGCCGGGCGCGGCACCGCCTTCGATCAGGTGCGTGCCGTGGCGCAGCTGGAAGCCACCCGCGCGGTGATTCCCGACCTGGAGGCGGCGGTGCGCGCGCGCATGTACCGTATCGCCGTGCTCACCGGACAGAGCCCGGCGGCGCTGGTGGACGAACTGGCGTCGCCGGTGCCGCTGCCGGAAAGCCTGCCGGTGATTCCGGCGGGCAGCCCCGGCGAAGTGCTGCGCCGCCGGCCCGACATCCGTGCCGCCGAGCGGCGCCTGGCGGCGGCCACCGCCCGCATCGGCGTGGCCAGCGCCGACCTGTTCCCGAGCTTCAGCCTGGACGCGCTGATCGGCTCCGTGGCCAGCGACAGCGGTGACCTGTTCAGCGCCGGTTCGGAAACCCGCCGGGTGGCGCTGGGCATCGACTGGACCTTCCTGGACTTCGGCCGGGTGCGCAGCCGCATCGACGCCGCCGACGCGGACAGCCAGGCGGCCCTGGCGAACTACGAGCAGACCGTATTGCTGGCGCTGGAAGAAACCGAAACCCAACTGGTGCGCTACGCCCGCAGCCGTGAGCGCAGCGAGCGCCTGGGCGCCGCCACCGACGCCGCCAGCGAAGCCGCCGAGCTGGCGCGCACCCGCTACCGGCAGGGCTTTATCGGCTTCTTCGAGGTGCTGGCCGCCGAGCAGGAGCTGATCGACACCCGCGACGCCCTGATCGAAAGCCGCACCGCCGAAACCCTGGCGATGGTGAACATCTACCGCGCCCTGGCCGGCGCGCCCGGCGAGCCGGTACCCCTGGCCTCGGCCGACGACAAACCGCTTCCCTGAAAACGACGCGCTGATTCGTTTTCTTACCCCAGGGGCCAGGACGGCCCCTTTTTTTGTGTGCCTTGTGGGAGCGAGCTTTGTGGGAGCGGGCCCCGCCCGCGAAAGGGTGGCTTATAGCCACCCGGCAGGATCCCAGAGACCTGGTTTATGTT
>CAZKWA010000031.1:26527-33842 GCA_964556345.1 uncultured Alcanivorax sp.
GGCCTTTCGCTTGCAGGCAAGCTCCCACAAATCCGGCTTCGTAGCGGATTCTGTTCTAGTAGTCGCGGAGGTTATCGAGCATGCGATTACCGATCTCGATAAAAGTATTCTGGTCTTTCTTGTTAATGCCCTTGAGAAGCGTCTTTTTCACTTCATCTTCAGCGTCCTTGATACGCGCCATCAGCCCCTGGCCCTTCTCATTGAGCGACAGAAGCTGGGCGCGGCGGTCCTCGGGATCCGGCGTGCGCGTGATCAGCGCCATGCTCTCCAGTTCCTTGATCACCCGGGTGATCTGCGCCTTATCGCGACCGGTGACGCCGGCGATCTGCTGGGCCGTGCAATCGGGGTGGCGGTGAATCATCTGCAGCAGGCGCACGTGCATGCCGTTCAGCGGCAGATCGTAGTCACGCACGGCGCGCTTGGTGCTGACCTTGAACTGAAAGGCCAGTTGCCAGAGCACCTGGCGGATGTCGGTTTCGTCCTTCATATTGGTTGACAACATCAACTACCAAAATTATGGTTGATATTGTCCACTAATTAACCAGGCGCCACAAGCGCCGTGATGAGGTAAGCCATGGCCAGACCCGGCCCCCGTATCCTGGAAGTGCTGCGCACCGAGAACCTGACCCCGAACATGAAACGGGTGGTGCTCGGTGGTGGCGATCTGAGTGATTTTCCGCAAGATCACGAAAGCGCCAACTTCAAACTGCTGATCCCCCGACCGGGGCAAACGGAGATCCCACTGCCACCGTTCGGCGAGGCGCCGCCCGAAGACCGACCCATAGTGCGCACCTACACCCTGCGCCATTTCGATCGCGAGCGCGGCGAAGTGGTGGTGGACTTCATGATGCACGCGGACCACGGCCCGGCCTCCGGCTGGGCCGCCGCCGCCCGCCCCGGTGAGCGGGTCGGCTTCGCCGGGCCCGGCGCGCCCAAGTTCGCGGACTTCGACGCGGACTGGTTCCTGTTCGCCGGCGACATGTCCGCGCTGCCCGCCATCGCCGCCAACATCGAACGCCTGCCCGCCAACGCCCGGGGCTACGCGGTGCTGGATATCCTCGACGACGCGGACCGGCAGGACCTGCCGTTCCCGTCCGGCATGGAAGTGATCTGGCGGGTGAACCCCAACCCGGAACAACCCGCCACGGAGTGGGTGGACGCGGTGATCGGGCTGCCCTGGCTGGAAGGCTCGCCGTCGGTCTGGGTAGCCGGCGAAAGCGGCGCGGTGCGGGCCGTGCGGCGCTGCCTCACCCAGGAACGACGGATCGAACGTGGCCGCCTCTACGCCAGCGGCTACTGGCAGATCGGCCTCACCGAAGACCGCCACCAGCTGGAAAAGCGCAAAGAAGAAGGATGATCTCACGGAGTTGATGCGTGATGCGCACCACGGTATATTGAGCGCATGATTAAGTCATTCCGCCACAAGGGACTGAAGCGGTTCTTTCATATCGGCAGTGTCGCGGGCATCCAGCCCTCACACGCCAAACGTTTGCGTATGCAGCTTGCGGCGCTTGATACCGCGGTAGTTGTTAATGACATGGATATTCCCGGGTTTCATCTGCACGCGCTTAAGGGGCACAAGAAAGGGCGATGGTCGATCCGGGTAAACGGCAATTGGCGTATTACCTTTGAGTTCAGGGATGGCAACGCTTACGTGCTTGATTACGAGGATTATCACTGATGACGATGCACAATCCCCCGCATCCCGGTGAGTTCATTAAAGAGGTCTATCTGGAGCCGTTCGGCGTCAGTGCCCGGCAGCTGGCCGTGAAGCTGGCGGTGTCGCCGTCCACCTTGTCCCGGGTATTGAAAGGCACCAGTGGCATCAGCCCCGAGATGGCACTGCGGTTGTCGAAGGCCCTGGGAAGAACCCCGGAAAGCTGGTTGGCGCTGCAGCATGCGTACGATCTTTGGGAAGCCCGCCAGTCGATAGATCTGAACGCCGTTGAGCCGGTGGATTTTGACGCGGCCTGAAAGGCTGTAATCCGCTAGCCGCAGCACTTCTTGAACTTGCGGCCGCTACCGCAGGGGCAGGGGTCGTTGCGGCCGGGCTTGAACGGCGTGACGGTGTGCTCGCCGTCCAAATAGAACCAGTGGCCATTCTCGCGGACAAAGCGGGAGCGCTCCTCCAGCACCGCGAAGCCTTCGCCGTCCCGGTGGGTGGCGCGGAAGTGCACCTGACCCGCGTCGCCGTCCTGCTTCGCGTCGACGATCTCCAGCCCCAACCATTGCTCGCCGGCTTCCAGTGTCAGCTCGGCGGGCCGGGTATCCGGGTGCCAGCTGGCGCGCACATAATTGGCGTCATCGCGCACGAAGGCGCTGTAGCGCGAGCGCATCAACGCCTCCGGCGAGGACGCCGGCTCGCCCTGATGCAGCGGCCGGCAACACTGGGCGTAATCCAGGCCGGAACCACAGGGGCAGGGGACGGGCTCGTTCATCTGGGGCGGTACATCTGAAAGAACGTGTCCGGGCTGATGCCGAAGTAATCCGCCGGGCCGCCGCCGCGCAGAATCGGCTCGGCGTCGGCGGTCTGGTAGACGCCGTCCTGGAGCAGATGCCGGGCGATGTGCACGCCCACCACCTCGCCGAACACCATCCAGGTATCGGTCTCGGTGCCGTCGGCGCCGGTAAGCCGAAGGATCTGACTGAGCCGGCACTCGAACGACACCGGCGTTTCCCGCACCCGGGGCACGCCGATCACCCGCGACGGTTCCGGCGTCAGCCCCGCCAGCTGGAACTCGTCCACCTCCGGCCCCACCGCCGCGCAGCTCTGGTTCATGGCCTCGGCCAGCGGGCGGGTCGCCAGGTTCCAGCCGAACTCCCCGGTCTCCTCGATATTCCGCACGCTGTCCTTGTAGCCCACGCTGGCGAAGCCCACCAGCGGCGGCTTGTAGTTGAAGGCGTTAAAGAAACTATACGGCGCCAGGTTCAACACCCCGTCGCGGCTACGCGAGGAAATCCAGCCAATCGGCCGGGGCGCCACCAGGGCGTTGAAAGGGTCGTGGGCCAGCCCGTGGCCATCCGCGGGCTGATAGAAATGGATGTCGTCGCTCATCGGGCAATGCTACTAGCGGCTGACTGCGCGCCACAAGCAATCCGTGAAGCCGGCCGCTCACCACCGATAGGTCGCCGTAGCGGTGTAAATGCGCTCCTGGCCGTAGAAACACGCGTAGGTACAGGTGGCGTAGCGTTCGTCAGTGAGGTTCTGAACGTTCAGGGCCAGCCGCCAATCGTCCAGCCAGTAGCCGATCATGGCGTCGTAGACAGTATAGTCTGGGACCCTGACGGTATTGGCGATGTTGTAGCTCGCGCCGATGTAACGCGCCCCGGCACCCAGGTTCAGGTTGCTGAGCGCGCCGCCGAATCGGTAGTCGGCCCACAGGGAGGCGCTGTGCTCGGCTATCGCACCCGGTTCATTGCCTTCGTTGCCGTTATTGCTCTTGGTCACTTCCGCGTTGGTATAGGTATAGCTGGTGATCAGGCTCAGGCCGTCCAGCAACTGCGCCCGCGCTTCCAGTTCGGCGCCGCGCGAGCGCACTTCACCCTCCTGGATTTGCGGGCCACCGGCGGGGTCGGTGGTGAGTACGTTCTGCTGGGTCAGATCGTAGACCGACAGCGTCACGGACAGGTCCTGATCGTCCGGCGCGTAGCGCAGACCGGCTTCATACTGCTCCCCTTCGGTGGGGTCATAGTTGAGGCCGGTACTGCTTTCCACCGGCTCGAAGGACTGCGAGTAACTGAGGTAGGGCGCCCAGCCGTTGTCGAACAGATAGACCAGGCCGGCACGGCCGGTGAAGGTGCTGTCGTCGTAGGGGGTCGCCTGTTCGCCGGTGAGCCGGTTACGTTGCTCGTTATCGAATTGGTCGTAGCGTCCGCCCAACAGAACCACCCAACGGTCGTTCACCTTGATGTGGTCCTGGGCATAGAGGCCAAGCTGCTGGTTGTCGGATTGGTAGTCCGCAATCGGCGCGCTGCCCTGTGTGACTGGAGAACCGTATGCCGGTGCGTACAGATCCAGAGGATCGACGGTGCCGCTGTACTGGGTGCGGCCGAAGCTCTGCTCGCTGTAGTCGGCGCCGAACAGCAGGGTGTGCTGTACGCGCCCCAGCTCGAAAACCCCCTCGACCTGGTTGTCCAGGCTCCAACTGTGGTTGTCGTCGTAGCGCACATAGGCGCTGCGGTTCACGGTGCGCTGGTCGGCGGCGTAACCGCCTAGGGAAATGTCCGCGTAGTTGGTATCGGAGGTGAAGTAGAGCGCGTTCTGACGAAAGGTCCAGGTCTCGTTGAGCCGGTGGCGTAGCAGATAGCCAAGGGTGTAGTTCTCGGAAACAAACTCGTTGAAGTCCGGTTCACCGGTGAACCGGTCCCGAGCAATGTGGCCGTTGGGATTGGGCTGCACGGTGCCGGCGGCCGGCAGACCGTACACATAGGCGGTATCGTTCTTTTGATAGGTGGCGAACAGCGTCAGGCTGGTGTCGTCGCCGGGGCGCCAGGTGAGCGCGCCCTGCAGGAAGTCGCGGTCGTCCGGGGTGTGCTCCACCATGGTGTCGCTGCGCCGGGCCAGGCCGGTGAGGCGGTAGGAGAAGGCGCCGTCGTCGGTGAGTGCGCCGCCGAAGTCCGCGGCGAACTGGCGGCGGTCGTGGCTGCCGCCTTGCAGACGAATCTCGCGCAGCGTTTCGGTGGTGGGCAGTTTCGTCACCATGTTGACGATGCCACCGGGGGCGGCCGCGCCGTACAGGATCGACGCCGGCCCGCGTAGCACCTCGATGCGCTCCATGCCGTAGGGTTCCACGGTGCCGCTGAACGTATTGCGGGCCAGTTTGGCGCCGTTGAGGTAGAACGGGCTGGCGCCGGTGACGTTGAACCCGCGCATCTGCAGGCCATCACTGGTGGTGCTGTTGGCGCCGCCGGTGAGCGATTGCACGCCGGGGGTGTAAGCCAGGGCCTGATCCAGGGTCTGGGCGTTCTGGTTCTCGATCTGCTCGCGGGTCACCACGGACACCGACTGCGGCGTTTCCTTGATCGGAATGTCGCTCTTGGTGGCGGTGATGCTCTGCCGGGCAACATAGCCGTAGACCGGTGCCAGCCCGGTGCGTTCCGTCTCGCCATCCACTTGCACCGGTTCCAGCGTATTGCCCTGTTCTTCCAGAATTACCGTGTTTTCGCCGGTGACCCGAAAGTTCACCGGGGTGCCGGCGAGCAGGAGGCGCAGCGCTTCGACAGGCTCATAGTCGCCCTTCAGAGCCGGCGCGTGGTGGCCACGCAGCAGGCTGGCATCGCCGCCGATGGTCAGGCCGGTCTGGCGGGCCAGTTCGGTGACGGCCCGGTCCAGGGGCTGGGCGGGCAGATCAAGGACGTCGGCGCCGGCGGGTATCACCAGCGCCATCAGCAGGCAGGCACCGGCGAGCCGGCGGGTCGGAAAGGAAGGCATAAGGTTCTCCTGTTGGGGCCTTTACCCTCCATGACCGGCGAGTGCCCGAATCGGGCAGAAAAAATCGAAAAAATTAACGGCGCCCGACCCAGACCAGATACGGCGTGACCCGATGTACCCGGACCGGCATGGCGTCGGCCAGCACCGCCAGGGCGCCGTCGCTGTCGTCGGCGGGCAGCACCCCGGTGAAGCGTAAATCGGTGGCCAGTGAGGGCGCGGCCAACAGCAGCCCTGGGCGATGGTCGGCCAGGGTGTCCAGCACCTGCGTCAGCGGCGCGTCGTTGAAGACCAGCCGGCCGCGCAGCCAGTCGAACCGCCCCGGTGCCAGGGGCGTGGGCGCGGTAGCGCGGCCGCGCGTCAGGGTGGTGCCCTCGCCGGCATGGAGCACCCGGGCCGTGGAGGGGTTGCCGGCGGGAGTCACCCGCACCGATGATTCCTTCACCGCCACCCGGGTAGCGCCTTTGTCGAGGCTGACGCTGTACTCGGTGCCCAGCGCTTCCGCGATGCCGTGGCGGGTGATTACCTGGAAAGGGCGGTCTCGATCCGGGGCCACGTTAACGAAGACCTGGCCGCGCAGCAGACGGACTCGCCGCAGATCGGCGTCCATGTCCAGACGCACGGCGCTGTCACCGTTGAGAGTCAGGTGGCTGCCGTCGTCCAGCGTCAGAACCTGGCGTTCGCCGGCGCCGGTATGGGCGTCGCCTCGCCATAGCGTCCAGGGCAGTTGCCAGGCGATCAGGCCGATCAGCAACCACACCACCAGCGCGCCGGTGCGTCGCCGTTTAGGTGGTTCCTGCTCCAGGCCGTCCCACAGAGTGAGCATCTGCCGAAACACCCGTTGGTGTTGCTCGTCTTCCTGTTGCCAGGCAAGGCAGCGACGCTGCAGTTCGGCCTTCTGCTCGTTGGCGGCTTCGTTAAGGGCGACCACCCAGTCCGCGGCGCGGGCGCGGATCGCGTCCGGATCGTTCAAGGGGCGCCTCCCGCTTCCAGGGCGTCGTAAAGGCGCCAGTGGCAGTGAGCCAGGCAGCGGGCGAGGTATTGTTTTACGCTGCTTTCCGAGACATCAAGCCGCTCGGCGATGGCGCGATAACTGAGGCCTTCCAGGCGTGCCAACAGAAACGCCTTGCGCGGTTTTTCCGGCAATTCCTCAAGCAGCAGATGCAACACTCGAGACAGCAGATCACGGGCGTTGGTTACTCGTTCAGGGCCACGCTGGTCGGTGCCTTCCAGCAATACCGCGACGGTGTACAGCGCATCACGCTCAATGCGTTCCCGTTGGTGGCGGTTGATCAGCAATCGGCTGGCGATGACCAGCAGATACGCGCGCGGCTCCACCAGCTTTGCCGGCGCGCCCGTGATCAGGCGTACAAAGGTGTCATGGGAAAGGTCGGCGGCGTCCTGAGGGCACAGCAGCTTGCGACGCAGCCAATTGAGCAGCCAGCCATGATGTTCGTGGTAGAGCAGGCCGATGTCCGGCGCCTCGTTGGACGGCGCCGCGAGCGTGCCCAGCCGCCCGGACATCGGCAACGAACGCTGTGCCATTTTGACCCTCGCCCCAATCAATAATGAGAACAATTATCATTAAAAGGGGTGGTTAAGGCAAGGGCCATCCCGGTGGCGCTCGCGTCAGGCGGCGATCTTAGGCGGCGCGTCCCCGTGCTCAATCCCGTACTTGCGAATCAGCTTCTCGCGCTTGGCCGGGTCGAAGTTGATGTTGCGGGCGTCGTTGCCGGCGTGCTCCAGCAGGCGCTTGTCCATGATCCGGTACCACAGCGGCGGGAAGTAGCTCACCAGGAACATGCCGAAGTAGCCGTTGGGCAGCTCGGGCAGGTTCTCGAAGTGGCGCAGGCTCTGATAGCGCCGGGTCGGGTGGGCGTGGTGGTC
>CAZKWA010000032.1:0-33549 GCA_964556345.1 uncultured Alcanivorax sp.
AAGGGCGACGTCAATGTGTTCGCCGGCTCCATCAGCATGCAGTTTTAAGAGGGAGGGACCATAATGAAGACAACAATCCTGAAGCAGTCCTTAATACTGCTCTCCTCCGCCACGCTGCTGGCCGCCTGTGGCGGCGACGGCGGCGATTCCCCGGTGGACGACGGCGGGGCCAACCCGGGCGAATCCGGCGCGCAAGCGCTGCTCTACGCCTACCCGGACAACGGCCAGGGCGAAGTGCCCACCAAGGCGCCCATCGCGCTGCGCTTCACCAGCACCGTCTCGCTGGGCAACGTCAACCAGAGCATCACTTTGTGCTGCGACGAGGGCGGCGGCAACCTGGACTTCACGGCCGAGAAAGTCCCCGGTGAGCCGCGCGGCGTGCTGCTCACGCCGACCGAGCGGCTGATGCCGCAAACCGAATACACGGTCCAGATCAGCGACCTGCGCCTGAGCAGAGGCACCGCCAAGGACCAGACGCTGACCTTCAAGACCCGACCGCTTCAGGAAGGCGCCAAAAGCCAGGTGGTGGAAAGCGACGACTTCGTGGTCGACCGGCAATTCCCGAACGGCTCGGCACTGGAGCCGGTGATGGATTTCTCCAGCTTCCGCCTCCAGTTCACCCAGCCCATCGACCGCACCACCGCCGCCTACGGCGACGGCAACACCGTGGTGCTGCGTGACAGCGGCGGCGCGGAAGTGGAAGCCGGCCTGCTGGTGGACGGCGCCTACATGACCGTCGACCCCACCGCCGACTACCTGACCCCGGGGGAAACCTACACCCTGGAGCTCACCGGCGGCCTGGAAAGCACCTACGGCGAAGCCTTCGCCGGCCAGACCATTGAGTTCACCCCGAAGGACTCCTCACCGCGCGGCGAACCGGGCTTCCTGGTGCAGAAGATCACCCAGAGCGGCACCTCCCGCCTGACCGGCAAGGCCATTAACCAGGTACCGGTGAACGGCGTGCTGCTGGGCGAGGACGACAACATTACCCAGGCGCAATCCGACTATGTGATCGCCGAACTGGCCGACGTGACCCAATACACCGACGTCACCCCGATCCGCCTGCCCAAGGGCACCCTGCTTGAGGGCACGCCCATCGAGACCGTACTGATCGGTGGTGAAGTGGACGCCGGCTTCGGCTCCGGGGCGGTCACCATGCGCATTCTGTCCGACGCCACCGGCTACCTGGTGCCGAACCCGTATACGGAAAACCACCCGGACAAGCTGCGCATCGTCCACCTGTTCATGGACGTGGGCATCGCCACCGAGAACCCGAAAGCCAACGGCGGCTTCACCCAGAACCTGCTGCACATCCACCTGGTGGGAGTGGCCGAAGTGGACCCCAACGGGGGCGTGCTGAACATCGACGCCACCAGCATGGTGGAGCCGGATGTGCTTGGTCTGGAATATGGCTACGGCCTGCTGAGCTTCCAGCTTCAGTCTTATAAAGACCAGACCGACACGCTGCTGGCCGACGCACGGGCCGCACTGGAAGACATCACCCCGCCGACGCTACAGAGCTGGATGGCGGACCAAACCTCACCAGAGATGCCCGCGGACGAAAGCGGCGATGAGCTCTCCTGGTTTCAACACCCCGGCGCCCCCATCGTGCTTAACTTCGATGAGCCACTGGACCCGGAAAGCCTGACTCAATCGGGTGCGCTGACCGTTACCAGAGACGGCACCACCCTGGATATCACCCATAAGGTGGACGGCGCCGCCTTGGTGATCCAGCCGGAGGAGGCTCTGCAGTACTTAGAGGCGGGGAATAATCCGGCGTACCAGATCCAACTCGGTAGCCAGATTACCGATCTGGCGGGCAACAACTTCGTACCGGAAACCTTAACCTTCAAGCTGCCAGGCGAAGCTACGACCAGAAGCATTCCCGATGGGGATGGCAATTATTCGGAAGAGGATGTTCAGGTCAACTCGCCGATGCTGCTAAGCGCTTACCCGGGCTATCCCTGTGTGGTCGAAGAAGAAGACATCCTCAATCTGAATCTGGATAGTGGCCTAGTAGGCCGCTGCGCTGGAGGGCCCCAAGAAGATTGGGGGAGCGAGGACTACCCGCTGATTGACTATCATCCCGACGACGACCTGCCGCTAATGACACTACCGGCAGACCGGCCGATCGTATTACAGTTCACCAAGGCAATTGATCCGGCCAGTGTCCAGTTGGGCGGCAGCTTCGACATCTTCCGCGTTGATGCCTCCGGGCAGCCCATTGACGGAGAAACGATTCAAGGCTCTCTGACCGTTGAAGGCCAGCGTATTACCTTTGTGCCGGACGAGCCCTGGGAAGCTGATGAATACTATCAATACATCCTGGGCTCCAATAACGACACCGGCCTGGCGGAAGGATATGTCAGCGGCTGGGCATTGCTCGGCAGTGAGGAAGCCGTTTGTGACGGCACGGAGTCCATCTGCGGTGAAGATGGCCACCCCCTCCGCACCCAGCCGCTTGGCGTAGCCACGCGCGTAGCAATTAACACCAATGACGCCGGTGGCGTTTTTCGGGTGGTGACCGATTACTTTATCGCCAACAAATATTTCATCCCCGGTGGGGGTGGCCCGGATCTGGCCATCTTCTTCAAAGGGGAGCCTGCCAGCAACGATGTGTTGCAGACGCTAAGAACCAGTCCTGATATCGACACCAATGGGAACCTGATTCACGATGCGGAGAACGTGATCGGTAAACTCCCTTCGGAGTTGGGCGGTGCCCCCCCTTTCTATAACACGGACCCGGCAACCGACACCCCTCTTCCTGATGGCACCTTTCCTACCGTCGATTATGCCTTTCAGGAAGCGGTACCGAGTGTGCCTGACCCCGACGCCGACCCGGACTATGACCCCGAAGGCGTTCAGGGCCTGCCAAACAGCGCGAAAATCCTTTCCATGAATACCCGAGGGACCCAGGCGCCGGACGTTCCCTGGTTTGCGGAGGGAGCAGACTTTGCGGCTGATCCATTTACCGGTTGGGGGTTGAGCGGATTTGCGAGCGTTGATGGTGGCAATGTGGGCTGTGGCTACGATGAGGCTTATGACCCTGTTACTGGCGACGCAGGGTATTATAACGTGGCCCAGAACGACCCAATGACAGCGATTGGCTACCTGTTGGCTAATCAGTACCCGGAAAGTGAGCCGGTGATCTGCCCCGAGAAAAAATTCACCTACCTTAAAATGGGTTTAAACGCAAGCGTGGGTCGGTATGATGAGGAAAAGGAAGCGATCAAGGTAGAGATATACCCTTCACAGGCCATATCCACCTCGTTCGTAACCTATGCCCGAAACGCAATTGGCGGTCACGTAACGTTGACCGTGCCCTCAGGGGAACAAATCATGAGAATGCGGTACGCGAAAGACGACCCGGCCTGTAACGACACGCCCTCTACTCGCTGCCTTCGAACTCAGCCGATCACCGGCTGGATTAAAAAGGGAGATAATGGACCAGTACTTACCGCGGACGTCGATCTATACATTGATGCTCCCCTCCTCGGTCAGAGCCTCGGCAATACTGCCGTCAATATGAGTCATACCCTGCGAAGCTATGAAACCACGATGTCGCTGACCGGCCCCGTTTCATTCCTGGATGACGGTAGAATGATAGTCCAGCAACGCAATGAAAACCCTATCGATATTGATCTGAAGGTAATGTTCAATCGCGAAGATGATTCTGCAGCCGCAAACGGGATCGCGATGGGCAGTATCCCCTATCGTATCCCGGCGGACGGCGTCTTCCTGCAGATGGTCTCCGAGCCCATCAAGTCAATGGAGTAAAGCTCGGCAATGAGTTTGGGGGCCTGTTCGGCGGCCCGCTTTAAGATGAAGCCAACTCTATAAAAGGTTTACACCTATTTCAGTTGAAAACGCCCGATGCACCGCATTGGGCGTTTTTTATGGGTGCGCCAGGCATGGCGCGAAGCGCCATAGAGTGGCGCAGCCAATAAAAAGCCCCGGCAAAAACCGGGGCCCAGTAGGAAAGCTTCCAGTACAGGCCAGTCAGGAAGACCGGCGCTGAAAGCAGTACTGCTTCTTTAGTAGATGTTTAGCTCGGCGGCGTTATCAAGGTAAAGGATGCCGTCGATAGAGCAGTCGCCGTCCCCATTGCAGTCAGTGAACACCTTATCTGTTAAGTTGATGTTGGCCGTGGGTGCAGCACCTTGGTTATTAGCCGTAAAGACCACGTCATGCAAGTGCTCCGTGCCAATGAGTATCCCCAAGAAGCTGCTAATAGTGACCTCGCCAAAATGTCCGACATAGTTGGAAGCGCTCGGATCATAGGGCAGGAAGTTATCGCAATCGTCAGTGAAAGGGCATTGGCCGGGATGGCTATGATTCGACGAATCCGCTAAGTACCACGGGAAGCCACTGAGGTCTTGATAGTTACACCAGAAACTACCTGAGAAGTTGCCACCGGTTACTCTCACGCCAAGGCGCCAATTCCCGTCAGAGTCCTCGCACTTCTTGACTTGGCCGTTCAAAACGATATCGCAGATAGGATTTATGCCAGGGCATCCCAGCTCCACACTGCTGCCTGAGAAATCGAAATCACCACCGCCCTCGGCGGCAGGCAGGCCATGCCATGAACCAGCATGTCCACCATCACCATTGAAGTGATAGGTATTGCCGTTTATCACCGTTTCGATACAGGGCGCACCACCCGTATGAGGCTGGGGACAAGCCCCAGAGTTCCAGCTTGCCGCCGTGACGCTGGAAAGCGCCCAGATGGCTACGCCGATAATCGCTGAAAGTAGAATCTTCGTTTTCATAATTATTTTCTCCTTGTTTATCCATAAACACCTAAGAAAAAGCCCCGGCGAAAGCCGGGGCCGAGTAGGAAAGCTTCCAGTACAGACCAGTCAGAAAAACCGACGCTGAAAGCCGTGTTTCTTCTTTAGTAGACGTTCAGCGCGTCTGCGTTATCCAGGTAAAGGATACCGTCGATAGTGCAGTCACCGTCCCCACTGCAGTCGGTGAACGTCTTGCCGGTGAAGTTGAAGTTGGCGGTGGAGGGGGTGGGGCTCCCATTGTTCGGGGTGAACGTCACGTTATGCACGTGCTCTGCGTTAACATGCGTACCAAAGAAGCTGCTAACAGTGACCTCCCCAAAATGTCCGACATAGTTGGAAGCGTTCGGAACATAGGGCAGGAAGTTATCGCAGTCGTCGGTGAACGGACATTGGCCGGGATGGCTATGACCCGCTGGATCCGCTGAGTACCACGGGAAGCCACTGAGGTTGAGAGCGTTACACACGAAGCCACCTGAGGAGTCGCCACCGGTTACTTTCACGCCAAGGCGCCAGTTCCCGTCAGAGTCCTCGCACTTCTTCACTTGGCCGTACAAAACCAGATCGCAGCTAGGGTTTATGCCAGGGCACCCCAGTTCCACACCGCTGTTTGCGAACTCGAAGTCACCGCCGGTGGGGTGACCATGCCATATATCTTGCTGCCCACCGTTGAAGTGATAGGTGTTGCCACTATCCACCACTTCGATACAGGGGGAAGTAGTAGCAGGGCACGGGCCCGAACTCCATGCCGCCATCGCAACGCTGGAAAGCGACCAGGCGGCCACGCCGAAAATTGCTGAGAGTAGAAGTTTTGTTTTCATGATTAAGTCTCCGTAATTGTTTGTCTTCCGTGTGATGCAGAATGTACTGCAATTTCAAGCTAGCAAGGATTTCGCGACGGTTCCGCTGTTTAGAAAGGTTTAATTTTGGTTTTTTTCGATGTCCTTTTTATTCAGACACTTAGCGGATTTCTTGTGATACCCGTTCACCAGGCACTGCTATTGATATGCGCTAAGAGCGCTACTTATACGGGGGACGGGGCGCCGAATCCGCGTGATCCCGGGGTATTAATTAGGTAAGAAGATGGCCTGCATGTTGGGGTGAGCATGCAGGCCGGAGGGGGTTTTAGTTTTTTATGCCGGCGGTGCTGGCAATAGCGGCGATCAGCTCATCGGGCGTCATATAGCCGCCCAGGTTTCTGCCATCCTCGCTGAATACAGAGGGGGTGCCGTTGACGCCCAGGCTTCGCGCCATGGTGTATTGGTCGGCAACAGGCGGCCGGCAGGGCATGTCCTTCTGAGAGAACGGCTTGCCCGAGAAAGCGTCGTCGATGGCGGTCTGCGGGTCCTCGGCGCACCAGATCCTGGCCATGGTGTTCGCCACGGAGCTGTCAAGGCCCGAGCGCGGCAAGGCCAGGTAGTGCACGGTGATGCCCCGGTCGTTCATTTCGGCCATATGGTCCTGGAACTTCTTGCAGTAGGGGCAGCTTATGTCCGTGAACACGAAGATCTCATGCTTTTCCTCGCCGTTGGCGGCAAAGGTGATGGCGGTCCCCGGGTCCAGTTCCTGAAGCATCCGGGCCCGGTCCTCCCGTTCCCGTTCTTCGGTGAGGTCCACCAGCGAATCGCCGGTGAAGCTCAGAAGCCGGCCGGAGAAGAGATGGTCGCTGCCCGGCGAGCCGTAGAGAAAGTCGCCGTTGCTCAGCTTGATTTCCTTGACACCCTCCACCGGACTGTCCGTGATGCCCTCCACGCTCAGGTTCGGGTTGGTGATGGCCAGCGCTTCCACCACCCGCTCGCGGAGATCCGCCACGGCCAGGCTGGGAATTGCCAGTGCGATGAACAGAATATTCAGAATGTAATGGTACGATTTCATGGGTATACCCCCTTCCAATGGTGGTTATCAGCTTCTGTCGATCACTTCGACCAGTTCCAGCTCGTAGATGAGCGTTGACTGCGGCGGCACCTTATCGCGCAGGCCCTTTTCGCCGTAGGCCAGCTCCGGTGGCACAAAAAGGCGCCACTTCTCGCCTTCCTTCATGCGCACCAGAGCCTGCTGCCAGCCCTTCAGGGCCACGCCCAGGTTCACGCGCACGGCTTCGCCATGGGCCAGGCTGCTTTCCACGAAGGTGCCGTCCAGCAGGGTGCCGGCGTAATGCACGCGCACCGCGTCTTTGGGATCGGGGGTGGCGCCACTGCTGGATTCCTCCAGCACCTCGTACTGCAGGCCACTCGGCAGGGTTTTCACACCTTGCCTCTGCTTGTTCTTCTCCAGAAAGGCTTCACCCTGCGCCGCGTTGCGGGCCATGGCCTGCTTTTTCTCCTCTTCCAGTCGTTGTGTGATTTCTTCCTTGTAGGCGTCGGACGCTCCCCTCGCCTCTTCTTCATTGAGCAGCAGGTCGTTGCCCTTCAACTGGTCATTCAGCGCCTGCAGGAACAGATCTTCGTCAAGGTGGTTTCTGGACAAGGTCTTGCCAATCTGCTCGCCCAGAAACATGCCGGCAGCGTAAGAGGCTTTTTGCTGGTTGGTTTCAAGTTCGGTGGCGTGCGCGGGGTTATGGCTGCATCCCGACAGAAACACCAATGACAGCGCACCCAAGGTTAGGCTCCTCATATCTCCTCCTTATTGTTTGTTCGATATCGTTCCGATATCAGATTGATACTTCCGTGATATTTTTTTGGCTTTCTTGACTTTGTTGTCTTCAGTAAAGAGAGCTATATATTATTTAAGTTCCATGTAAAACACGTTGAATAGTCTTAATTTTTGATGAGTTAATATGACGAGTCAGAAGCTGATTACTAAGTGCCTGTTTCTTCTGGCATTATTTTTTTTATCCATTATTTTCTTTCTCGGGATGGAAAATAATGGCATGAATGATGCGGATAAAACGGCAGCGCGAGCCTCGCAGGCAGTCACCCCGCGAGCGGATGGCGGCGTTTCGGTGTCGCCGCCCGAGGATGCGAAATCGGCGCCACAGCCCGCCATGGAGGCGCCCGCCGCACTGTCGCCAAAGGAAGGAACGGACGCTGACTCCCTGACACTGCTGGCCGTTTTCCAGGCCCATAGCCCTCTGGCCGCCGCCGTTATCCACACGGAGGGCCATGGTGCCCACCGGTACCATGTTGGCGAGGCGCTACCGGAAGGCGGTGTGCTGGCGGCCATACGGCCGACCGAAGTGATCGTCTATGACAATGGCAGGCGGATCACGCTGCGCATGGCGCTAATGGGGGGTGGAGGCCGGGCCGAGATCGCCGATGCCGACGAGGATGAAGCGCCGGCGGACAACGATGACGGTCCGAAAATGCCGCAGCACGTGTTGGATTTTCTTAACAAGTTTGATCTGACGCCGGTCAACGAGGATTCGCCGGAGGGTTACCGGGTTGGCGAGGATTTCCCCGAAAGCGGCACGGAGGAGGTCGGCGTCAAGCCGGGGGATACGATCGTGGCCATCAATGGCTATCCCGTGGGCGAGTACCACAGCGACTACCTGGTGTGGCTCTCTTTCAAGGACACCCGCCGCGCCAGCGTGCTGGTCCGCACTGAGGAAGGCGAACAATTTTCGTTCCATTTCCCGGAGGACATAAAAGGGGTTAGCGGGTACGTGCCGGACAGCTAGTCACTACTTTGGAGTAGCGCACCCTCGCTTACACAGATTATCCCGATCGTAAGACCACGATCCGGCTCATCCCGATCACGTTTGGCGCTGGCTCGAGTGTCTCTCTGGGCTTTTGCGCCACCCGCAATTTTGTTGCCAAACTCGCAAATCGCGGCTTATCCACCTTTCTGACCCTGTTTTTTCGCCTTTATGCTCTGCTTTGCCAGCTTTTTCGCTTCAAGAAGTTGCTTTATATCGCAGCGCGCCCTGATCGCTACCAGTCGCTGTTTGCGCCATCCGCAACTCATATTGCTAGGCACGCAAATTCTCACCTTTTTCCCTTGTTTTCGGCTTTATAACTAACGGTTTGGGCCGCATCCAGCCTGTTTAGCGCCCTATTCGGCCTGCCCCGGAGCCACTGCGCACCTTCCGTTCTCGCTTACAACGATTGTCCGCACGGTAGGTCAGACCACCCGAATCCTCCCCGCCACGCTTGGCCTGCGCCTTCCTGCGGGTGGTTCCCCGTTGCTTTTGCACCGCCCGCAACTTCTGTTGCCGCGCACGCAAAACATGGCCTTTTTCACCTTTTCGGCCCTGTTTTTCCGCCTTTTTGCCCTGCTTTGCCAACTTTTTGGCTTCAAGAAGTTGCTTTATATCGCAGCGCGGCCTGGTCACTACCAGTCGCAGTTTGCGCCACCCGCAACTCATATTGCTAGACACACAAATTCTCACCTTTTTCCCTTGTTTTCGGCTTTATAACTAACGGTTTGGGCCGCATCCAGCCTGTTTAGCGCCCTATTCGGCCTGCCCCGGAGCCACTGCGCACCTTCCGTTCTCGCTTACAACGATTGTCCGCACGGTAGGTCAGACCACCCGAATCCTCCCCGCCACGCTTGGCCTGCGCCTTCCTGCGGGTGGTTCCCCGTTGCTTTTGCACCGCCCGCAACTTCTGTTGCCACGCACGCAAAACATGGCCTTTTTCACCTTTTCGGCCCTGTTTTGCCGCCTTTTTGCCCTGCTTTGCCAGCTTTTTGGGCCTCTGACCGACTTTCAGCCCTGACTGACACAACTTTCAGCGATCACCGATAGAAGGCCTCCGGCGTTTCGGCGAACTTCGTTTAGGACATAGAGAAGTCGTTTGTTCTCAACGAGGTTTGCGCGTGTTCCGTGGTCAAGAGAAACGAAAGAGCTGGGGTTGCAGACTCGACCCATAATTGTACAATTGTCCAATGGTTACCGCCGATACCAACATTTTTCTTGCGACTGCTCTGGATGAGCCGGAAAAGCCTGGCATTATCCGGTTAACGGCGGATGCAGGTATGATTTGTGCGCCAGAGATCCTTCCCTACGAAATCGGTAATGCTTTAAGCGCGATGTACCGCCGTAGGAAGCTAACCGAAGACGAAGCCACCATCGCGCTGCGAATCACCTCGGGGATTCCGGTCCGCCTTATGCCAGTGGATGTCGAGAGGGCTTTACGCATTGCCACGGATTTTGGCATTTATGCCTACGATGCGTACTTTCTGGAGTGTGCAAAAAGTAATGGTGGCAACCTTATGACGCTGGACCAGCAGATGAAGCGTGTCGCCTCTCAACTTGGTCTGCGGGTCTTGGAGCCGTGAAATGAGAGTGTTTACCTACTCCGAAGCGAGACAGAACCTGGCCAAGTTATTGAACCTGGCGAAAACCGAGGAGGTTCGCATTCGCCGAAAAGACGGCTCGATCTTCATACTGCGCGCGCAAGACGAAGAGGTGACGTCACCATTCGACGTTCCAGGCATCCGGACACAAGCCCGCACCGAGGACATCCTTGATGCCGTCGCGGACACCCGTGCCCGCGGCTGATAGAGCGACTACGGCCAGTCAACCGTCAGACGTCTTGCGGTTCTTCCTTGGCCGCCCCGGCTCCCGATTGATACCCAGCACCCCGTACTCCCGGTACACCTCCTTCACGAAGCGGAGCGAGCCGGTGAGCTTGCAGTGCTTTATGGCGGTATCGATCATCTTCTCTTCGTTGGCGTCCAGCCCGGTGCTCATGTACATCCGGTAGGCTTCGGCGCGCTCCTCGATGCTGCCGCCCAGACGGGCGTACTCTTCCGGGTCGTCCAGCCAGTACTGGTGGGTCTTGCCCAGCCGCATGCGGTAGCTGCTGCGGTGGTAGTGATAGGCGGACGGGGCGAGCCGGTGAATCACCGGCAGCCGCTCGATGTAGCACATGCAGGCGAGCAGCCATTGCCCGGGTTCCACCGGGCTGGAGCGGTAGCGCACTTCCCATACCGAGTTGGCGCCGTGCAGGTACTTGCGCCGCGACGAGGTGCTGCAACTCAGCGCCTTCATGAACCTGGACAGGTTCGCCGGGTCGCCCAACGGCGTGGCCAGTATGTGTAACCCGTCGGGCAGCAGGCAGAAGGCGTGGATGGCGAGTTCGTAGACCCGACTCAGCTCCCGTATCTGCCCGAGGCAGTGGGTGTAGTCGGCTTCATCAAGAAAGACGGGTTGCTGGTCACGGCTCTTGCGCACCAAGTGGTGCGGGTGACCCGCGAGCAGAAGGCGATCCTTGCCAGGCATAACTCCCCCTGTTCCTTTGGCGTCTGGGTTCGTTTTTTTTAGCCTACCCCTTTCGGGCCCGGCTTATGAAGAGAATTTCGTCGCAAGGCGTGACCAAAAATAGAAGCCCCAGGCAATCACTCAAAAATATTCATTACTATCAGCTAGTTACAGATATCTAATGCGCTATTTTCCGAGTTATGCGTCCCCTTTTTCGACTTCGGACTGGCTGCACGTTCCACCCTCGTTGACACGGATTTTCCGCACCGCAACCTGGCTGCGAACAACCCATACGAACATGACACCTTTATAAGCTGCTGTTCTCTCAGGACCGGATGGCACCTGATTTGTTGTCCGGCTTTTTGCCGTGGCCCTGTTGATTTATTCAAAATGACAACAGTGCTTTTGCAATAGTCGCAATAAACCTTGGAAAGCACGCAAATGAAGGCCTTTGCGCTGTTTTCAGACTTAAAATGGGTGGTTTGGTCACAATTTACGCTTTTCAGCGCGTATTCCGCCCTGGCTTACAAAAAATGTCCGCGTCGTAGGACAGACAACCCGGCTCGTCCCGGCCACGCTTGGCTGCAAACATCGACGAGGAGCCCATGGACAAGCACGATACCGTTTACAAGCTGCTGTTCTCTCACGACCGGATGGTCCGGGATCTACTGGCTGGTTTTCTACCCCGGGGGTGGACGACCGAGTTGGACCTGAATTCCCTGGAGAAGATGAACGGCAGCTATGTCACTGACGATCTGCGTGGCCGGCACGGTGACGCCGTTTGGCGAGTACGCTGGGGCGAGGACTGGTTATACGTTTACCTGCTGCTGGAATTTCAGTCGTCGGTGGATCGCTTCATGGCGTTACGCATCATGGTCTATACCGGCCTGCTTCATCAGGACCTGATCCGGCGCGGCGAGCTCGGCGCCGACCGCCGGCTGCCTTCAGTGCTGCCGGTGGTGCTCTATAACGGCGAGCGCCGCTGGCGGGCACCCACCGAGGTGCGGGCTTTGATTCAGGCGCCGCCGGAGGGGCTGGAACGCTTTCAGCCCGATCAGACTTTTCTGCTGATTGATGAAGGAGCTTACAGCGCCAACCGCCGGCAGCCGCTGAATAACCTGGTGGCCGCGCTGTTCCGACTGGAGCATCATCGCTCCTCCGACGAGGTGGCCGGTCTTCTTCAACTTTTGGTAAAGTGGCTTTCAGGTCCGGAGCAGGCTGGTTTGCGCCGCTCTTATCTGGAATGGCTTCGACGCCGGCTGCCCCAATGGTTCCCCGGCGAGACCTTTCCCGAGATGCACGATCTGCAGGAGGCGTACGAGATGATCACCAACCGGTTCGAGGAGTGGAAGGAGCGTCAGCGCCTCGCGGGCGTCGAGCAAGGCCGCTTGGACGGGGAACGCACGCTGGTTCTGCGCCTCATACAACACCGCTTCGGCGACGTTCCCGCTGAACTTCGCCTGCGCCTGCAAAGCGCCTCTCAGGCTGAGCTGGAAAGCCTGGCCGACCGTGTTCTGGACGCCGTCAGCGTGGACGATCTATTCCAGTAGGTAACCGTGCGTTGGCTTGAAACGCGGTATACCGGCAGGTGCGCGGCGGCCGCATGAGTCAGCCACCGGGCTTCTTGCGGTGCTTACGCGGCCTTCCCGGCCCGCGGTTGATGCCGAGTATCCCGTACTCCCGGTACACCTCTTTCACGAACCGGATCGAGCCGGTCAGCCGGCAGCGCCGTACGGCGGTATCGATCATGGCCTCTTCGTTCCGGTCCAGGCCATTACTCATGTACAGGCGGTAGGCTTCGGCCCGCTCCTGGACGGTGTCGCCCAGGCGGGCATATTCCTCCGGGTCGTCCAGCCAGTAGTGGTCGGTCTTGCCCAGCCGCATGCGGTAGCTGCTGCGGTGGTAGTGGTAGGCGGACGACGCCAGCTGGTGGATCACCGGCAGGCGCTCCACGTAACAGAGGCAGGCCAGCATCCATTGCCCGGGCTCCACGGGGCTGGAGCGGTAGCGCACTTCCCAGGCCGAGCTTTCGCCGTGCAGGTTCCGACGGCGCAGCGACGTGCGGCACGACAGTGCTTTCATGAATACGGAGAGACTACTGGGTTCGGCGCGGGGCGTGGCCACGATGTGCAGGCCATCGGGCAGCAAACAGTAGGCGTGGATGCCGAGCTTGTACTCTTGGCTCAGCTCCCGGATCTGGCCGAGACAGTAGGTGTAGTCGGCTTCATCGAGAAAAACCGGTCGGCGCTCTTGGCTTTTGCGTACCAGGTGATGCGGATAGCCCGCGAGCAGAAGGCGGTCCTTGCCAGGCATAACTCCCCCTTTTCTTAGTTTTTGGGTTTGTTTTTTTAGCCTACTCGTTCTGGGACGGATGTATGAAGATAATTTCCCGAAAACTATGTTTTCAAAAAATGAAAACATGTCGGAAGTTATAAAACTGCTTTTTAATCAGGCACTTACAGTAAAGGGGACGTACTCTTTCCTGAATTATCCGTCCCCTTTCGCGCCTTTTCGGGCTGTTTTCTTCGCGCTTTTTCTCAAGTTTTAGCGGTTTGAGAAACAAAGCATAGGGATTTGTATAGGCTCATTCTGGTTTGCGCGGCTTGCCGGGCGGCCGCCCCCGGCCCCTCATGCTGACACGGACGCCGGTGATCTCTTCCACCTCGTCGGTGAACTCCTTGTCGCCGGTGAGCTGGTTGCGCATGGCGGCACAGAGGATGGCGTGAGCTTCCCGCTCCTGAATGTTCTGCTCCATGAAGAGGCGATAGAAATGCCGGCGCTCCTGGTCGGTTTCACCCAGGTTCAGGAACTCTTCGGGATGGTCCAGCCAGGCCGGCTCTTCGCGACCCATGCGCATGTTGAAGCTGCTCCATGGAAAACGCGCCGGTGCGTCCGCCAACCCCAGAAGAACAGGCCTCTTCTCGAGATAGCGCAGACAGGCGAGCGTCCAGTGGCCGCGCTGTATCACGCTGGATCTGTAGCGGCTCTCCCAAAGAGTGCCGGTGCGGTTGCCCTTGCGGTTGCGGTGGCGTGTGGTACGCGCCGCCAGCGCCTTCATCATCTCGCTCAACATGTCGGGATTGAAGCGCGGGTCGATCAGCAGGTGAAGTTCGTTCGGTAACAGGCACCACCCGTATACCTTGACGTTCAGCTTTTCTTTTAGCTCCCGCAGATCCTTAAGGTATTTAAGGTAGTCTTCTTCCTCCTTGAATACCTCTTGCCCGTTGTGCCCCCGTTGAAGGATATGATGAGGATACTCAGGCACTACTGTGCGCCTCATCCTTGGCATTATTACCCCTCTTTATATATCGCTTTTATTTGTACCGGAGTCTATCGGACAAACGTCAAGAAATAAATTGTTATGCTATATAAAAAAATAACTCCGTCCCCTTTTTCTTCAAGGTTTTCCGTGACTTACAAAAATAACAGGCACATAAGAAAGCACTTCTGCGGTCTTTATACGTAGCATGGGGTGGCATTTCGCCACCATGCTTATTTCAAAATCGACGTTCGAACTTTCTTTTTATTTCCCAGGCTTTTTTCAACCAAGCTGGATTTTAGGCTGACGATCGTCAGGGCGCGCCCGCCAAGGCGACATGCCGGAGCCCGTGACGCTCTAGGCAGCCAGCGTCTTCTCGAAAAACGCCAGCACCCGCCGCCAGCTGTCCTCGGCGGCATCCGGGTCGTACCGGGCGCGTAGCGGGCTGTAATCGGCCATGCGCTTGAACACAAAGGTCTGGTGGTCGTTCATGTAGGAATGGCCGGCGTCCGGATAGGTCTTGATGTCGTGTTCGACGCCCAACTCGGTGAGGTGGCCGGCGAGCCGTTCCCCGTGGTGGCCGTAGATTAGATCCTTCTTGCCCCAGCCGCCGACCACCGGGCAGATGCCGGTGAGGGCGCGGGCCTTGCGGGGCACGCCGCCGTAGAACGGCGCCACCACCTGCAGGGTGCCGCGGGCGGCGTACAGCAGGGCGAAGCGGCCGCCCATGCAGAAGCCCATCATGGCGACCTTGGTGACCGGTTGATCGGTTTGTTCCAGCACCCAGTGCCGGCAGGCGTCGAGCTGATCGAAGGCGTCACCGTGGCCGGCTTCGTGGTCGCGCAGGGTGCGCACCACGCACAGGCTTTTGGCGCCGGGGCGGTCATAGAGGTCCGGCGCCAGCACCGGGTAGCCATTGTCCGCGAGGCGTTGCGCGATGCGCGCCTGGTCGTCGCTGAAACCGAAAATGTCGTGGATCACGATCACCGCCGCGTCCAGGCCGTTGGGCCGCTCAGGCAAAAACCATCGAGCACGCATCCGGTGGCCGTTGGGTACGGTGACGTGGGTGTCCCTGGCGCTCATGATCACTCCTTGTGTGATGGGGCCAAAAGGCAAGACCTGACCCCGGGGTTTTTCCGCCTAGCCTACCCCACTCCCGCCACCGCGCCAGCCTGTCGGCGAGCTATTGGCCTACACAGCGCAGAGATTTCCTCGCCACAGCAACCAAAGTAGCTGACAGCATTTTGCTCAATGCGCTGATTAACCAAGCACCGACGCCCGCCCCATCATCGAGGAACTCTAATAGCCCACTAGATCATATAAAATATTGTATATATTATGGACTCAATGGATATTGAACTCGCCAGGCAACGATATAATGCTTTGCTTAGAGAGGTGAATCGATGAACGGAGAGATATTCGAAAGCGTTTGGGACGCTATTGAGGACGATCCGGCCCAGGCGGAGAACCTGAAACTTCGCTCTTCCCTGATGATGGCCCTGGAGAAACACATTAAAGCCCAGGGCTGGAGTCAGACCGAGACGGCCCGGCGTCTGGGCGTGACTCAGCCGCGCATTTCGGACCTGATGCGCGGCAAGATCCATTTGTTCAGCCTCGACACTCTGGTCAACCTGGTGGTGGCGGCGGGTTTGCACGTGGAGATGCACGTGGCCGCGTGAGAAGGGCCGCCGGGTGGCTTACGCCACCCTTTCGCGGGCCAGGCCCGCTCCCACAAGACCTGAAACCGGACCCCAAACCTAGCCGGTGTTGCGCAGGCCGGCGGCGATGCCGGCGATGGTGACCATCAGGGCGCTTTCCAGCACCGGGTCGCTGTCGCGGTCGCGCAGGCGGGCCATGAGTTCGGCCTGCAGCAGGTGCAGCGGGTCGGTGTAGGGGTCGCGTACGCGGATCGACCAGCGCATCACCGGGTTGTTGTCGAGCAGGTCGGCGCGGCCGGTGAGCCGGTGCAAGGCGTCCACGGTGGCGGCCAGGCGCTGGCGCAGCACGCCGCCCAGGCGGGTCTGGTCCGGATCGTCGGTGAGGCGCTCTTCGTACCAGGCGGCGACGCGCGGGTCGGCTTTGGCAAGCACCATTTCCAGCATGTCCACCACCCCTTGGAAGAACGGCCAGCGCTCGGCCATGTCGCGCACGGCGGCGGTGTCGTCGGGGTCGTCCAGGGCCGCTTCCAGCGCCGCGCCGGTGCCCAGCCAGGCGGGCAGCATCAGGCGGATCTGGGTCCAGGCGAACACCCAGGGGATGGCGCGCAGGGATTCGATGCCGCCGCCGGTTTTGCGGCGCGCCGGGCGGCTGCCCAGAGCCAGGCGGCTGAGTTCGGTTTCCGGGGTGACGGTGCGCAGGTAGCTGACCAGCGCCGGGTCGTCGCGGATCACCTGCCGGTAGCCGGCCACGGACACGTCGGTGAGCTTTTGCATCTGCGCGCGCCACTCGGCGTCGGGTTCGCGGGGCGGCACCAGGGTGGCCTCCAGGGTGGCGGCCACGTATTGCTCCAGGTTGTAGACCGCCACCGAGGGGCGGCCGTATTTGAAGCGGATCACCTCGCCCTGCTCGGTGACGCGGATGCGCCCGGCCACCGAGCCGGGCGGCTGCGACAGCAGCGCCATGCGGGTGGGCGAGCCGCCCCGGGAAATGGAGCCGCCGCGGCCGTGGAACAGGGTCAGCGGCACGCCGTGTTTCTGGAAGGTCTGGGTGAGGGTTTCCTGGGCGCGGAACTGGGCCCAGGCGGCGCCCAGGAAGCCGGCGTCCTTGGCGGAATCCGAGTAGCCGATCATCACTTCCTGGCCATCAATAACCCGTTGCTTGTAGAGCGGGATATCGAGCAACGCCGCCATGGTGTCGCCGGCGTTGTCCAGGTCGTCCAGGGTTTCGAACAGCGGCACCACGCGCATCGGCCGGCGCACGCCGGCGATCTTCTGCAGCAGCATCACCGCCAGCACGTCGGAGGGCGCCTTGGCCATGGAGATAACGTAAGCGCCCAGGCCTTCCGGGCCCTGCTCGGCGATCACCTGGCAGGTTTCCAGCACTTCACGCACGTCGCCGTCGCACAGGTCGCTGCGGTAGAAGGCGTCGTCCACCAGCGGCCGGCGGCTCTCCAGTTCACCAAGCAGGAATTGCTGCTTCTGGGGTTCGTCCCATTCGCCGTAGCCACCCAGGCCCAGGTAGCGGGTAAGGGCGTCCAGGGTGGCGGTGTGGCGGGTGGATTCCTGGCGAATGTCCAGGCACAGCAGCGTAATGCCGAAGCAATTCAGGCGCCGCAGGGTGTCCTTGAGCTCGCCGTCGGCGATGGCGCCCAGGCCCACCGCGCGCAGGGAGCGATCCAGCAGCAGCAGTTCGTCGAGCAGTTGCCGGCCCTCGGTGAACCCTTCGCCGTCCGGCACCGGGCGCCCTTCCACCAGCGCCTCCATGCGGCGGCGGGTGATCTTCAGCCGGTCGCGCACGTCGCGCAGCACCACCCGGTAGGGTTCGTGGCTGGGGCCGGTGCGCGCCAGCAGCTCGTCGCTGGCGCGGTGCATGGACAGGTCCGCGAGCAGGTTCTCCACGTCGCGCAGGTAGAGGTCGGCGGCCATCCAGCGGGCCAGCAGCAAGACCTCGCGGGTCACGGTGGCGGTGACATTGGGGTTGCCGTCGCGGTCGCCGCCCATCCAGGAGGCGAAGCGGATCGGCACCCAGTCGCCGGGCAAGGCGTCGATGCCGGCCTGGCCCAGTTCCGCCTCGATATCGCGCATCACCCGGGGCACCGCTTTCCACAGCGATTGCTCGATCACCGCGAAGCCCCATTTGGCTTCGTCCACCGGGGTGGGCCGCTCGCGGCGGATTTCGTCGGTGGCCCAGGCGGACAGAATCAGCTCACGCAGCCGCTGGCGCAGGCCCCGACGCTCTTCCGTGTTGATATCGGGACGGTCCAGCTCGGCGAGCAGATCGGCCATCTGGTCGTACTTGCGAATCAGGGTGCGGCGGGTCACTTCGGTGGGGTGGGCGGTGAGCACCAGCTCCACCGACAAGGGCGTCAGGGTCTCGCGGATGCGGGCCGGCTCGATGCCCTTCTCTTTCAGCTCCGCCAGCACCTGGCGCAGGCCCTGGTCGGTGTCCGGGTCGCCGGGGTAACGCAGGTGGCGCCGGTGCAGGCGCTCGCGGTGGTGTTGCTCGGCGATGTTGGCCAGGTTGAGAAACTGGCTGAACGCCCGCGCCACTTCCAATAGCGTATCGTCGTCCAGCGGGTCGAGCAGACCGCGCAGCCGGGTCAGCTCCATTTCCCCGTCGGAGCGGCTTTCCACCGCCGCCTGGCGGATCGTTTCCACGGTGTCGTACAATCGGTCGCCGGATTGCTCGCGGAGCACCGCGCCCAGTTCCTCGCCCAGCAGGCGCACATTGTCACGCAACGGCGCGTGTTGATCCTGATCGACGGACATCTTCACTCCCGGCATCGTTTTTACAACTTTACACCCGACAGTATCTTTATTCCGTCGGGGAGCTGACGCAACATAACCCGCATTGCATTAAGGAACATCGCCACTCATGGAAACTTCCCAGCGCGTGTCCACGGAACAGGGCGTCATCGTACTTCAGTATCTGGCCCGTGCCTTGTTCGCCATCCTGGCGGTGATCTACTTCAACCACTCCCAAGGCTTCTTCTTCAAGGTGCCGGCGGCCACGCCCTGGATTCTGGCCGGCAGCTACCTGGCCCTGCAACTGCTGTTTCTGGTGGCGCGCGTGCCCCACGCCACGGTGCTGGCGTCCGGTCTCGACCTGGTGATTCTGGGCGTGGTGATCCTGCTTGATGGCGGCGAGCCGCCGCCGACCATGGCGCTGTTGTTCCTGGCGGTGCTCAGCAATGGCCTGCTGCACGGGCTCAAGCGCTTCCTGGTGATGCTGGCCGCCGCCGAGGTGGTGCTGGCCATCGTCATGCCGATCCGCATCAGCTACAGCACCAGCGGCACCGAAGCCGCCGCGTCCGCGAGCCTGTTCCTGCTCGCCGCCTTGACGGTGTGCATGCTCTACTTCGGCCTGATGATCTGGCGCAACCAGGTGCTCTCCCGTCAGGCCGTGGAGACCGCCTGGCGGGACCCGCAGACCGGCTTTATCAGCCGCACCGCCCTGACCAGCACCGCCGGCTGGCTGATCCCGCTGCACGACCGGCTCTCCTCGCCGCTGACCCTGGTGCTGGTTCACCACCCGGACATTAACGCCCTGGCCGAGACGGTCAGCCAGCGGCTGCGGCGCAGCGACGTGATCGCCCGCTACGACGAGGACCACCTGGCGCTACTGCTGCCCAGCACCGCCACCGCCGCCGCCGAGCGCGTGCTCGCCGATCTGCGCGAAAGCCAGCCCGGCCTGCGCGCCGCCGTGATGACCCTGAACAGCGCCAACGCCGCCCTGGAGCAGGTGCTCTACCACCTGCAAACCGCCATGCCCCGCACCCGCGACGACCACGACCACTGGCTCGCCCACGCCTCGCCGCTCACCTGAGCGCGGCGAGGTGGGCCACCACCACGTCTTCCGCCTGCTCGGCGATGTCCTCGGGCAGGCTGTCCCCGCACTTCAAGCGCCGCAGTAACGGTACGCGACCGACCAGAAAGAACACGATCTGACCGACCAGGGTGTGGGCTTCCAGAATCACCCGGGGCTCGGTGGGGTTACGTTCCAGCACCGCGCCGATCAGCGTGGTGAGGGTAACGTGGGCGATCTCGAAGGCTTCCTGATAAAGCACATCAAAGGCTTCGCTGGGGTTGGCCTGTTCGCGCATCACCAGCATCAGCCAGCGGCGCGCTTCCTCTTCGCGGGCGAACAGCCGCACCATCCGGCGCACCATTCGCTCCAGCTGGGATCGCGCCTGCTGCTTGTCCAGGGCGGCAAGTCCGTCGCGGTGTTCGACGCTGCCGTCGAGCAGAAAGATCTGCCGCATACGCCGCGCGATGTGCCGGGCGCAGGCCAGATAGAGGCCGTGCTTGTTACCGAAGTAATAGGCGATGGAGCCGATGTTGGAGCCCGCCGCCTCGGCGATCATGCGCGTGGTGGTGCCCTTGAAGCCGTGCTCGCCGAACAGTTCTATGCCCGCGTGGATCAGCTTGCCGGCGGTTTCGTCTTGCAGCCCCGCGGGTTCGGTCATCGTGAGCGCTCCAGGGGCCCGGCTTCCCGGGCGAAAAAGTAGGTGTACAGCACCGGCACCACGCCCAGGCTCATCACCGTGCCCAGGGCCAGCCCGAACGCCATGGCGCAGGCCATGCCGTAGAACAGGGCGTCGTGGCTGACGATCAACGGCAGGAAACCGAGAATGGTGGTGGCGGACGCCATCAGGATCGGCCGCAACCGGCGCACGCAGGCGCGCACCACCGCCTCGTGCAGATCGATACCCGGTGCCCGGCGGTCGATGTCGATGCGGTCGATCAACACGATGGCGTTGTTGATGATGATCCCCATCAGACTATAGAGCCCCAGCACCACCATGAAGCCAAAGTTAGCGCCCATGATCAGCAGACCACCGGCCACGCCCAGGATCACCAGTGGAATGGTGGCGACGATCAGCAACGGCCGCTTGAACGAATTGAACTGCGCCACCAGCAAAATAAAAATGATGCCCAGACAGACCGGCAAGTTCGCCTGCAGGGCCGCCTGCCCTTCGGCGGACTCCTCCACCACGCCGGCGAATTCAATCCAGTGGCCCGGCGGCAGCGCCGCTTCGATGCGGTTCAGATCCGGGGTGACCCGGGGCACCATGTCTTCCGCGGTCATACGGGTATTGCGCGCCTCCACGGTGATGGAACGGACCAGATCTTCCCGGTCGATACGATAGTAGCCGTTTTGCAGACGCACGTCCGCGACCTGGTTGAGCGGCACGCCGCCGCCGGGGTTTTCCAGCGGATAGACGGTCAGCGACTTCAACCGCTCGAGACTGGCGCGGTCCGCCTCGCGGTAGCGCAGCACAATGGGAATCACCTTGTCCCCTTCGCGGAAATCGCTGAGGTGATAGCCGTCCAGGGCGCCGCTCAGGGAACGGGCGATGTCCTCGGAGCTGACGCCGGCGGCGCGGGCACGGGCCTGATCCACTTCGATACTCAGCGACGGCAGGCGCGCCTCCCAGCTCTGACGCACGTCCAGGGCACCGGGCAGATCGCCGAGCAGACGTTCGATGCGCGCGGCGGTATCGAACAGCACTTCCCGGTCCGGGCCCTTTACCTGCACCTCCAGCAAGGCGCTGTCCGACGGCCCCAGGAACATGCGCGTGACGCTGGCCGACGCCGCCGGGAAATCCCGCGCAAACAGCGCCCGCGTTCGCCGCAGCACCGGGCCCACGCTTTCCCCGTCGACCACATTCAACACCATGAAGCCTTTGTTGGGCGCCGGGTCCACCGGTGTCAGCGACAGCACGAAACGCGGCCCGCCAAAACCGGCGTAGGCCGCCACGCTGGTGACCTTGCCGGCCAGCATTTCGTCCTCCATGACGCTGTCGCTCATGGCCTGAATCCGCTGCGACGCCCGCGATGGGGCGATGTCCGAGGGAAAGTCCACGTGCACCAGCACCTGGCGGCGATCGGAGTCGGGAAAGAATTTTTTCGGCACCAGCTGCATCAGCGCCACGCCGGCGACGAACGCCACCACCATCGCCGCCAGGAACAACGGCCGGTGACGAAGTACCCCGCGCAACAGCGCTTCATACCGGTACGACATGACATGGAACAAACGCGCCGAGGGGCCGCCGCCTTCCTCCTGAGCATTGCTGTTGCCGGGCGACGGTGTCTTGAGAAAGCGGTGACACAGAATCGGCGTCACCGTCAGCGACAACAACCAGGACGTCAGCAAGGTGATGGCGATGACAATGGAAATCGAACGGGTGTACTCCCCCGCCACGTGTTCCGCCAGCATCAACGGCAGGAATACCAGAATGGTGGTCAGCGACGACGACAGCAACGGAACGGCCAGTTCCGCGCAGGTTTCCTTCAGCGCCCGGTCACGGTCCGTGCCGGCCTCCAGCCGGGTTTTGAAATCCTCGGCGACCACGATGGCGTTATCCACCAGCAGGCCCAGCGCGATCACCAGCGTGGCCAGGCTCATGCGCTGCAGCGTCATGTCCAGAAATCCCATCACCGCGAGCGTCACCAGCATCACCACGGGAATGATGGAACCGACGATCAGACCGGTGCGGCGGCCGAGGAATAGAATCACCACCGCCAGTACGATCAGCAAGGTCTGCAGCACACTGAAAGTGACGCCGTGCACCGCGTTGGCCACCTGATCCGATTGCAGCGTCATGATCTCCAGCCGGTAGCCGGCGGGCAGTTCGTCACGCACCCGGTGCAGGGTCTCTTTCACCGCCACGCCGTAATCGAGCACGCTGTACCCTTCCAGCATGGACACCGCCAGCACAATGGCGGGCCGGCCGTTGAAGTACGCGGTGCGTTCCGGCGGCTCCAGATACCCCTGCCGCACGTCGCCGAGATCCTGCAGGCGCAACGTGCCCCCGTCGGGCAGCTCGATTTCCGCCCGGCGCAGGGTGTCCAGGTCCGGGTACTCGCCGCTGACCTGCAAGGCGAAGCGCTGCTCGCCGGCTTCCAGGGTGCCCGCCGGCGGCATCACGTTGCGCGACTGCAACTGTTCCGCCAGCGCGCCGGGCGACAGCCCCAGCTCGGCGAGACGGGTCTCGGGCAGATCGATATAAACGCGGCGCGGCTGAACCCCCAGCAGGGACACCTTGCGGGTGCCTTCCACGGCGTACAGCGCGGTGCGGATATGCTCCGCCATTTCCACCTGTTCCGCCTGGCTGAACGCCTCGGAGGTGAGCGCCGCGGTGACCACCGCCACATCGCCGAAATCGTCGTTCAGTACCGGCTCGCCGGTGCCCTCGGGCAGCTCGCCGCGAACCGCGTCCACCTGCTCACGCACTTCGTCCCAGATCTGGTCCAGATTGAAATAGCGGTCGTGGATGACGACGTGGATCAGCGACCGGCCGCGCATCGAGGTGGAACGGATTTCTTCCACCTCACCCACTTCACGCACGCTCGCTTCCAGGGGTTTGGTGATGTTCTGCTCCACCTGCTCCGCGGGCAGGCCCGGATAGTCGGTGCGGATCACCGCTTCACGGATGGTGATCCTGGGGTCTTCCCGGGTCGGCAACTGAAAGTAACTGACAGCGCCATAGACCACCGCCACCAGAGTCGCCAGCAGCACCACCCGGTAGTAACGAAAGGCCAGTTGCGAGAGATTCATGGCCACCTCAGTTGTACCTCTGCGCGCCCTGGTCCAGCGCGGTGACCTTCTGGCCCGCGCGCACGAACTCGGCGCCCCGCGCGACGATACGTTGCCCCGCTTCCAGCTCGCCGGTGACCGTGGCGAGCCCCTCATGCACCGCCCGCACCGTCACCGCCACCGTTTCGAGACGCTGGTCAGCCGCCAGGCGCAGCACATGGGCGCGGGACGGGCCGTCGTACACCAGGGCGGTGAGCGGCACGCGCACCGCCGCCACCGGCTCTTGGGAAACGTCGCCGCCGGGCGACTCAGCGAGGGCCAGACGGACCCGGGCGGTCATCCCCGAGCGCAACCCCGGGGGCGTGTCCCGGAGTTTCAGAATCACCGGGTAATTATTCGACGAGCGGGGCTGGGACCCGATGTGGCTCACCTTGGCGGGAAGCCGCTTCGCCTTCAGCGAGGGCACCACCACCCAGTGATTCGAATGGATGATCAACCGCTCGACCAGCGTCTCGGACACGCTGGTTTCCACCTCGAAACCTTCGCGCTGCGAAATCACGCCCAGCACCGGCTGGCCCGGGCTCACCCGCTCCGAGGGCTCGACCCGGCGGTCGCTCACCGAGCCGTCGAACGGCGCCTTCAGGTCGGTCAGCCGCAGGTCCCGCCGCGCCAGCCGGTGCGAGGCCCGGGCGGATTCGTGGCGCGAGCGGGCGGTGTCCAGCTTCGCCCGGGCGTTGTCCAGGGCGGCTTCACTGACGAAGCCCTTTTCGCGCAACTGCTTCTGGCGCTCAAAGGCCAGACGCGCTTCGTGCAGCGCCGCCCTGGCTTCCCGCTCGGAAGCGGCGGCCCGCTCTTCCACCAACCGGTAGCGGGTATCGTCGAGGGCCGCCAGGACATCGCCCTTGCTGAAGGCGTCGCCCACATCCACGGACAAGCGTTCAATCTTGCCGGCGATCTCAAAGCTCAGCCGGGTGTGCTCGGCGGCGGTCACCCGCCCCGAAAGCACCACGTCCTCGGCGCCGTTGGCCGGCTTGACCCGGGCCACGTCCACGACCCGGGGCGGATCGGCGCCGTCCCCGGCATCCGGGGCGCAGCCCCCCAGCACGCCGACCAGGCCGAGAAGAGCCAGGATGCTGCCTTGTCCCATGCGCATACACTCCGCCCTCCTGGTGCCTGCGATCCGGTTTAATCAAATGATCACGAGAGCATATAATCATTTGATTAAATTGCAAGACCAGGCGCGCCACCCGCCGCCTTAACGAAAAGGTAGCGATTTCATCATGCAAGTCGTCGTCTCAGCCGGTATTCTCAGTAAAAAATACTCTATCTCAGAGGAATGCCCCATGATTCGCAGGCTTGTCACCCGCGGGCTGCTGCCCGCTCTGTTCCTGGCGTGCGCGCCCGCCTTCGCCCAGGAAGCCACCCCCCGCATCATCGGCGGGCAGGACGCCACCGGGGACTGGCCCTGGGCGGCGCGGATTCTCATCGACGACCCGATCGGCGGGCTCTGCTCCGGCTCCCTGCTGAGCCCCCGCTGGGTGGTGACGGCGGCGCACTGTTTCTACGACGGTGACGGCGCCGACGCCCCGCAAGCGCCCCCCAGCACCCGGGTGCTGGTGGAAATCGGCAGCCAGCCAGAGGGCAGCAATCCGAGCTACCTCGCCGACAGCTTCCATGTGCACCCCGGCTACAGCAACGCCTTGCTGGTCAACGACATCGCGCTGATCAAACTGCCCGCCGGCGCGGCGACCCAGGCCCCCGCCGTGCTGCCCAGTCTGATCACCGACGACGCCATGAACGCCCTGTTGGCTCTGGGCGCCGCCGGCCGCGATGAAGCCGTCACCGCCATCGGCTGGGGCGCCACCCAGCCCGACGGCAGTGACCCCGCCCAGCGTTTGCAGGAAGCCGCTTTGGACTACGTTCCCTTCAGCACCTGCGACAGCGCCTGGGGCGGGCAACTGGACGGCAACGTCATGGTCTGCGCCGCCGAGCTGAACCCCGGCTCCGGCCCGGATCAGGACACCTGCTTCGGCGACAGCGGCGGCCCGCTGTTCCTCACCGGCGACCCGGACCCCTTCATCCTCGGCATCACCAGTTTCGGGGAATCCCGCTGCACGAGCCCTCGCCCCACGGTCTACAGCCGGGTGCTGGGTCTGATCGATTTCGTGGAAAACGAAAGTGCCGCGCAAACGCCCGTCCTGGTGGACATGGCGCTGGATACCGGCGGCAGCGACCGGCTGTATGGGGCGCCGGGCGCAACCCTGAATTACACCACCACCCTCGGCAACGACAGCCTGAACAACGGCGCCACCACGGTGCGCCTGTTCGGCGACAGCGATAGCGCCGACGTGGATGTGGCAGTGAACGGCAACAGCTGCGCGCTGGGCGCCTGCTACAGCCAGGCCAGCGCGGCAGCGGGCGCCAGCACCGCCCTGGCGGTCACCGTCGACCAGCTCGTCGCGAGCGAAGGCCAGGCACTGGTCACCCTGGAAGTAACCCAGGATCAGGACGATTACCGCCCCAAAACCAGCCGGGCGGAAACCACCGTGATCTTCTCCAACCGCCCCGATCTGGCGGTGGAGGGCGAGCTGCTGAGCATCACCCATAACGCCAACGGGTCCGGCGAGGCCCGGGTGCGGGTCACGGCGCGCAACCTGTCCACCCTCAACGCCGCCAGCGCCGTCTATGTGGAAACCGCCCTGCCGGCCGGCACCCGCATCGCCGGCGCCAGCGACGGCGTGGTGTGCGATCCGGACTGCGGTCTCGGCACGCTGGCCGCCGAACAGAGCCTGAGTTTCACCCTGAGCCTGAGCAGCGACTCACCCCGCGACGGGCAGGCGGTGCTGTCCATCGTGGAAGACCCCAACGGCGACTTCCCCGCGGACAACAATGAGGACCGGGTGGCGCTCCGCTATCCGGGCCAGGTCACGCCCAGCTACTTCGGTGACAGCGGCGGCGGTGGCGCCCTGGGCGCTCTGCTGGCGCTGATCGGCCTCGCCGGCCTGCGGTGGCGACACTAGCCTTGTAGGAGCGGGCCTGGCCCGCGAAAGGGAGCGAAGTTGTGCGAGCGGGCCCTGCCCGCGAAAGGGAGCGAAGTTGTGCGAGCGGGCCTCGCCCGCGAAAGGGGAAGCTCCCGGCGGGATACCAGAGAGCTATCTAACGGCAGCACAAACAGCGTCTCTGGAATCCTGCCGGCCGGCTTTGCCGGCCTTTCGCGGGCGGGGCCCGCTCCCACAGGAGCGGGCCTCCCCACCGCTTTAGTAGTGGAAGAGGCGCTCGAGGTAGGCGAACAGGTAGTCGGCATCGGTGAGCGGCGCGCGGTAGCCGAGGTGGCCGTCGGGGCGCATCAGCCACAGCCGGCTGCCGGCGCCGAACGCCCGCTCGAATTCCCCTTCGTGGTCGCGCCACAGATGGGCGCGGCCGGCGCCGGTGTCGGAGCCGTCCAGCTCGAAGCCGTCGCGGCTGATTACCGTGACACGCAGCTCGTTGAGGTATTCGTCCGGCAGCCGCGACAGCAGCGCGTGCAGGATCACCCGCGCGCGGTGGTCCGGCTCCCCGCCCAATTGCAGCAGTAAGTGGTGGACCGGCTGGCGCAGCAGCGCCTGCACCCGGCGCGGCGAGCCGTCGCGCTGGGATTGCAGCCGGGCGTCCGGGACCCGGTCGCCGGGCAGCGGCCCCTGGCGGCGCCAGCCCAGCTCGGCGTCGGGCCCGGCGTCCACCAGCGGCGAGTGCCGGTAGTGCACATCCAGCTGGCTGGCGCGGCGCACCAGCCGCCGCCCCAGCTGCGGGCGGTTGCCGGCCAGGCGCAGCAGCGAATCGCGGGCGCCGCGCAGCACCTTGGCGCGCACGAAGGTGGCGCGCGACAAGACGTCCACGCCGCGCAGCATGTCCTCGGCCACCGGCCGCCGCTCGCGCTGGTAGCTGTCCAGCAAGGCGCCGCCGCCGTGTCCACGGCAGAACAGCACCAGCTTCCAGGCCAGATTAAAGGCGTCGGCGATGCCGGTGTTCATGCCCTGGGCGCCCAGCGGACTCTGCACATGGCAGGCGTCGCCGGCCAGCAGGATGCGGTTGCGCCGGTAGTGGCTGACCAGCCGGCGCTGGATGGTGAAGCGGCTCAGCCAGCGGGGTTCGCCGGGCAGCGGCGCCTGGTCGCCGAGGGCCTCGCGGATGCGCTGGTGGAACAGCGCCATATCCGGCTCGGCGCTTTCTCCCTCGGCGCCCTCTTCGCCCGGCTCCTCGGTCACCACCAGGCGCCAGCCTTCGGGCATGGGAATGGCGATCAGGTTGCCGTCGGCCAGCAGGAAGCCGTGGAAGGCGTCGTTTTCCAGGTCCGGGGCCCAGTCCACGTCGGCGAGCAGAAAGCTCTCCTGGTAGTCGTTGCCGGCGAACGGCAGGCCCAGTAGCTGACGCACCCGGGAGTGGGCGCCGTCGGTGCCCACCAGTAATTTCGCCTCCAGATGGCGCTCTTCGCCGTGGTGCCGCTCTTCATTGCGCTGTAGCACCGTGGCCCGCACGCCGGAGCCGTCCTGCTGGAAGTCGAGCAGTTCGGTGTCCCACCAAAGCTCGCCGCCCAGGGTCCGGAAGCGCTCTTCCAGGGCCGCTTCGACCCGGGGCTGGGGGCAACACAGCAGGTTGGGAAACGGCGACGGCAGCGCGCCCATGGGCAGGCTCAGCAGCGGGCCCTTCTCCCGGCCCTTGTCGCCGTAGACATGGATCGCCTCGAACGCCAGCGCCTGGCGGCGCACCGCGTCCAGCACGCCCATGGCGTCGAAGATTTCCTGGCTGCGCGCGTGCAGGCCCAGCGCCCGCGACCAGGGCAGCCGGCCGGGCAGCTTGTCGATCACCCGGCACGGCACGCCGCCGCGCAACAGGTTGATCCCCAGGGTCAGGCCGGTGGGGCCGGCGCCGACAATCAATACTTTGGGGGCGTTGGATCCCGTGATCATGGTCGTGGTGCTACCATAGGTGTTTCATCTCCTGTGCCCTGCCAGTGGAGCCGCGAGCCGCCGTGAGCCGCAAAATCATCCATGTGGACTGCGATTGTTTCTACGCCGCCGTGGAAGTGCGCGACGACCCTCGCCTGCGTGGCCGGCCGGTGGCGGTGGGCGGCGACCCGCAGCGCCGTGGCGTGATCGCCACTTGCAATTATCCGGCCCGTTCCTTCGGCGTGCGCAGCGCCATGGCGTCGTCCCAGGCGCTGCGGCTGTGTCCCGAGCTGGTGATTCTACCGCCTGATTTCGATAAATACCGGCGCGTGTCCGGACAAATCCAGGACATTTTTCGCACCTTCACCAATATCATCGAGCCGCTGTCCCTGGACGAAGCCTTTCTCGACGTCACCGAGAGCCCGCTGCACGCCAACAGCGCCACGCGCATCGCCGAGGCGATCCGCCGCAGGGTGCGCGAAACGGTCAACATCACCGTTTCCGCCGGGGTGGCGCCGAACAAGTTCCTCGCCAAGGTGGCCAGCGACTGGCGCAAGCCCGACGGGCTGTTCGTGATCACCCCGGAGCAGGTGGCCGGGTTCGTCGGCGAGCTGCCGGTGAAGCGCATCTCCGGCGTCGGCCGGGTCACCGAGGATAAGCTGACGGCGCTGGGCATCAAGACCTGCGGCGACCTGCAACGCCTGCCCCGGCTCGAACTGGCCAACCATTTCGGCAGCTTTGGCGAGCGCCTTTACCACCTGGCGCGCGGCGAGGACGACCGGCCGGTGCAAACCAGCCGCCGGCGCAAGTCGGTGAGCGTGGAGAAAACCTACCATGAGGACAAGCAAACGCTGACCCACTGGCTGCAGGAGCTGGACGATCTGATGGCGCGTCTGGAAAGCCGAGTCGACCGGCTGGACGCGAACTACATCATCCAGGGGCTGACGGTGAAGGTGCGCTACAACGACTTCCGTATCGTCAGCGCCGACCAGAGCGGCGAGCAGATCGACCGCGCCGTGTTCGAGCGGTTGCTCACCCAGCTGTGGGAACGGCACCCGGCGCCGGCGCGGCTGCTGGGCGTGGGGCTGCGGCTGCGTGACCTGAAATCACCGCGCCAGCCGGATCTGTTCCCGGAGGAACGGGAGCGCGCTCTGCGCTCGCGGCGACAATGATTTGTGCGAGCGGGCCCCGCCCGCGAAAGGCAAGCTTTGCTTGCCGGCAGGATTCCAGAGGCTTCTACTAAGCACTTAGAGAGATCTCTGGAATCCTGCCGGCCGGCTTTGCCGGCCTTTCGCGGGCTGGGCCCGCTCCCACCAGGCGGGCGTACAGGGACGCGGGCACCATCCCGGCCATGATCTCGCGACCGCGCCGGGCCACCGGCTCGATCTGGGAGTCCAGGTATTCTTCCAGCACGCGCACGCAGTCCGCGCAGTGCGTCAGGGCTTCGGGGCCCGGGTGGCGGTCCAGTTCACGCACCGCCTCGTCCAGTTGGTTTAAATATTTGAGCAGCATGCCGCACTCCAGGATTGGCTCATACTCGCGGGTAGGCTAGGCGCCGGTGATGACGGTTCGGTGACAAACGCCACGGTGCCTTCTCCGGCCTCGCCCGAAGGCCCAATAGTGGCCTACTCCGGGGCGTCACGGCGATGAAATGATGTAAAAAATTACAACGCTTGAAGAGCGGCGTCATAGGCCCGATGCTTCGCCCCTCTGTCTTTCACCCCCGACTGGGAAGGATTATGACCGACACCGTATCGACGATCGTCGCCCCCGAGGGCAGCCTGGAAGTACTCAGCCAGCAGGAGGTGGAGCGCCTGCGCGACACCTCCTCCAAGGGCCTTCACGAGCTGCTGCGGCGCTGCGCGCTGGCGGTGTTGAACGCGGGCACGCCCACCGACGACAGCCGCCAGGTGCTGGAAACCTACAAGGATTTCGACATTCAGGTGATCCAGGAAGACCGGGGCATGATGCTCAAGCTGGACAACGCCCCGGCCGGGGCCTTTGTCGACGGGCGCATGATCCGGGGTATCCGCGAGCATCTGTCGGCGGTGCTGCGCGACATCATCTACGTGGCCAACGAGATCCAGCACGGCGGGCGCTTCGACCTGGACGACAGCAGCGGCATTTCCAACGCGGTGTTCCACATCCTGCGTAACGCCGGGGTGCTGCGCGCCGGCGAGCTGCCCAATCTGGTGGTGTGCTGGGGCGGGCATTCCATTTCCCGGGAAGAGTACGACTACTCCAAGAGCGTTGGTTACCAGCTGGGGCTGCGGGAGCTGGACATCTGCACCGGCTGCGGGCCGGGCGCCATGAAGGGCCCCATGAAAGGCGCCCATGTGGCGCACGCCAAGCAGCGCCGCCGCCAGGGCCGCTATCTGGGCATCTCCGAGCCGGGCATTATCGCCGCCGAGGCGCCCAACCCGATCGTCAACGAGCTGGTGATCATGCCGGACATCGAGAAGCGCCTGGAGGCCTTCCTGCGGGTGGCCCACGGCATCATCGTATTCCCCGGCGGCGTCGGCACCACCGAGGAGATTCTTTATCTGCTGGGGGTGCTGCTGCATCCGGCCAACAAGGACATTCCGCTGCCGGTGGTGTTCACCGGGCCCGCGGACAGCGCCGAGTACTTCCGCCAGGTGGACACCTTCATCCGCTATGCCCTCGGCGAGGACGCCGCCAAGCGCTACCGGATCATCGTCGACGACCCGGAAGCGGTGGCCCTGGCGATGCGCGACGGCGTGCGCGATTTGACCGAGTTCCGCCGCAAGCAGGACGACGCCTTCTACTACAATTGGCGCCTCACCGTGCCGGAGGACTTCCAGCGGCCGTTCGAGCCCACCCACGAAGCCATGGCCGCGCTGGCCCTGCACACCAACCTGCCGGTGTACGACCTGGCCGCCAACCTGCGGCGGGCGTTTTCCGGCATCGTGGCGGGCAACGTCAAGGAGGCGGGCATCCGCGCCATCGAGGAGCGCGGCCCCTACCGGCTCACCGCCGAAGCGGGTCTGATGGCGCAGATGGACGTGCTGCTGCAGTCCTTCGTGGCGCAGAGCCGCATGAAGCTGCCCGGCAGCCACTACGAGCCCTGCTACAGGCTGGAAGGCTAAAAGCGGCTTGAGAGTTCCCCCCCTTATGGGAGCGGACTCTTGTGGGAGCGGGCCCCGCCCGCGAAAGGGTGGCTTCAGCCACCCGGCAGGATACCAGAGGCCTTATTGGAGCCTCGCTTTCTGACCTCTCTGGAAGCCTGCCGGCCGGCATAGCCGGCCTTTCGCGGGCAAGGCCAGCTCCCACCAACAAGTGCCGCCTTCAGCGGGGCTGCATTCGGATGCCGCCGTCCAGGCGAATGGTTTCGCCGTTGAGGAAGGTGTTCTCCACCATGTGGCAGACCATGGCGGCGTATTCCGGCGGGTTGCCGAGACGCTTGGGGAACTGGGTCATTTCGATCAGCGGCATCTTCACCTTGTCCGGCGCGGCGTTCATCAAGGGCGTGTTGAAGATGCCCGGTGCGATGGTGTTGCAGCGAATCCCCAGCGGCGCCAGATCACGGGCGATCGGCAGGGTCATGCCGACCACGCCGCCCTTGGTGGCGGCGTAGGCCACCTGGCCCACCTGACCGTCGAAGGCGGCCACGGACGCGGTGTTGACGATCAGGCCGCGCTCGTTGTCCTCGCCAGGCTCGTTCTCGGCCATCACCGCCGCCGCCAGGCGCGCCACGTTGAAGGTGCCGATCAGGTTGATCTGCACCACCATGTTGAACACGCCCAGGTCGTGGGGCTTGTTCTCCCGGCCCACGGTCTTCATCGCCGAGCCCACGCCGGCGCAGTTCACGCACACATGGATAGCGCCGAATTTTTCCTTGGTGGCGTCGATGGCCGCCTTCACCGACGCCTCATCGGTCACGTCGGTCTGCACGAAGGCGGCGTTCTCGCCCAGCTCGGCGGCCACTTCCGGGCCCTTTTTCTCGTCCCGGTCGAGGATCATTACCTTGCCGCCCTTGGCGATGATCGCTTCGGCGGTGGCCTGGCCGAGGCCCGAGGCCCCACCGGTAATCACGGCGACTTTACCTTGGATGTTCATACGGTCTCCTTGTGTAAAACTTGAGTATAAAGACGCAAACCCCAGGCGACATTGTTGCTTCCGCTCAGGGAGATACGCATTCTTGTTAATGAGAAGCGAGAGGGAAGACCCTATGAGCCAGCCAGAGAAGCAACCACGGCATGCCGGCCTGGCCCGGCGCCTGGCGGAAACCCGCGCTTTCAGCGAGGCCCTGTGCGCGCCGCTCACCGGCGAGGACATGGGGCTTCAGGCCTGCCCGGAAGTCAGCCCGCCGCGCTGGCATCTGGCCCATACCACCTGGTTTTTCGAGACCTTTATCCTCAAGCCTTACGCGCCCGGCTACAAACCGGCGGATGAGCGCTTCGAGTACCTGTTCAACAGCTACTACAACGGCGTCGGCGAACAATACCCGCGCCCCCAGCGGCACCTGCTGTCGCGGCCGGGCAACGAGGCGGTGTACGCCTGGCGGGCCGCCGTGGACGAGGCCCTGCAGGCGCTGCTCGCCGGGCCGGAGCTGGACGGCAAGGTGGCGGACCTGGTGGCGCTGGGCATCGAGCACGAGCAGCAGCACCAGGAATTGCTGGTCACCGACCTGAAATTCAGCTTCTCGCACAACCCGCTGGCGCCGGTGTACCGGCCGCGCCAGGGCGACGGCGGGAGCGCCCCGCCGCTGCGCTGGCACGAATACGAGGGCGGCCTCACCGAGATCGGCGCCGACCCCGCCAATGGCTTCTGCTTCGACAACGAAACGCCCCGCCACCGCCAGTGGCTGGAGCCGTTCGCCCTGGCCAGCCGCCCGGCCACCTGCGGCGAGTACCTGGCCTTCATCGACGACGGCGGCTACCGGCGCCCGGAACTGTGGCTGTCCGACGGCTGGGCCTGGCGCAATGAACAGGGCGCCCGCGCGCCGCTCTACTGGGACCTGGACGGCGACACGCCCGGCCACTACACCCTGGCCGGCCGGCGGCCGCTGGACCCGGCGGAGCCGGTCACCCATCTGAACTATTACGAGGCGGAGGCGTTCGCCCGCTGGTGCGGCAAGCGTCTGCCCACCGAAGCGGAGTGGGAGCACGCCGCCGCGCGCCTGCCCGGCACCGCCATCGAGCGGGCCGCCGGCTTCGTCGACAACCGGCGCTTCCACCCCGGCGTGGCCGGCGCCGACGACCAGGGCCCGGCGCAGAT
>CAZKWA010000033.1:0-3659 GCA_964556345.1 uncultured Alcanivorax sp.
AATCGGGTCCCTTTTTTTGTTCATCGCGTGTTAGCGGGAACGGTTGTTTCACCAGAAGGGGACGCGGGTTATCGCTGGCGCCGAACCATTCTGCAAAGGTCCCGACGGTTGGTCTGACCCGTGGCGGTTCCGCTTCCCCGCGTCCCGGATAGGGAGCACCGGAACAACATAGCTCTCTGGCATCCTGCCGGCCGGCATAGCCGGCCTTTCGCTTGCAAGGCAAGCTCCCACAATCCTGGCTTCGTAGCCGCGCTTGGCAGTACCTCCCCGGGACCGTACCATGAGTCAATCTTAGAGAGGGACCATGGCCCGATTACACCCCCGCCTTCACGATGCGATCAGTCTGCTTCCGGCGAACCGGCCGGCTCATCTGTTGACCCGGCATTCCGTCCGGGAGCTGGCCAAGAACGGCTTCGCCGACTACCGCCTGCCGCTTACCGCCGAGGGCGTGGCGATGGCCCGTGAGTGGGGCGCGCGTCTGGAGCGTCCGGTGGAGGCGTTCTATTCCAGCCCCGTGGGGCGCTGCGTGGATACCGCCACCGCCATGGCGGAAGGGGCGCTGGAGGCGGGGCTGATAGAGACGCTGCCGGAGGTGGTCACCGACCCCACCCTGGTGGAGCCCGGCTGTTACGTGGAAGACATCAACCGGGTGGGGCCCACTTTTCTGAAGATGGGGGCGCTGAGCTTTCTCAATCAGCATTTGAAGACGCCGTTCGAGGGCATGCTGTCGCCGGCGGCGGGCCGCGCCAAGCTGGCCGGCTATCTGCACCGGCGCGAGCCGGGCCCGGGCTCGCTGGCGGTGCACGTGACCCACGACACCATTCTCGCGGTGCTGGTGGCGGAGCTGGAAGGTCGTGACGCCATCGCCGAGGAGCACTGGCCCTGGATGATGGAAGGGCTGTGGGTATGGTTCGAGGACGCGCGCATGCACTGGGTGTGGCGCGGCCATCACGGCCATCGGGACCTGGCGCTGGACGCGCCCGACGCCTGAGTCTCCCCGGGCCGGCTTGAATCGCGCCGCCGCGCCCCCATCTGTCAATTTTTTGCCGAGGTGTTGTTTGTCTGCCCTGACCCTTCGTAATCTCACCAAGACCTACGCCAACGGTGTCGAGGCGCTCAAAGGCATCGACCTGACCGTGGAGCGCGGCGACTTTTTCGCGTTGCTGGGCCCCAACGGCGCGGGTAAGTCCACCACCATCGGTATCGTCAGCTCGCTGGTCAACAAGACCGGCGGCGAGGTGTTCATCCTCGGCCATTCCCTGGACCGGGAGCGCGAGCTGGCCAAGCAGAAAATCGGCGTGGTGCCCCAGGAATTCAATTTCAGCCAGTTCGAGAAGGTGTTCGACATCGTCGTCACCCAGGCCGGGTTCTATGGCATTCCGGCGCCGCTGGCCCGGCAACGCGCGGAAAAGTACCTGCGCAAGCTGGGGCTGTGGGACAAGCGCAAGAACCAGGCCCGCTCCCTGTCCGGCGGCATGAAGCGCCGCCTGATGATCGCCCGCGCTCTGGTCCATGAGCCGGAGCTGCTGATTCTCGACGAGCCCACCGCCGGGGTGGACATCGAGCTGCGCCGCTCGATGTGGGATTTTCTGATCGGTCTCAACAATGAAGGCCGCACCATTATTCTCACCACCCATTACCTGGAAGAGGCGGAATCCCTGTGCCGCCGCATCGCCATCATCGACCACGGCCGCATTGTCGAGAACACCGATATGAAGTCGCTGCTGGAAAAACTGCAGGTGGAGACCTTCATTCTGGATCTGGCGCGGCCGGTGGACAGCGCCCCGGCGCTGCCCGGTTTCGAGGTGCATTTGCGCGACGCCGCCACCCTGGAAGTGGCGGTGCCGAAAACGCAAAACCTCAACCAGCTGTTCGTGGCCCTGGCGGACCAGAACTTCGAGGTGATGAGCATGCGTAACAAGGCCAACCGGCTCGAGGAGCTGTTCGTGCGCCTGGTGGAACAGAACCTGCCTGGACAGAACCCGCAGCGGGAGAACGCTTCATGACGCTGCATCAACAATGGGTCGCTTTCCTGACCATCGTCACCAAGGAAGTGCGCCGCTTCCTGCGCATCTGGCCGCAGACCCTGTTGCCGCCGGCGATCACCATGACGCTCTATTTCGTGATCTTCGGCAACCTGGTGGGCAGCCGCATCGGCGAGATGGGCGGGTTCGATTACATGCAGTACATCGTGCCCGGCCTGATCATGATGAGCGTGATCCAGAACAGCTACGGTAACGTGGTGAGTTCGTTTTTCTCCACCAAGTTCCAGCACTCCATCGAGGAGATGCTGGTGTCGCCGATGTCGCCGTTCGTGATTTTGTCCGGCTTCGTGGTCGGCGGCATGGTGCGCGGTATCATGGTGGGCGGTATCGTCACCACGGTGAGCCTGTTCTTCACCCATCTGGATGTCCAGCACGCCTGGGTGACCCTGCTGGTGGTGGCGATGACGTCGGCGCTGTTCGCTCTGGGTGGCTTCATCAACGCCATCTTCGCCAACAATTTCGACGACATCAGCATTATTCCCAATTTCATTCTGACGCCGCTGACCTACCTGGGCGGGGTGTTCTATTCCCTGGACCTGCTCTCCGAGTTCTGGCGCACCGTGACCCTGGTGAACCCCATCGTCTACATGGTCAACGCGTTCCGCTACGGGGTGCTGGGTGTGAGCGACGTCAACGTTTACGCCTCCCTGGGTGCTATCTTCGCCTTTACGGTAGTGTTCTTTCTGCTGGCGCTGTGGCTGCTGCGGCGGGGCACCGGGATTCGCGGGTAATCACTATGAGCTTTCTCAACGACACACCGCTGGGCCGTACCAGCGCTTTCATCGACGAGTACACCCCGTCGCTGCTGTGCCCGGTGCCGCGCTGGGACGCCCGCGAAAGCCTGGAACTGGACGGCGCCGCCGAGGGCGAGCCGCTGCCTTTCCACGGCCAGGACATCTGGAACGCCTACGAGCTGTCCTGGCTCAATGAACGCGGCAAGCCGGTGGTGGCCATGGCCGAGCTGGTGGTGCCCTGCATCTCGCCGAACATTATCGAATCCAAGTCACTCAAGCTGTACCTGAACTCGTTCGCCAACACCCGCTTCGCGTCCCGCGAGGCGGTGATCCACACCCTCGCCGGGGATCTGGCGCGGGTGGCCGGGGCGGCGGTGGACGTGCGCGTGATGAGCCTGGAAGAGGCGGCCCGGGCGGCGGCCTGGGACGACCACGGCGACTGTGTCGACCACCTGGACGTGGCCTTCGAGCATTTCGAGTACCGCCCGGATCTGCTGCTCACCGAGCAGGGCCCGGAGCGCAACGGCGTGCTGGTCTCCCATCTGCTGCGCAGTCACTGCCCGGTCACCAACCAGCCGGACTGGGCTACTGTCCAGGTGCGCTACACCGGCGCGGCGATCAGCCCGGCCAGCTTCCTGCGCTACGTGGTGTCGTTGCGCAACCACCAGGGCTTCCACGAACAGATCATCGAGCAGATGTTCGTCGACCTGAAGCGCCACTGCGCGCCGCGTCACCTGTCGGTGTACGGCCGCTTCACCCGGCGCGGCGGCCTCGACATCAATCCGTTCCGTTCGGACTACGAGGACGCACCCTCCAACCGCCGAACCATCCGCCAATAGCGATTGTAGGAGCGGGCCCTGCCCGCGAAAGGGTGGCTTAT
>CAZKWA010000033.1:3669-26150 GCA_964556345.1 uncultured Alcanivorax sp.
TGGATTCCCGCCCCCGGGCTGGAACCACTATACCTTTTTTTTGGCGCGTTTTCAGACGCCTCTGGTATCCCGCCGGCAAGCTCCGCTTGCCTTTCGCGGGCAGGGCCCGCTCCCACAATACCCGCCGCTTACCCGGCACCCAGCGGCCAGCCGAAGCCGATCCACACACCGAGAAGCACCGACCAGCCGGCCAGCAGCGCCAGGCTGTAGGGCAGCATCAGTGCGATCAGGGTACCGATGCCGGTGTCGCTCTGGTAGCGCCGGGCGAACCCCAGCACCAGCGCGAAGTAGGGCATCAGCGGGGTGATGATGTTGGTGCTGGAGTCGCCCACCCGATAGGCGGCCTGGGTGGCCTCCGGCTCGATGCCCACCAGCATCAGCATGGGCACGAACACCGGCGCCAGAATGCCCCATTTGGCCGAGGCGCTGCCGATCATCAGATTGATCAGCGCCACCAGCCCCACGAACAACAGCAGCAGTGCCACCGTGGGCAGATTCAGATCGCCCAGCCAGGCGGCGCCCTTGATGGCCAGCACCAGCCCCAGCTGGCTGTAGCTGAACCAGGCCACGAACTGGGCGGCGAAGAACATCAGCACCAGATAGCCGGACATGGAGCTCATGGTGGTTTCCATCGCCTCGATGATGCCCCCGGCGGAGCGGAAGCGGCCGCTCACCCGCCCGTAGACGGCGCCGCACAGCCCCGCCAGCAGCGCGATCAACACCACCAGCGACGACATGAACGGCGACTGCAGCAGGCCGCCGTCCTCGCCGCGCAACGGCGCGTCCGCCGGCGCCACCATCAGTACCACGGCGACCACGCCGAGCAGCAGCACCGCCAGGGTCCAGCCCAGGGCACGGCGGTCCATCCGGGGCGCCAGGTCCTGGTCGGTGTTGTCGCCGGGGCGGTCGGCCACGCGCGGTTCGGTGATGCGCACCGTGACCAGGGACACCAGCGCGGTGACCAGCACCGTGGAGACAATGATGAACCAGTAGTTGCCGGCCGCCGACACCACGCGCCCGGGCTCGACGATCGCCGCCGCTTCCGTGGACAAACCGGCGAGCACCGCGTCCACCGGGCCGAGCAACAGGTTGGCGCTGTAGCCCCCGGACACCGCCGCGAAGGCGGTGGCGATGCCGGCCAGCGGCGAGCGCCCGGCCAGCTGAAACAGGAAGCCGGCGAGTGGAATCAGCACCACATAGCCGGCGTCGAAGGCGAGGCTGGACATCACCCCGGCGAACGCCACCGTCACCACCAGGGTGCGGTGCGAGGCGCGCCGCACCAGCGCCGCCAGGCTGGCGCCCAACAGCCCGGAATGCTCGGCGATACCCAGCCCCAGCATGGCCACCAGCACCACGCCGAGCGGCGCGAAGCCGGTGAAGTTGGTGACCATGTTGCCGAACAGCCAGGCCAGGCCGTCGCCGTCGAGCAGCGAGCGCACCGCGATGCTCTGGTCCTCCAGCGGGTGGGTGGCGGTCACGCCGGCGGCCGCCAGCAGGGCGCTCAGCGGCAGCATCAGCAGGCACAGCCAGACGAACAGCAGGGTGGGGTGCGGCAAACGATTGCCGGCGCGTTCCAGCCGGGCCAGCCAGCCCGATGACGGTTCAGCCATAGCGGTTCTCCCAGGGTGAGCGTATCGCTTTGGTGGCGACCTACAGCCGCACTTGTTGTTGTATTTTGCGCGCCGCCTTGCCCATCACATCCAGCACCTTTTCCCGGTCCCGTTCCGGCAGGCTCTCGGCGTGCAGGTGCAGGGCGAACCCTTCCGCTTCGAAATCCACGGCCACGGCTTTGCGCTTTTTCAGGTCCGAGGCGGAGCGCGCCAGGGCCTTCAGTATGCGGTTTTTGTCCACGTTGTGAATGCGTTCCAGGTCCATGTGCAGGCCGAAACCGGTGGTGGCGACGCTGACGAAGCGTTGTTTACCGCCGGCGTTGCGCTTCAGTTCCTGGGCCTCGAACACCGGAATCGGCCGGTTGAAGCCCTTGGCCGTCACGTCGCCCACGCTGCGGCAACGCACCCGGTCCTTGATCAGCTCATGGGTGCTTTCGGAGATCAGCACCTGGCCCGGGCGGCAGGCGGATTCCAGCCGGCTGGCCAGGTTCACGTCGGTGCCCAGGATGGTGTAATCCATGCGGCTGTCGGTGCCGAAATTGCCCACCGTCACATAACCGGTGTTGATGCCGATGCGGATTTCCAGCTTCTGGGTGATGCCCTCGCGGCGCCAGCGTTGGCGCAGAAAGCGCATGTGCTGCTGCATCTCGATGGCCATGGCCGCGCAGCGGTAGGCGTCTTCCTGGGCGCCCTCGCTTTTCGGGTCGCCGAAAAACACCATCACCGCGTCGCCGATGAATTTGTCGATGGTGCCGCCGTGGCGCAGGGCGATGCGCGTCATCTCGCTCAGGTAGGTGTTGAGCATGCGTGTCAGGGTGTCCAGCGGCAGCTCCTCGGAGATCGCGCTGAAGCCTTTAATGTCGGAGAAAAACACCGTCAGCCGCTTGCGCCGGGTTTCCAGCTTGGCGTCGCGTTTGCCGGAAAACAGCGAGCCCCAGATCTGCGGCGGCAGATACTTGGCCAGTTTGCGCGACATGTCCACCGCCTGTTGCTGCTGTTCGCGCACCCGGATCTGCGCCTGACGCAGGAACTGGGCCTGGCGGTTGGCGTAGAAGGAGCTGGCGCCCACGTACAGCCCCAGCCCCACCAGGGACAGCACCGACAGGCTCAGCGGCACCATGGTGGGCGTCGGCGGCACCGTCAACAGCAACGAGGCCAGGCCCGCGCCGCCCAGGGTCATCAGCACGTTCAGCAGCCAGGGGCGCAGGCCGCCGCTGCTCATGGCGTTGGCGTGCACGATGATCAGCAGCACCAGACTGGGCACCACCGCGAAATGCAGCAGCGCGCAGGCGACACCGATGATGGCCGCGTCCAGCTGCATCACCACCGGCGAGAAGTGATCCGGCAGCAGATCCTTGCGCTGGCCCACCACCACCAGGGTCTGCACGATCAGCGGGTAGGACAGCAGGCCGGCCACGCCGAGCAGGTAATGGGACGGATAAAGCTGCAGGCCGACGCCGGCCATAAGGATCGCCGCCGCCACCACGAAGGCGAGAAGGCGGATATAGTTGCTCAGCCGGCGAGCGCGCTCCATCGGGTCCAGATAGGGCTTGCGGGGGCGATTCTTGGATGTACTCATGCACTGCCATTAAGGATGTTTGACCGGAGCTTACCCAGTTGTGGGTTAAGAAAAAAGACTGATCGCTCCGGGGCGAGGAAAGCCGGCCCGGTTTGCCGTACAATCCCCGGCGCGCCACCGTTCCCATGCAGGAGTTCCGATGGACACACTGACCGCGCTCACCACCCGTGTTTCCGTGGCCCGCCTCACCGAGCCCGGCCCGTCCGCCGAGCAGGTCCGGCAGTTGTTGGCGGCGGCGATCCGCGCCCCCGACCACGGCATGCTTCGCCCCTGGCGGTTTCTGGTGCTGGAAGGCGAGGACCGTGAACGTCTCGGCGACATCATGGAATGGCGGCTGCTGCGCCGGCAGCCGGAAGCGGACCAGTGCGCCCGGGACAACATCCGCAACAAGGCGCTGCGCGCGCCCACCATCATCGTCGCCGTGGCGGACATCACCGAAGGCCACAAGGTGCCGGCCTGGGAACAGGTGCTGGCGGTGGGCGCGGCGGTGCAGAACATGATGGTGGCGGCCCACGCCCTGGGCATCGGCGCCATGTGGCGCACCGGCGATCTGGCCAACGACGACGCCGTCAAGGCGCGCCTGGGTTTCGCCGACAAGGACCAGGTGGTGGGCTGCGTGTACCTGGGCACCCCCGCCGGGGCGCTGAAAACCCTGCCCGACGAGCGCCCGGAAACCTTCCTGCGCGAGCTTCCCCGGGGCCCGCTATGAACCGCGATCCGGGCAACCTGGACGACCTCGCCGCCCGGGTGCGCGCGGCGATACCGCTGACCGCTCACCTGGACTTCCAATTCACCGGCTTCGACGGCGAACAGCTCACACTCACCGCGCCGCTGGGCCCCAACCACAACGACAAGGGCACCTTCTTCGCCGGCAGCCAGGCGGCCCTGCTGACGCTGGCCGGCTGGGCCTGCACCACGCTGGTGGCGGACTCGGCGGCGGGGGACGGCGCGGCCCGGGTGGATGTGGTGGCGGTGGAATCCAGCCTGCAATTCCGCGCGCCGCTGGTCGGCTCGATGCACGTGCTGGCCCGGGCCGACGACGGCCAGACCGGGCGCTTCCATCAGCGCCTGAAACGGCGCGGCAAAGCGAGCCTGCGCGTTTTGGCGCAAGCGACCGATGCCAACGGCCTGCTGGTCTGCGAATATCAGGGCCTTTATCTTGCCAGGACCAATAACAATGACACTTGAACACGCGCGGTTTTCAAGCTGCTGGCCTGGCCGGGTCTGAGTATCGCCCGCGCCCTTGCCTGAGCCGCGTTGCGGCACGGGTCATCGCTGGCGCCGTCTCACGCTGATGGAGGCTCATAGCCAGGGGAGGGATTGATTCAGCGGCTTCGCCGCTTCACCCCTTCGGGGCGCCGCCGCGTTGCGACGGCGTCCTGCGCCGGCCGCTGGCCGGCTTGTCGAACCGGAGTGATCTTATCAAGGCCGCCCCCGACCGCCAAATAAAAAAGGGGCCCCATTCGGGACCCCTTCTTTATTTGGCGGTGAGGGAGGGATTCGAACCCTCGATACGTTGCCGTATACACGCTTTCCAGGCGTGCTCCTTCAGCCACTCGGACACCTCACCAAAACTGTGTTCTGCGGTCATCAGCAGAGGGCGCGTAGGGTACCCGAGGGTCGCGGCTTAGGCAAGAGTCCGCCCCCTCATCGCTTCTTGCCAAACCCCCAGGCGCCACGCCGTCCTTCACGCTGCACGTCCATATCGTTGCGGATCTGGGCATGGCTGATCAGCGCGAAAATAAAGGTGCCGCCGATGATATTCCCGGCCAGGGTGGGCAGGCCGAAGCGCAGGAAGAAGTCCCCCCAGCTGACGGTGCCCTCGAACACCAGATAGAGAATCTCGCTGGCGCCGACGATGATGTGCGGAAATTCACCGATCGCCACCACATAGGTCATGATCAGGATCACCCAGGCCTTGGCCTGGTCCGCCGAGGGCATCACCCACACCATGGTGGCGATCATCCAGCCGGCGACGATGCTTTTCGAGAACATCGAGAAGGGGTCGTTCTCCATCACCTTTTCACCGATCGCCACGAAGGCTTCGTTCACCTCCGGTGAAAACATCGGCAGGTGCAGAAAGGTAAAGGCGGCGATGCCGGCACCGAGAATGTTGCCCGCCAGAACCACGCCCCACAGCCGCGCCAGACGGCCGAGGTTGCTTTGGGTGGGGTGGCTCATGAAGGGCAGCACGGCGGTGACGGTGTTCTCGGTGAACAGCTGCTGGCGGGCCAGGATCACGATCAGAAAGCCGAGGGTGTAGCCCATGCTTTCGATCAGAAAACCGGCGTCGCTTTCCGGCACGTGCGCGTGCAGCAGGCCGCGCGCCACCATCGAGGCGCTCATCGAGATGCCGGCGGCGATCGCCGACCAGAGCAGCGCCATGGCGTCGCGTTCCAGCTCTTTTTCGCCGCTGATGCGCAAGCGCTCGTGGACCGCCGCCGCCTTGGAGGGCAGGGCGGCTTCCCGGCGCCGGTCGCGCTCCTCGTGGCTTTCCTCGTCCTCGTCCCCGTCGTCCTCGTCGCGGGCGTCATCACGCTCGCGTTTAACGGCTTCTTCCCAGGGCGAGTCGTCCTGGTCCTTATCCCTCGAATCCTGATCGTCGTGCGCCAAAGGGCTCTCCTGGTGGGAAGTAGGAAATCACACTATAACGGCTGTCGGCCTCAGCCACCCAACACCAAAGCGATCCCCAGGCCGTAAAGGACCAGAACCGCCAGGCTCTCGAAGCCGATGCCGCCGGGGCCGTGCTGCTCACGGCGCACCAGGCCCATCAGCAGAAAGCCGGTCATCAGGATCGACAGCGACACCCACAGCAGCAGGCCGTCGTCCATCTGCTCATAGATGGACCCGTCGCGGTAGGCGACGTCCGACGCGGCGGTGAACAGGGTGTCGAAGGCGTTGCCGCCGATGATGCCGCCCACCGCCAGGGTCAGGGCGCCACGCCGCACCGCCGCCACCGAGGTGACCAGCTCCGGCAGCGAGGTGGCGGTGGCGGTGAACAGCAAGCCCACGGTGGTTTGCTGCAGGCCGGTGTGGCGGGCAATGCCGCTGGCGGCGGCTTCCAACACAAAGCCGGACAGACCGAGCAGGGCGGCCAGCACCACGAACACCAGCAGCAGCCGGGTCAGCGACAGGCGCAGATTGTCTTCCTCGGGCACGTCCTCGCGGGTTTCCCGGGTACGCGCCGGCCGCCACATGGGGTCGTCGCGCACGCGCTGGATCAGATGCAGGCCATAGATGTAAACGGCCAGCAGCGCCGGGGTGGCGGGATGAACGCCCAGCACGCTCACCGGCGGCGAGAAGGCGCCGACCAGGATGATCGCCATCAGGGTGATCAGCAACGCGCCCTGCATCAGGTTGGCGGCGGAGGCGGCGGCGTGCTCCAGGTTGGCGCGCCGGTAGGCGATGTCGGCCACCGCCAGAAAGGCGGTTTGCACCGCGATGCCGCCCAGGGCGTTGCTCAGGGCGAGATCGGCGTGGCCCTTCCAGGCGGCGGTCACCGACAGCACGCTGCCGGCCAGCGAGGTGGTGGCGCCTAGCAACACCGCGCCGGCCAGCGCTTCCCCGGCCCGGGTGCGGTCCGCCAGCTCGTCGACCACGGCGGTGATCTTGACGCCGGCGGTGGCGATCACCGCCACGCAGCCGGCGAACGCCAGCAGGCTCAGGGTCAGCGACGCTTGCAGGGTGTCGATGGCGGACTCCCGGATCGGCTCGGTGAGCGCCAAGGATACCCAGGGCGCCGGCCGGGTGCGAACCCGCTGCCCACAGGGGCGCGGGCGGACGGACGAACGAGTTACAAAAAGGGTCATAAGCAACGCCATGGCGTGTCTGGAACGGCACAGTGAAACGCTCTAGGCTGCCGTGCTTGATCGGGCCGGCGCGCTGGCCGGGCTGCCTGCCGTACGGGTCTGGCGGCCGGTTTGTTGCGCCACCGGTGTCACCGTCAACGGGGATAAGAGGGAAAAAGATGGTATCCGTGATCAATACAGGTCGCGCCGCCACGGCGCTGGCCGTCGTTTTCGCCTGCGCGCCGGCGCTGGCCGGGGAACGCACCGATCCGCGGGGTTGGAACGCCTCCGCCATGGGCATCTATGTGATCGAGGATTCGGATCGCTTCGACGTGGACTACGGCGCCGGCATCCGCTTTGGCCTGGGCCGTCAGATCAGTGAAAAATGGGATCTGGAGTGGAACGGTTTCGGCAACTCCTTGCAGCGCAATCGGGGTTCCGGGCAGCACTGGCAGTACGGTCTGGGCGCCGACGCGCTGCGTTATCTGTACCGCGAGGGGCCCTCGCCCTACCTGCTGGTGGGGGGCGGTGGCGTCTACACCGACTCCACCGCCGGCACCGACACCAACGGCTTTGTGAACGCCGGCGCCGGCCTGCATTTCCGCGACATCTGGGGCTCCATGGGGCTGCGCGCGGAACTGCGTTACGTGGTGGACTTCTCCGACGACGGCAGCCACAACGAGCCGTTCGGCGATGTGCGCGCCCTGGTGGGTCTGACCTTCCCACTGTTCGGCGGCGGTGATTACGGCAACACCCGGATCATCGAGCGCGAGCGGGTGGTGATCAAACCGGTGCCGGCGGGGCCGCCGGAGGTACTGCACGGGGTTAATTTCGAGTTCGACTCGGCGCGGCTCACGCCCAACGCCAAAACCGTGTTGCGCGGCGTGGCGGAGCGTCTGCTGGCGCACTCCGATACCGAGGTGGAGATCGCCGGGCACACCGATTCCAAAGGGTCCGACGAGTACAACCAGGCCCTCTCGGAGCGGCGCGCGGCTTCGGTACGTACCTTCCTGATCGATCTGGGCGTGGACCCCGGGCGCCTGACGGCGCGCGGCTACGGCGACACCCGGCCGGTGGACAGCAACGCCACCGACCAGGGCCGCGAGCGCAACCGCCGGATCGAAATGCGACGGCTCAACTAGAGCGCGTCGAGGAAAGCGCCCAGGTGTTTGTTCACCGCCTCGGGCGCTTCCATCTGGATCCAGTGACCCAGATCTTCCAGTAGCACCACCTCACGGAGATCGTCCATCAGCGTCGGCATGCGCTCCAAGGCCTTGCCGGCGAACTGGATCACCGGGTCTTCCTTGCCGGCGATGAACAGCGCCGGCGGCTGGATGCGTTCGCGTCCGTCTTCCTTTTGCTGCCGCCAGGAGGCGTCCATGGCCCGGTACCAGTTGATCGGTCCGGTCAGGCCGCTGTGCTCGAAGCGCTCCACGTACACATCCAGGTCCGACTCGCGCATCCAGTCCGGCTGGCCGCCTTTCGGCGGCTGCAGAATGTCCAGCAGGCCGGTGACCGGCTTTTGGGCACGGAATTTCTCCTGCATGCCGGGCCCGGACAGGGCGTGGTACATGCGCCGCAGAAAGTCCCGCACGTCCGCTTCCAGTTCCCGCTCCGGCACGTCCGGCTGCTGGAAGTAGAGCTGGTAGAAGAACCGCTCGCCGAAGGCGGCGCGCATCTGTTCGGTGGGCGCCTTGGGGCCCAGGCCCGGGTAGGGCACCGACAGGCCCGCCACCGCCCGCACCCGGCCCGGCTCGCTGCGCGCCACCTGCCAGGCCAGGGCGCAGCCCCAGTCGTGGCCGACCACCACGGCGCGTTCGGCGCCGAAGGCGTCGAGGATGCCCATGACGTCCGCCACCAGCTTGTCCTGCCGGTAGGCGTCCGCGTCCTTGGGGGCGTCGCTGAAGCCGTAGCCGCGCAGGTCCGGGGCCAGCACATGGAAGCCCTTTTCCGCCAGAAACGGCATTTGATAGCGCCACGAATAGCCGCACTCGGGGAAGCCGTGCAGCAGGATCACCGCCGGGTTGGACGGGTCACCGGCGCTGCGCACATGAAAATTAAGGCCGTTGGCCGGCACCTTTTGCTCTTTGATCTCGGTCATTGGGGGCTCCCCAGGTAGTCCATGTAATCCTCGCGCAGGTGACGTTTGGACACCTTGCCCGTGGCGGTGTGCGGCAGCTCGTCCACGTAGATCACGTCGTCGGGAAGCTGCCATTTGGCGATGGTGCCGGCCATATGGTCCAGCAGCGCCTGCTTATCCCGCGTCGCCTCGGGGTGGGGCACCACGATCAGCAGCGGCCGCTCGTCCCATTTCGGGTGCGGCACGCCGATCACCGCGCACTCCCGCACGTCCGGGTGGGCGGCGGCCAGGTTTTCCAGATCAATGGAGCTGATCCACTCACCGCCGGATTTGATCAGATCCTTGGCGCGGTCGACGATGTACAGAACGCCGTCCGGGGTCAGCTTGGCCATGTCGCCGGTGCGGAACCAGCCGTCCTTATCGAAGGCCTTGGCGCTGGCTTCGTCGTTATTGAAATAGGCGCGGATCACGGTGGGGCCCTTGACCAGCAGCTCGCCCACCGCCTGGCCGTCCTGGGGCACTTCGTTGCCCTCGTCATCGACCAGTTTCATGCGCACGCCGAACAGCTGCCGGCCCTGGGTGGTTTTCAGCTCGATGCGCTCTTCCAGGGGCAGGTCCGCCTGGCCTTCGGTGAGCGTGCTCATGGTGCCGGTGGGGTTCATCTCGGTCATGCCCCAGCCCTGCATGACGTCCACCTGGTAGTCCTGCTCGAAGGCGCGCACCATGCTGCGCGGCGCCGCCGAGCCGCCGATCGACACGCGCTTGAGCGCCCCGGGCTTGCGGGCGTGGCGCTTCATCTCGCCGAGCAGACCCAGCCACACCGTGGGCACGCCCCAGGCGGAATCCACCCGTTCGTCGTCCATCAGCCGGAACAGGCTGTCACCGTCCAGCGCCGGGCCCGGCATGATCAGGGACGCCCCCGCCAGCGGCGCCATGTACGGCAGCCCCCAGGCGTTGACGTGGAACATGGGCACCACCGGCAGCACCCGGTCGCCGACCGGGAAGGAGCCGCTGGCGCAGACCATGGTGAACATCGCCTGCAGCAGGCAGGAGCGGTGCGAGTACAGGGCGCCCTTGGGGGCGCCGGTGGTGCCGGAGGTATAGCACAGCGCGCAGGCGGTGTTCTCGTCCAGTTGCGGCCAGTCATAGGTGTCCGGCCGGCCCTCCAGCAGGTCTTCATAGCAGAGCAGGTCCTGGCCCTCGGGCATGTGGGCGCGGTCGGTCATCGCCACATAACGGGTGTGTTCCGGGAACTGGTCGCGCAGGCCGGACACCAGCGGCGCGAAGGTGGTGTCGAAGAACAGCAGACTGTCGTCCGCGTGGTTGACGATGTAGGTCATCTGATCCGCCGGCAGGCGCGGGTTGATGGTGTGGCACACCGCGCCGATACCGGCGATGGCGTAATACAGCTCCAGGTGGCGGTAGCCGTTCCAGGCCAGGGTGGCCACCCGGTCGCCGGGTTTGACGCCCAGCGACACCAGGCCGTGCGCCAGTCGGGCCACCCGCTCCAGCGTTTGCGCGTAGCTCTGGCGGTGCACGCCGCCTTCCACGGTCACTGAAACGATTTCCGCCTTGCGGTGGATGCGGGCGCCGTAATCGAGCACATCGATCAGCGACAGGGGCGCATCCATCATCAGCCCTTTAAGCATTCATTATTCTCCCGAGCACTCTGATTTTTTTGAACGATTGTTTTGAAATAAGGCCGTGCAATTCATACCGGGCCGGACCAGGGTGGTCAAGGCGGAGGCGACCGTGGGTGACTCGGGGTGTTACTTGAGGTAACAGTAACACCCGTGCCCGGGTAAAAATTTCCGAAAAAGGGGAGGAAACACGTGAATTAATCGATGCCGGCGGTGTTTTTACAACGCCGCCGCGGTCACCGCCCGGTAATCTGTGTGAAATTGTTTCGCGCCGGTCGGCGCCAATGCCCGTTTATGGGGCGCCTTGACCCGTGAAGGCCGGTTTTTCCGGCCCTGTGAATCGCCCGGGCGCATCAGGGGATTGTCCGCCGGTTTTATTCCGTCCATGCTGAAAGCATTGAATTCAGGGGCTTTCAGCCGAACATAGGATAGCTTTGTTGACCTACCGTCGACCCGCGAAGACCGGTTGCAAGGTCCGCCGAAAGCCCGCACAAATTAAATAACGAGGCTGGACAGAAATATTTTCGTGCGCACATACTACCAAGTATGTGGTTCCCAAAAGAGCGTCGGATGGGACCCGATAACGACGCCAGGAACGAGCATGAAAAAATAAGCATGTAAACAAAAAAGATTGTTGCGTACCGGGCGCTGTTGCCGGGTACAACGACGAGATGCCGAACAGTCGGCAGAAAAACAACAACCGTGGAGAGCGTCATGTTGAAACCCATTTTCACCTTTCTCGCCGCCTCGCTGCTGCTGGTGGGTACCGCCAGTGCCGAGACCGTGAAACTAGCCCTGATCGATCCCCTCACCGGGCCCATGGCCGCCGCCGGCCAGCCCGCTTTCGAACACCTCAAGTACGAAGCCAAGCGCATCAACGCCCATGGCGGCCTGAACGGCAAGGACCTGGAAATCGTCGGTCTCGACAACAAGGTGAACCCGCAGGAAAGTCTGGTGCAGTTGCAGAAGGCCATCGATGACGGTATTCGCTACGTGACCCAGGGCAACGGCTCCTCGGTGGCGTCCGCGCTGATCTCCGCCATTGAGAAGCACAACCAGCGCAATCCCGGCAAGGAAGTGCTGTACCTGAACTACGCGGCGGTGGATCCGGCATTCACCAATGAGCGCTGTTCCTACTGGCACTTCCGCTTCGACGCCAACGCGGACATGAAGATGAACGCGTTGACCGACTACATCGCCGACAACAAGGACATCAAGAAGGTATACCTGATCAATCAGGACTACAGCTTCGGCCAGGCGGTGTCCCAGGCGGCCCGCGAAATGCTCAAGAAGAAGCGCCCGGACATCGAAATCGTGGGTAACGATTTCCACCCGCTGGCGAAGGTGAAGGACTTCACCCCGTATGTGTCCAAGATCCAGTCCTCCGGCGCCGACGCGGTGATCACCGGTAACTGGGGTCAGGACATCACCCTGCTGGTGAAAGCGGCCGCTGAATTCGGCCTGGAAGCCCCCTTCTACACCTACTACGGCGCCAGCTCCGGCGTGGTGACCCAGCTGGGTGACAAAGGCGTGGACCGTATCTACCAGATCAACGAGTACTACGGTGAGTTCGAGGATCCGGAAATGGCCAAGCGCCAGACCGAGCTCTACGAGCAGGCCGAATGGGACTTCTACTACCTGCGTCTGAGCACCATGCTCGACATGCTCAAGAAAGCCTCCGACAAAGCGGAAAGCACCGATCCGGTCGATGTCGCCAAGGTGATGGAAGGCATGGAACTGGAAACCACCACCGGTGAAGTGGTGATGCGCGCCAAGGATCACCAGATCCAGCTGCCGATGTTCATCTCCGTGATGAAGGACGACATGAAGTACGGCGCGGAAGGCACCGACTACAACTTCAAGAAGGTGGCACGCATCGATCGCGAAGACGTGAGCCTGCCCACCACCTGCCGGATGCGCCGCCCGAAATAAACGGCGCCATCCTGTAACTCCAGTGACTAAGTAGTAGGAACAGCGGCGAAAGCCGCTGTTCCGGGAGCCTCGTCATGCTCGAAATTGTCATATTTTCGACGCTGAACGGTATTTTATACGGCCTGTTGCTGTTCATGCTGTCCAGTGGTCTTACCCTCATCTTCTCGATGATGGGTGTTTTGAACTTTGCCCATGCCAGCTTCTACATGCTGGGTGCCTATTTTGCTTACACCATGGGCATGGAGATCGGCTTCTGGCCGGCTCTCTTGCTGGCCCCGATTCTGGTCGGTGGCCTGGGCGCCATGGTGGAAAAATTCGGCCTGCGCCGGGTGCACGAAAACGGCCATGTCGCCGAGCTGCTGTTTACCTTCGGTCTGGCCTATGTGATCGACGAACTGGTTCAGTTGATCTGGGGCACCGTGGCGGTGGCCTACCGCGAGCCGGACTATATGCGCGAGCCGCTGTTCACCCTGTTCGGCACCGACTATTCGATTTTCCGCGGCGTGGTGATGTTGATCGCCGTGATGATGTTCATCGCGCTCTGGTTCCTGCTCAAGAAAACCCGCGTGGGCATGATGATCCGCGCCGCCCTGACCCACGGCAACATGGTCGGTCACCTGGGCCATAACGTGCCGCGTCTGTTCATGGGCGTGTTCGGCTTCGGTTGTGCGCTGGCCGGCCTGGCCGGCGTGATCGGCGGCCCGCTGATGGCCACCGAGCCGGGCATGGCGGTCACCCTGGGGCCGATCGTGTTCGTGGTGGTGGTGGTCGGCGGCATGGGTTCGCTGCTCGGCGCTTTCTACGCCTCCCTGCTGATCGGCCTGATCCAGACGTTCTTCGTCGCCATCGACGCCTCCATCGCCGATATTCTCAATGCCTTCGGCATGAACGTGGACCCCTATGGCGAGGTGACCGGGATCACCCTGGCCAGCCTGGCGCCGATGACGCCGTTTATTCTGCTGGTGCTGATCCTGATATTCCGCCCCCGTGGCCTGATGGGAGAGCTTGAGCCATGAACGACATTACCGCAGTCGCACCGCGGCAGAATCGTTTCTCCTGGCGCGCTCTATCGCCCTGGTTGATCAGCGCGGCGGTGCTCCTGATTCTGCCTTTTGTTCTCGAGAGCGGCACCGCCTTCACGTTGATGAACGTGATCGCCATCAACATTGTGTTCGCGCTGTCCTACAACATGTTGCTCGGCCAGGGCGGCATGCTGTCCTTCGGGCACGCCGTGTTCTTCGGCCTGGGCAGCTACGCCGCCATGCACGCCATGAACGCCATCGACGAGGCGTCCTACGCCGGTGAAGGCTTCTGGGCGCACGTGCCGGTGGTCAGCATGCCGCTGGTGGGTATGATCGCCGGCGGCCTGGTGGCCCTGATTATCGGCTGGCCGTTTTGCCGCCGGGCCGGCACCGCCTTCGCCATGATCACCCTGGGTCTGGGTGAGATGGTGGCCGCCGCCGGGCAGATGTTCCCCTCCGTGTTCGGCGGTGAAGCCGGCATTTACGGCAACCGCATGGTCGGGCCCCAGTGGTTCGGTCTCGAACTGGCCCAGGCCACCGACGTGTACTGGTTCATGGCGTTCTGGACCTTCCTGGCGGTATTCGCCATGTGGGCCTTCACCCGCACGCCCCTGGGGCGCATGTCCAACGCCGTGCGCGATAACCCGGACCGCTTGCAGTTCATCGGTTATCAGCCGCGTAATATCCGTTTCATGATCTTTATCGCCTCCGGTTCCTTCGGCGGTCTCGCCGGCGGCATGGCGGCGGTGAATTACGAGATCATTACCCCTGAGTCCCTGGGTCTGATCCCCTCCGGTCTGGCGCTGCTGATGGCCGCCGTGGGCGGGCTCGGCGTGTTCTACGGCCCGATCGTCGGCGCCATCGTGGTGTCGCTGATGAACTCCATGCTCAGCGATTACACCGAAGCCTCGATTCTCTATGTGGGCCTGGTGTTCCTGGCTATCGTGATGTTCGCGCCGCGCGGCCTGGGCGGTGGTATCGAGCAGTTCCGAGTGGCCCTCCGTGAAGGCACCCTGAGCAAACGTCTACCCGGTTGGCTGACCGGCGGTGCGGCGGTAATTCTGATCAGTCTGGGCCTGATCCTGTTCATCGAGCTGCTGTTCCAATGGCGCCACGGCGACGACGAGTTCGCGCAATTCTTCGGCATCAACTTCGAATCCGCTGCGGTGATGAGCTGGCTCTGGGCATTGATACTGTTCGGCGCCGGCGTCGCGGTGATGCGCGTTACTAAAAAGTTTCGGGAGGACAACGCATGAGCGCCTTGTCTGTTAAAGACCTGACCAAGAACTTCGGCCTGGCCGAGGTGATTTGCGGCGTCGATCTGGACGTGGAGAAAGGCGAGATACACGCCGTGATCGGCCCCAACGGCGCCGGCAAATCCACGTTCTTCAATCTGCTCTCCGGGGCCTTCCCGCCCAGCGCCGGCGAAATCCGGCTGAACGGCGAGCGCATTGACGGTTTGACGCCGGAGAAAATTCAGCAACGCGGTCTGTCCCGGTCGTTCCAGGTCAGCAACGTGTTCGTCAACCTGTCGGTGTTCGAGAATCTGCGCTGCGCCTGTTTCAAGACCAGCGGTTCCGGCTATGTGTTCTGGCGCGCGGCCAGCAAGATCAAGGCCGCCAACGAGCGCGCCGAGGAAGTGCTGGAGCAGATCGGCCTGCAGGCGTTGCGCGATGTGCCGGCGGGGGCCTTGCCCTACGCCAGCCAGCGCGCGCTGGAGATCGGCATGACCATCGCCAGCAACGCCGATGTGGTGATCCTCGACGAACCCACCGCCGGCATGAGCAACACCGAAACCGCCCAGGCGATCAACCTGATCCGCCAGGTGGCCGAGGGCCGCACCCTGATGATCGTCGAGCACGACATGGGCGTGGTGTTCGAACTGGCCGACCGCATCTCGGTGCTGGTGTACGGCAAGATTGTCGCCACCGGCACGCCGGAGGAAATCCGCAATGACCCGCGCGTCAAAGAGGCGTATCTGGGCGAGGAGGCCGCATGATGCTCGAAGTCCAGGATCTCAACGCTTATTACGGCAAGAGCCACATTCTGCACGGGGTTAACTTCAACTTGCAGGAAGGCGAAGTGGTGTCTCTGCTGGGCCGCAACGGGGTAGGGCGGTCCACCACCGTCAAGGCGATCATGGGTGAGGTGCCGCCGCACGGTTCCATTCGCTTCCGTGGCAACGAAATCGCCGGCTTGCCCAACCATAAAATTTCCCGGCTGGGCCTGGGTTACGTGCCTGAAAACCGGGATATCTTCCCGACACTGACGGTGCGCCAGAATCTGGAGCTGGGTGTTAAGAACCCGCGCAAGCCGGGCAAATGGAAGGTGGAACAGATGCTGGACATGTTCCCCAACCTGGCTCAGCGCGCGGATGCGCCGGCGGGCGTGCTGTCCGGTGGCGAGAAGCAGATGTTGACCATCAGCCGCACCCTGATGGGCGATCCTGAGTTGATCATGATCGACGAGCCCACCGAGGGCCTGGCGCCGTTGATCGTGAAACAGATCGGCGATCTGATTTCCGAGATCGCGCAGGCCGGGGTGTCCATTCTGCTGGTGGAGCAGAAGCTGTCCATCGCCATGGATATCTCCCATCGCGTGCTGGTCATGGGGCACGGCCAGATCGTATTCGAAGGCACGCCGGATGAGCTGCGTGCCGACGAGGCGATCCGGCGTGAGTGGCTGGAAGTCTGATTCGGGTTTTGTTTGTGTTCCATCGTCAATGGGCTGGCCCGCTTCGGCGGGCTTTTTTTTGCCTGTAAAACACGAAACTGGACAGTCACTGTAAGCGCCGCCCATACTGAAATGCGTAAAAATCAAGACGTGAAGAGCACGTTATAGTCTTCACGCCCGAGCCCCAGGGCTTTGCCGCTCACGCCGACCCGACGGCGCTGGCGGCAACATCAAAGTCGAATAATCGACACCAGAACAACAACGAGGAGAGCTTTCATGTTGAAACACCTACTTTCGATGATCGCCGCGACGGTGCTGCTGGTGAGCACCGCCAGCGCGGACACCATTCGTATCGCACTGATCGATCCACTCACCGGGCCAATGGCCGCCGCCGGACAGTCGGCGCTGGACCATCTCAATTTTCATGCCGAGAAAATCAACGCCAACGGCGGTATTAACGGCGACAAGATTGAGATCGTCGGCCTGGACAACAAGGTCAACCCCCAGGAAAGCCTGGTGCAACTGCAGAAGGCCATCGACGACGGTATCCGCTACGTGACCCAGGGCATGGGGTCGTCCGTGGGCTCCGCGCTGCTCGCCGCGGTCAACAAGCACAATGCCCGTAACCCGGGCAAGGAAGTGCTGTACCTGAACATGGCGGCGGTGGACCCGGCGTTCACCAATGAGCGCTGCTCGTTCTGGCACTTCCGGTTCGATGCCCATGTGGACATGAAGATGAACGCCCTGACCAGCTGGATCGAGGGTCGTGACGACATCAAGAAAGTCTATCTGATCAACCAGGACTACAGTTTCGGCCACGCTGTCGCCGAAGCCGCCAAGAAAATGCTCCAGGAAAAGCGCCCGGATATCGAAATTGTCGGCCAGGATTTCCACCCGCTCGCCAAGGTGAAGGACTTCACCCCCTATGTGTCGAAGATCAAGTCTTCCGGCGCGGACGCGGTGATTACCGGCAACTGGGGTCAGGACATCACCCTGCTGGTTAAATCAGCGGCGGATTACGGTCTCGATATACCCTTTCTGACCTATTACGGCGCCATGGCCGGCGTGGTTACCCAGGTGGGTGAAGCCGGGGTCGACCGCATCTATCAGGTCAACGAGTACTATGGTGACTTCGAGAAGCCGGAAATGGCCGAGCAGCAAGTGGCCATGTACGAAGAGACCGGTTGGGATTACTACTGGATGCGCCTCACCACCATGCTCGACATGCTCGACAAGGCCGCCGAGAAGGCCGGCAGCACCGATCCGGTGAAGGTCGCTTTCGCCATGGAGGGCATGAGCCTTGAAACGCCCACCGGTGAGGTGGTGATGCGCGAGTCGGATCACCAGATGCAGCTGCCGCTGTTTATCTCTGTGCTCAAGGACGACATGGAATACGGCGCCGAAGGCACCGATTTCAACTTCCACAAGATCGCGGAGATTGACCGCGAGGACGTCACCCTGCCCACCACCTGCAAGATGCGTCGCCCCAAGCAAAGCTGATCGGCGCGAGCACAAAAAAAGCCCGGCTTCGAGCCGGGCTTTTTTATGGGCGAACCGCCGGGGCGGTTTAGAACACTTCGAACAGGCCGGCGGCGCCGATGCCGCCACCCACGCACATGGTCACCACCACGTACTTCACGCCGCGGCGCTTGCCTTCGATCAGCGCGTGGCCGGTCATGCGGGCGCCGGACATGCCGTACGGATGGCCGATGGAGATCGCGCCGCCGTTGACGTTGTACTTGTCCGGGTCGATGCCCAGCTTGTCACGGCTGTACAGACACTGGCTGGCGAACGCTTCATTGAGCTCCCACAGGCCGATGTCGTCGACGGTCAGGCCGAAGCGCTTGAGCAGCTTCGGCACCGCGAAGACCGGGCCGATGCCCATTTCGTCCGGGTCACAGCCGGCCACCGCCATGCCACGGTAGGCACCCAGGGGCTGCAGGCCGAGGCGCTCGGCTTCCTTGGCTTCCATCAGTACGCAGGCGCTGGCGCCGTCGGACAGCTGGGAGGCGTTACCGGCGGTGATGAACCGGCCTTCCTTCACTTCCAGGCCGTCCTTGAACACCGGCTTCAGGCTCTGCAGGCCTTCCAGGGTGGTCTCGGGACGGTTGCCTTCGTCCTTGGCCAGGGTCACTTCCTTATCGGAAATTTCCTTGGTCTCTTTGTTCATCACCTTCATGTTGGTGGTCAGGGGCACGATCTCGTCGTCGAACTTGCCTTCCTGCTGGGCCTTGGCGGTGCGCATCTGCGACTGGTAGGCGTACTCGTCCTGGGCGTCGCGGGACACGTTGTAACGGTCGGCGACCACTTCCGCGGTTTCCAGCATGCTCATGTAGATGTCCGGACGGTGCTCGGTGAGCCACGGATCACGGGCGCGGAAGGTGTTCATCTTGTCGTTCTGCACCAGGGAGATGGACTCCAGGCCGCCGGCGACCGCCACGTCCATGTTGTCGACCACGATTTCCTTGGCGGCGGTGGCGATGGCCATCAGGCCGGACGCGCACTGGCGATCAATGGTCATGCCGGCCACGGAGGTCGGCAGGCCGGCGCGCAGCGCGCACTGGCGCGCGGTGTTGCCGCTGGTGGAGCCCTGCTGCAGGGCGGCGCCCATGATCACGTCCTGGATGCTCTGCGGGTCGATCTTGGCGCGTTCCACGGCGTGCTTGATCACGTGGCCGCCCAGCTCCTGGGCCTGGGTGTCGTTAAAGGCGCCCCGGTAGGCCTTGCCGATGGGGGTGCGGGCGGTGGAAACGATGACTGCTTCTCTCATGATGAACCTCTTTAAGTCGGTAATCTTTTTGCGGGTCTGATCGGAAACCTCTGATCAGCCCAGCTTGATGCCTTTGGCCTGGGCGGCCTTGGTCAGAATCTTGGTGACGTGATCGCCGCCGTTGGACATTTCACGGGCGTCACTCATATCACCGAGCTGCTCGAAGCGGGCGGCGATGGCGTCCGGCGTGCGCTCTTCCTCGTCCAGATAGATGCCGTCGCTCTCCATCAGCCGCACCATGGCGTAGCAGCCGGCGCCGGCCAGCACGATGCGGCGGTTGGGCGCCTGGTCGCTGGCCAGGAACAACACCGCCGGGGTGATCGCTTCCGGCTCCAGCAGCGCCAGCACTTCCTTGGGCATCAGGTCCTCGGTCATGCGCGTGGCCGCGGTGGGCGCCACACAGTTTACCTTGATGTCGTACTTGTCGCCTTCCAGGCAGAGCGTGTTCATCAGGCCGGCCGCGCCCATCTTGGCGGCGCCATAGTTGGCCTGGCCGAAGTTGCCGTACAGGCCGGACGTGGAGGTGGTCATGATCACGCGGCCGTACTTCTGTTCGCGCATCACCGGCCATACCGCCCGGGTGCAGATCGCCGAGCCGGTCAGGTGCACGGCGACCACCTTGTCCCAGTCCGACATCTCCATTTTGGCGAAGCTCTTGTCGCGCAGGATGCCGGCGTTGTTGACCAGAATGTCGACGCGGCCCCACTGGTCCAGGGTCTGTTTGACCATGGCGTCGACCTGTTCCTCGCTGGACACGTCGGCGCCGTTGGCGATCGCTTCACCGCCCGCCGCCTGGATCTCGGCGACCACTTTCTCCGCCGCCTCGCTGGAGCCGCCGGTACCGTCGCGGGCGCCGCCGAAATCATTGACCACCACCTTGGCGCCCAGTTTGGCGAGCGACAGGGCGTGGGATTTGCCCAGGCCGTTGGCGGCGCCGGTGACGATCGCCACCCGGCCCTCGAAATTAATGCTCATGCAGTTCTCCTTCGGAGCGCGTCGTTGTTATCCCAGAATAATCAGGCTGAGCCACTCGCAGGCGATCGCCGGCTTCTCCACGCCGTCGATCTCCACGGAGATCGCGTAGCGGATCAGCAGCTGGTTGTCGCCGCGCGGCTCCACGCCGGCCAGCTTGAAGTGGCCGCGCACCTGGGAGCCGGAGCGCACCGGGTTCAGGAAGCGGACCTTGTCGAAGCCGTAGTTGATGCCCATCACGGTGCCTTGCACGCCGGGCACCACGTCCATGGCCATGGCGGACAGCAGCGACAGGCTCAGGAAGCCGTGGGCGATGGTGCCGCCGAACGGGGTTTCCCTGGCCGCGCGTTCCTGATCAATGTGGATCCACTGGGGGTCCTCGGTGAGGTCGGCGAACTGATCAATGCGCTCCTGGGTGACCGGGAACCAGCGGGACGTGCCCAGGTCCTGGTCCACCTTCGCCTTCAACTCTTCCACGCTCAAGGTGTTCTTGGACATTATGAAAATCTCCTCAGTAATTGCGCAAAGCCGCGAAGCGATCCGCGCAGTAGTTGGCGTCGCCCAGGGTTTCGCCACCGGCGCGGGCGCGCTTGAGGAAAAAGCCGATGTCGAATTCATCGGTCATGCCGATGCCGCCGTGCATCTGCACCGCTTCCTGGCCGGCCAGCAGCGCCACGCGGGCGGCTTTGGCCTTGGCGGCCAGCACCTGCACCTCGGCGTCGTCGGCGTCCCGGTCGCAGGCGTCCAGGGCCTGCATGGCCAGGGCGTCGCTCATTGACACTTCGCCCATCAGCAGGGCGGCGCGATGTTGCAGCGCCTGGAAAGTCCCGATCAGGCGGCCGAACTGCTTGCGTTCCTTGAGGTAACCCAGGGTGCGCTCGAAAGCTTCCCGGGCCAGACCGGAGAGTTCCGCGGCCAATACCGCGCGGCCGGCGCGCAGGGCGGCGGCGAGCGCGGCGGCGCCGTCCGCCATGGGTTCGGCGGCGACGTTGTCCAGGGTCACGCGGGCGGCGTTGCGGTCATCCACCATGCGGGTGCGTTCGATGGTCACGCCCTGGGCCTTCGGATCGACCAGGAACAGGGCCGTGTCGTCGCCCTGGCGCGCCGCCACCAGCAGCAGGTCCGCCACCTGGGCGTCCAGCACCAGCAGTTTACCGCCGTTCAGGGTGACGCCGTCGCCGGCTTTCTTGGCTTCGGTCTTGATCGCTTCGGGACGGTGCTTGGCGCCGTCGTCCACCGCCAGGGCGGTGATCACGCTGCCCTCGGCGATCGCCGGCAGCCATTTTTGCTGCTGCTCGGCGGTGCCGCCGGCGGCCAGGGCCGTGGCGCCCAGTACCGCGGTGGACAGGAACGGGGTGACCGACAGGTTACGGCCGATCTCGCGGGCCACCAGGCCGGCGCCCACCAGGCCGAAGCCGATGCCGCCGTGTTCCTCGGGCACCAGGATGCCGGTCAGGCCGGCCTCCACCATGGCGTGCCACAGCGGCTCGTCGTAGCCTTTCTCATCGTTACGGTCGCGCAGTTCGCGCAGGTGGGACACCGGGCCCTTGTCGGCCATCAGCCGCGCCACGGAATCCTGCAACATCTGTTGTTCGTCGTTAAGTTTCATCAGCGTCGACTCCTTATGCGTCCGGCAGGCCCAGCAGGCGTTTGGAAACAATCCCCAGCATCACCTCGGAGGTGCCGCCCTCGATGGAATTGCCCTTGGAACGCAGCCACTCGCGGGCGTACAGGCCGCCCATGGTGCGCTCGCTGTCCCACTCCAGGCCTTCGGCGCCGAGGGCGTCCATCATCACTTCATAGCGGCGCTTGTTGAGTTCGGTGCCGTAATATTTGAGCACCGCGGATTGGGCGCCCACGCCCTGGCCGGCTTCCGCTTCCGCGCGGATCTTGCCGACCAGCGCCTGGAACGCCATCTGGTCGATTTCCAGCCGGGCGATATCGGCGCGCAGGGCGCTGTCGGCCAGTTTGCCGTGCTCGGTGCCCACATGCTCGGCGGCCAGCGGGCCCAGGGCGCGGCCCTTCAGGAAGCCCGGCGGCTCGCCGCCGATGTTGTTGCGTTCATGGGTGAGCAGGTACTTGGCCACGTCCCAGCCCCGGTTGAGCTCGCCCACCACCTGGTTCTTGTCGACTTTAACGTCGTCGAAGAAGGTTTCGCAGAACGGCGATTCGCCGGAGATCAGCTCGATCGGACGGGTGCTGACACCCTCGCTTTCCATATCGAACAGCACGAAGGAGATGCCATTGTGTTTGCTGGCGCTGGGGTCGGTGCGCACCAGACAGAAAATCCAGTCCGCTTTATCCGCGTAGGAGGTCCAGATCTTCTGGCCGTTGACCAGGAAGTGGTCGCCCTTGTCCTCGGCGCGAGTCTGCAGGCTGGCCAGGTCGGAACCGGCGTTGGGCTCGGAATAGCCC
>CAZKWA010000033.1:26160-31622 GCA_964556345.1 uncultured Alcanivorax sp.
TCGGCGGCAGGTGCTCACGCTTGAGCTCTTCGCTGCCGAATTTCAGCAGCGCCGGGCCGAGCATCCAGAAACCGAAATTGCTCACCGGCGTGCGCGCGTTGATGCGCCGCATCTCCTCGGCGAGCACCTCCGCCTCTTCCGGGCTCAGGCCGCCGCCGCCGTATTCCTTGGGCCACTGTGGCGCGGTCCAGCCCTTGTCGGCCATGCGCTCCATCCATACTTTTTGCGCTTCCGACTGAAACTGCCACTTGCGGCCGCCCCAGCAGTGGTCCGCCTGACTTTTCAGGGGCTGGCGCATCTCTTCGGGGCAGTTCGCCTCCAGCCAGGCCCGGGTTTCCGCGCGGAACTGTTCGAGATCCGACATCGCTCTCCTCCTCGAGCGCCTCCCTCGGCGGCCACCCGCCGGGGCGGCGGGGCGCTTGGGAAGCTGTTTTGAAATTGCTTTTCATTTATTTGAGTGTGACCGAAGTATGTTGGCCCCGTTCCGGGGCGTCCAGGGTCAAAAACGGCATGCTTAGCGGCAGTTGTGTCATCAATGACCAACACGGCGGTGAAAAGGGTCAATGGCCGCCTGTGAAAGAAGTGGCACTATTGTGCTTTCAGGGAAAATCGTCAGGATGATTTCATGGCTCTTTCCGCGGCACCCACCATGACACCCTCTCAGGTCGACCTGGAGCACAGCCCCCGGGACACGATCCTCGATGCCTCGGCCCGTTGCTTCATGGAGCACGGCTTCAAGGCCACCAGCATCGATGATATCGCACGTCGTCTGGGCGCCACCAAGGGCATGGTCTACCACTATTTCGCGTCCAAATCGGACCTCTTCTTCGAGATCCACCAGCGTGCCATGGACGCTCTGGTGCAGGCCGTGGACCCGGAGGTCCGGCGTGACGCCCCGGCCCTGGATCGCCTTCACGGCATGGCCCGCCGCCACGTGGCCACCCTGATCGACACCCAGCATTACCAGCGCGCCGTGGTGGAAGGCGTGCAGATGCACCTGCGCGTCAGCACCACCGAAGCCCAGCGGAAGCGCCTCGTCCAACTGCAGGACCGGCGCCGCCGCTACGAACATGTGTTTCTGAACGTGCTGCGCGAAGGCATCGAAGAAGGCGACCTGAGCGCCAGCGATCCGCGCATCGCCATCAAGCCGGTGCTCGGCGCGCTTAACTCGGTGATCAACTGGTACCACCCCCGCTACGACGACGCCCCCGGCAGCCGCGAGCGGCTCATCGATGGAGTGGTCACCGTCGCCCTGCGCGGCCTGGTCGCCTGACCGGCGGGCGGGCCGCCGCTATTTCTTGTTCAGGAACTTATCGAAGATGGCGCGGGTTTCGTCGCTGAACATGCGCTCGGCGAACAGCACCGATTCCTTCTTGATCTGCTCGCGGATGGCGTCGGCGCCGTGGCGGGTCAGCTGCTTGGTGTACTGCAGCGCCTGCGGCGGTTTGGCGGCCAGTTTCCGGCCCAGCTCCAGGGCCTTGTCGCGCAGCTCGTCGTCGCCGCAGCGATAGGCCACCAGGCCCATGCGTTCCGCTTCGTCGGCGGTCAGGGTGTCGCCGGCGAGCAGCAGACGGTTGGCGTTCTGGCGCCCCAGCAGGGCCGGCAGGATCAGGCTGGAGCCGGCTTCCGGCACCAGGCCCAGATTGATGAAGGCGGTGTAGAAACGGGCGCTGTCCGCGGCGATCACCAGATCGCAGTGCAGCAACAGGGTGGTGCCGATGCCGGTGGCGTTGCCGTGCACCGCCGCGATCACCGGTTTGTCCAGCTCGATCAGCCGGTGCACCAGGTCCATCGCCGGGCTCTGTTTGCCGTCCTTGCGTGACTCCGGGTCCGCGTTGCGGAAATCGCCGATGTCGTTGCCGGCGGTGAACGAGCGCCCTTCGGCGTCCAGCAGCAGGGCGGTCAGGTCGTCGCGCTCCCGGTAGTGATCCACCGCCCGGCTCAAATCCCGGTACATCTCGCCGCTCAGGGCGTTCAGTTTGTCGGCCCGGTCCAGGGTCACTTCCAATAACTGATCGTGCTCGGTAACGCGGACGTGGCCGCTCTGCAATGCCAAGGCGCTCATGGTGCTCTCCCGTCTCTCGCCAAATAGTTCGTCAAAATATCGGAATTCTGTTTCACAAAGCAAGACGTTGCTTGCCGTTTCAACTATGCACGAAACTTATTCGTCAGGATTCAAAATATCAATTTCACTAACTAAGCGGGCTGTTCTAGGCTGTCTTCATTGCAACCCATACAGGCGACACCATGGCCCAGTTCCACCTTATCCGTCACGGCCAGGCGTCCTTCGGCGCCGCCAACTACGACAAGCTTTCCCAGCTGGGTCACCAGCAGGCGCGCTGGCTTGGCGAGTACTACCGTGAGCGGGGCATGACCTTCGACGCCGTCGTCACCGGCGACCTGGTGCGCCATGTGGAGACCGGCCAGGGCATCCAGGAAGGGCTCGGCAGCACGCTGTCCGCCGATCTGCAGCCAGGGCTCAATGAGTTCGATTTTCATGCCATCGTGGACGCTTACCTGAGCGCCCATCCCGAGGAAGCGCCGCCGGAAGGCGCCTCCATGGCCGCCTTCTACCGCCTGCTCAAGAAAGCCATGCAGCGGTGGCAGGCGGACCGGCTGGAAGGCAACCTGCCGGAGAGCTGGCAAGGTTTCTGTGATCGGGTGGCCGGCGCCATGACGCATATTCAGACGCAGTACGCCGACCGCGAGCGGGTGCTGGTGGTCAGCTCCGGCGGGGCCATCGCCATGTGGATGCGGCACATGCTGAACACCGCCGACGACACCGTGGTGGAGTTGAACCTGCAGATTCGCAACACCGGGGTGACCCAGGGCTTTTTCAATAAGAACGTTTATCGGCTTTCGATTTTTAACCAGGTTCCGCACCTGGACCGGGAAGACCGCGGCGACGCCATTACTTACAGCTAATCACGGCGGCGTCGCGGCCGCCGGATCATTAAGGAGAGCAACATGGATTTCGAACATTCGGAAAAAACCCAGGACCTGATCAATCAGGTACGCACCTTCATCGACAACGAAGTGGTGCCCGCCGAGCACACCTATCACGAGCAGCTCGAGCAGAACCTTTGGAAGACCCCGCCGATCCTGGACGAGCTCAAAGCCAAAGCGAAGGCCAAGGGCCTGTGGAACCTGTTCCTGCCCAAGGAGCACGGTGAGCTCAGCCCCGGCCTGACCAACCTGGAATACGCTTCCCTGGCCGAGCAGATGGGCCGCCATCACATCGCCTCCGAGTGCTTCAACTGCTCCGCGCCGGACACCGGCAACATGGAAGTGCTCGCCAAGTACGGCAACGAAGCCCAGAAGAAGCAGTGGCTGGAGCCGCTGATGGAAGGCAAGATCCGCTCCGCGTTCGCCATGACCGAGCCGGAAGTGGCGTCCTCCGACGCCACCAACATCGAGACCGCCAACACCCGGGCTGGCGGCGATTATGTGATCAAAGGCCCCAAGTTCTACATAAGCGGCGCGATGCGCGAATCCAGCGAGATCATGATAGTGATGGGCAAAACCGACCCGGATAACCCCAACCGCCACCAGCAGCAGTCGCAGATTCTGGTGCCGATGAACACCCCCGGTGTTACCGTGAAGCGTCCGATGATGGTGCTCGGCTCCGTGGACGCGCCGGAAGGCCACGCCGAAGTGATTTTCGAAAACGTGCGCGTGCCCAAGGAAAATATCATCCTCGGCGAAGGCCGCGGCTTCGAGATCGCCCAGGGGCGCCTCGGCCCGGGCCGCATCCACCACTGCATGCGCTTGATCGGCGCCGCCCAGCGCGCGCTGGAGCTGATGTGCAAGCGCGCCAACGAGCGCGTGGTGTTCGGCCAGCCGATGATCAAGCAGGGTTCCTGCCGCGAGGACATCGCCAAGAGCGCCTGCGAAATCGAACAGGCCCGGCTGATGACCCTGAAAGCGGCCGACACCATGGACCGCTACGGCAACAAGGAAGCCAAGGAACTGATTGCCATGATCAAGATCGTGGCGCCCAATATGGCCCTGCGGGTGGTCGATCGCGCCATGCAGATCCACGGCGCCGTGGGCCTCAGCCAGGACACGCCGCTGGCCGGCTTCTTCGCCTACGCGCGCACCCTGCGCCTGGCGGACGGCCCGGACCAGGTGCACATGATGCAGCTGGGTCGTAACCTGGCAAAAAAATATGAGTGAGACGGTTAATAGTTAACGGTGAATGGTTAACAGTTAATAGTTGACCGAGCGCAGCCATGGCTTTTGGGGGCAACCCCATGAGCCATGGCTGCTTTGTCGCTTTTGAGCGTCACCCATTTTTAAGGAGGTAGACATGTCCCAGGTGGATACCCTGGATACCGAGCGCCTCGCGGCCTATCTGGAAGCGAACGTGTCCGGCTTCAAAGGCCCGATCACCGCCGATAAGTTCGAAGGCGGCCAGTCCAACCCCACCTTCCATATCAAGGCCGCCTCCGGCGAGTACGTATTGCGGCGCCAGCCGCCGGGCAAGCTGCTCAAGTCCGCCCATGCGGTGGACCGCGAATTCCGGGTCATGAACGCACTCCAGGACACCGATGTACCGGTGCCGCGCATGTACCACCTGTGCGAGGACCGCGACGTGATCGGCTCCATGTTCTATCTGATGGAGTTCTGCCAGGGCCGGATTTTCTGGGACGCGGCGATTCCGGAAGTGGACAACGCCCAGCGCACCGCCATGTACGAAGAGATGAACCGGGTGCTGGCGGCGCTGCACGGCGTGGACCTGGAAGCGGTGGGCCTGACCGATTACGGCAAGCCCGGCAGCTACTTCGAGCGCCAGCTGGGGCGCTGGTCCAAGCAGTACCGCGCCTCCGAGATCAACCACATCCAGGCCATGGAAGACCTGATGGACTGGCTGGAGAAAAACAAACCCGCCGACGACGGCCAGGTGTCCCTGGTGCACGGCGACTACCGCCTCGACAACATGATGTGGCACCCCACCGAGCCCCGCGTGATCGCGGTGCTGGACTGGGAGCTGTCCACCCTGGGTCATCCGCTGGCGGATCTCGCCTACCAGTGCATGCAGCTGCGCATGCCCCCGGAAGGCGGCAACCTGTCCGGCCTGCAGGGCAAGGACCGCAAAGCGCTGGGTATCCCCACCGAGCAGGAATACGTCAAGGCCTACTGTGAACGCCGTGGTATCGATCATATCGACCACTGGGAATTCTATCTGGCGTTCAGCTTTTTCCGCCTGGCGGCGATCGCCCAGGGCGTCGCCAAGCGCGCCCAGGAAGGTAACGCCTCCAGTAAAAAAGCCGGCTGGGCCGCCCAGGTGGTGGAACCGCTCGCCTCCATGGCGATGCAGATCGTCCGCGAAGGGGCTTAGAAACACTTAATTGTGGGAGCGGGCCCCGCCCGCGAAAGGGTGGCTTTAGCCACCCGGCAGGATACCAGAGACGCTTTTTCTGCTGTCGTTAGAGAGGGCTCTGGAATCCTGCCGGGAGCTT
>CAZKWA010000034.1:0-31404 GCA_964556345.1 uncultured Alcanivorax sp.
AGGCAAGATTGTTCAGATTATCGGTGCGGTCGTGGACGTGGAATACCCGCGTGGCGAGGTGCCCAACGTTTATGACGCCCTGACCGTCGACGACCGAGACCTGATGCTGGAAGTCCAGCAGCAGCTCGGCGACGGCGTGGTGCGCACCATTGCGCTGGGATCGACCGACGGTCTGACCCGTCATGTCCCGGTCACCAACACGGGCAAGCCGATCAGCGTGCCGGTGGGTACCAAAACCCTGGGCCGCATCATGGACGTGATGGGCAACCCGATCGACGAAGCTGGAGAAATCGGCGAGGAAGAGCGCTGGTCGATCCATCGCCAGGCGCCGGCCTTCGACGAGCAGGCTGCCAGCAATGAACTGCTCGAGACCGGCATCAAGGTCATCGACCTGATCTGCCCCTTTGCCAAGGGCGGCAAGGTCGGCCTGTTCGGTGGTGCCGGGGTCGGCAAGACCGTCAACATGATGGAGCTGATCCGCAACATCGCCACCGAGCACAGCGGCTACTCCGTTTTCGCTGGTGTCGGCGAGCGTACCCGTGAGGGTAACGACTTCTACCACGAGATGAAGGACTCCAACGTTCTCGACAAGGTGTCCCTGGTCTACGGCCAGATGAACGAGCCGCCGGGTAACCGTCTGCGCGTGGCGCTGACCGGTCTGACCATGGCCGAGAAGTTCCGTGACGAAGGCCGCGACGTGCTGTTCTTCGTGGATAACATCTACCGTTACACCCTGGCGGGTACCGAGGTATCGGCACTGCTGGGCCGGATGCCCTCCGCGGTGGGTTACCAGCCGACCCTGGCGGAAGAGATGGGCGTTCTGCAGGAACGGATCACCTCCACCAAGACCGGTTCCATTACCTCCGTGCAGGCGGTCTACGTGCCCGCGGATGACTTGACCGACCCGTCCCCGGCGACCACCTTCGCCCACCTGGACGCCACCGTGGTACTCAGCCGTGACATCGCCTCCAAGGGTATTTACCCGGCGATCGACCCGCTTGACTCCACCTCCCGCCAGCTCGACCCGCTGGTGATCGGCCAGGAGCACTACGATGCCGCCCGTGGCGTGCAGACCGTTCTGCAGGGCTACAAGGAACTCAAGGACATCATTGCGATTCTGGGTATGGACGAGCTGTCCGAAGAGGATAAGCTGACCGTATCCCGCGCGCGTAAGATCGAGCGCTTCCTGTCCCAGCCGTTCTTCGTGGCGGAAGTGTTCACCGGCGCACCGGGCAAATACGTCTCCCTGAAGGACACCATCCGTTCCTTCCAGGGTATCCTGAACGGTGATTACGACCACATCCCCGAGCAGGACTTCTACATGAAGGGCTCCATCGACGAGGTTGTAGAGGCCTACAACAAACGCGGTGACAAGTAACCGCCCGGGGAGGAACACAGATGGCGATGACCGTGCATTGCGATATCGTTAGTGCCGAAAAGCAGCTGTTCTCCGGACTGGTCGAGCTGGTAGTGGCCGCCGGTGTGGAAGGGGACCTGGGTGTGATGCCCGGTCACGCGCCCTTGCTCACCCGGCTCAAGCCCGGCCCGGTTCGCGTGAAGACGCAGAACGGAGACGAGGAAGTATTCTACGTCTCCGGCGGCTTCCTGGAAGTCCAGCCGAAACTGGTCACCGTGCTGGCGGACACCGCCGAGCGCGCCCAGGACATGGACGGCGCCCAGGCGGAAGAAGCCAAGCAGCGTGCCAAGGAAGCCCTGGAAGGCAAGAACGCCGACATGGACTACTCGCGCGCCGCCATCACCCTGGCCGAAGCGTCCGCGCGCTTGCGCACCATCGAGCAAATCAAGAAGATGGCCAAGCGGTAACGCCCGGCTTTCGGTACAAGCTGAATCAAAAAAGGGTGGCTCTGAGCTGCCCTTTTTTTGTTATCACCACAGAACTCAAGGAAGCGGAGCATGAATCTAGCGGTAGTGATTCTGGCGGCGGGCAAGGGAACCCGCATGAAATCGGCGCTCCCCAAGGTACTTCACCCGATCGCCGGGCGCCCCATGGTGCAGCACGTGGTGGACGCCGCCGGAGCGCTCGACCCGGCCAACACCGTGGTCGTTTACGGCCACGGCGGTGAATCGGTGCGCCAGGCCGTGAGCGGCTCGCGGCTGCAATGGGCGGAGCAGGCCGAGCAGCTCGGAACCGGCCACGCCGTGGCCCAGGCGCTGCCCCACCTGGATGAGGACGTGGTGCTGGTGCTGTACGGCGACGTACCGCTGATTCAGCCGCAAACCCTGCGTGATTTCGTCGCCCGCGTGGACGACCAGAGCCTGGCGCTGATGACCCTCACCCTGGACGACCCCTCCGGTTACGGCCGGGTGATCCGCGACGGCGCCGGCAAGGTCCGGCGGGTGGTGGAACAGAAGGACGCCAGCGACGAGGAAAAAGCGGTGGGGGAGATCAACACCGGCATTCTCGCCTGCACCCGCCGCTTCCTGAACGACAGCCTGCCGCGTCTTTCCAACAGCAACGCCCAGGGCGAGTACTACCTCACCGATCTGATCGCCATGGCCGTGGACGCGGGCATGGACGTGGTCACCGCGCAGCCCGGCCACGCCTGGGAAGTGGACGGCGTCAACGACCGGGTTCAGCTCGCGCGCCTGGAGCGCGTCTACCAGCGGGTGCGCGCCGAAGCGCTGATGCGCGACGGCGTGACCCTGCTCGACCCGGCGCGGCTGGATATCCGCGGCCGCCTGCAATGCGGCCAGGACGTGACCCTTGATATCAACACCGTGCTGGTCGGCGACGTGGAGATCGGCGACCGGGTCACCGTGGGCCCCAACTGCCTGATCCGCAACGCCCGCATCGGCAGTGGCACGCACATCGAAGCCAACTCGGTGGTGGACGGCGCGACCGTCGGCGAGGACTGCCAGGTGGGCCCCTTCGCCCGTCTGCGTCCGGGCACCGAACTGGCCGTCGGGGCCAAGGTCGGCAACTTCGTGGAAACCAAGAAGTCCTATGTGGGTGAGGGGTCAAAGGTGAATCACCTCACCTATATCGGCGACAGCCGTATCGGCAAGGGCGTCAACGTGGGCGCCGGGACCATCACCTGCAACTACGACGGCGTTAATAAATTCCAGACAGTGATGAAGGACGGCGCCTTTATCGGGTCCAATTCGTCACTGGTGGCACCGGTCACCATCGGGGAAAATGCCACCGTGGGCGCCGGCAGCGTGGTCACCAAGGACGTGCCCGATCAGGGCCTGGCGGTGGCGCGCGGTCAGCAACGCAATATCGACAACTGGTCGCGGCCGGGAAAGAAATAGGCACGGGCAAAAAGGGAAAAGCAAATGTGTGGAATCGTCGGCGCCATCGCCCATCGTAACGTCAGCAATATTCTGATCACCGGCCTCAAGCGCCTGGAATACCGTGGCTATGACAGCGCCGGGGTGGCGCTGCTCAACGACCAGGGCCTGCTGCGCGTGCGCCGTCAGGGCAAGGTCGCGGCCCTGGAAGAAGCGGTGCGCGAACAGAAAAGCACCGGCTTCCTGGGGATCGCCCACACCCGTTGGGCCACCCACGGCCGCCCCTCCGAGGAGAACGCCCACCCGCACCTGTCCGGCCACGGGCTGGCGGTGGTGCACAACGGCATTATCGAAAACTTCCAGGAACTCAAGGACGAACTGGAAGCCGACGGCTACCGGTTCACCTCGCAGACCGACACCGAAGTGATCGCCCACCTGATTCATCGCACGCTCAAGGACACCGGCAACCTGGCCGACGCGGTGCGCGCCAGCGTTCGCCGCCTGCACGGCGCCTATGCGCTGGGCGTGATCGACGAGGACGAACCCAACCACCTGGTGGCGGTGCGTTCCGGCTCGCCGCTGGTGGTCGGCCTGGGCATCGACGAGAATTACGTGGCGTCCGACCAGCTTGCCCTGCTGCCGGTGACCAATCGCTTTATCTTCCTCGAAGAGGGTGACCTGGTGGATGTCACCGTGGACGCGGTGACCATCACCGACGTGGACGGCCAGACCGTGAAGCGTGCCGTTCACGAACTGGACGGCGCCCACGAAGACGCCGACAAGGGGCCCTACCGGCACTACATGCAGAAGGAAATCTTCGAGCAGCCGGCCGCCATTCAGCGCACCCTGGAAGGGCGTATTGATTCACCGGACGCGGTGAGCGCCGCTTTCGGCGACAGCGCCACCGCCATCTTCGACCGCGTGCGCACGGTACAGATCGTCGCCTGCGGCACCAGCTACCACGCCGGCATGGTGGCCCGTTACTGGCTGGAAGCGCTGGCCGGCATTCCCTGCCAGGTGGAAGTGGCCAGCGAATTCCGTTACCGGCGCCACGTGGTGCCCGAAGGCACCCTGTTCGTGACCATCTCGCAGAGCGGCGAAACCGCCGACACCCTGGCGGCCCTGCGCGACACCGGCGGCAAGGATTACGTCGGACGCCTGGCGATCTGTAACGTGGACGGCTCCTCCCTGGTCCGTGAATCGGAACTGGTGTTCCTCACCAAGGCCGGGCCGGAAATCGGCGTCGCCTCCACCAAGGCGTTCACCACCCAGCTCACCGGCCTGATGATGCTGGTGCTGGCCCTGGGCCGACGCAAGGGCCTGGATGACGATGCCATTGAAAAGGTGCTCTCCGAGCTGCGCCAGCTGCCCAATCTGATGGAGCAGGCCGCCGCCCTGGACAAGCCCATCGAAACCCTGTCCCGGGCCTTCGTGGAAAAACACCACACCCTGTTCCTCGGCCGTGGCGTGCATTTTCCGGTGGCCATGGAAGGGGCGCTCAAGCTCAAGGAAATCTCCTATATCCACGCCGAAGCCTACCCGGCCGGGGAACTCAAGCACGGGCCCCTGGCCCTGGTGGACAAGGAAATGCCGGTGGTGGCCGTGGCCCCCAACGACGAACTGCTGGAAAAACTGAAATCCAATCTGCAGGAAGTGCGCGCCCGGGGCGGCGAGCTCTACGTGTTCGCCGACAAGAACGCCCACGTCAAAGAAGGCGAGGGCATTCATGTGCTGAACATGCCGGCGGTACCGGAAACCATCGCGCCCATCGTCTACACCGTGCCGCTGCAGCTGCTCAGCTACCATGTGGCGGTGCTGCGCGGCACCGACGTGGACCAGCCCCGCAACCTGGCCAAGTCGGTCACCGTGGAATAAACCGCCGCCTGGGCGGCGCGGTCGCGCTCAGGCGAGGACCGGGGCGCCATCGAAGAGCCCGCGGCCGAGGGCCAGCGCGGCGTCCAGATGCTCTTGCGGGTCCCGGCTTTCCGATTCCGTCAGCAACCGGGAGGTCGCCACACGGGCACCGCAGTAGCCGAAGATGCCGTGATCGATCTGGGTCCGCATGGCCCGGGTGTAGCCGTGCCGCTCGAACACCCCGGCGTCGACGCCGGCCACGCCCACCAGGTGTACCCGCAGGTGCCCCAGCTTCTTGACCAGCGGGGTGTCGGGGAGGTCGTCGAACGCCCAGCCGTTGGTGAAGACCCGATCGACCCAGCCTTTCAAGAGACCGGGAAACGACCACCAGTAGACGGGATACACCAGCACCAGGTCATCGGCGCGATCAAGGCGTGCCTGTTCGGCGAGCACGTCCGGTGGCGGCGGTGCCTCCCGGTGGTGCACGGCCCGGTCGGCGACGGTGAAGCGGGGGTCGAAGCCTTCCGCCGCTAAGTCGGCGATCTCCGCGGAATGGCCGGCTTCGGTCACGCCCTGGGCGATGCGCGTGGCGATGCCATGGCTGAGCGACCGGGGGAAGGGGTTGGCGACAACGATGAGTGAGTGCATAGGGGCCTCTGCTTGCTGGTGGGCGGTGAAACATCTAAGCTGTAACTTACAGATAGTAAGTTACTAAAGGTAAGTTACTTTGGGTAGATAATGATGTCAAACACCCCATCGAAGCGTCGCGACACCGGGGCACGGCCCCGTCGCCGGTTGTCCCGGGAGGACCGCCACCGCCAGCTTCTCGACGAAGCCTGGCGGCTGATTCGGGAGGACGGCACGGAGGCGCTGACACTGGGGCGGCTCGCTGAACAGGCGGGGGTGACCAAGCCCGTCGTCTACGACCATTTCGGCACGCGCACCGGGCTGCTGGCGGTTCTGTATCGGGAATTCGATCAACGGCAGACCGCGCTCATGGACCAGGCCCTGGCCCGGAGCGGCCCCACCGTGGCGGACCGGGCCGCGGTGATCGCGGCGTCCTACATCGAGTGCGTGCTGGCCCAGGGCCGGGAAATCCCGGAGGTGATCGCGGCGCTCACCGGCTCACCGGAACTCGAGAAGATCAAGCGCGAATGCGAGAAAGACTTTATCGAGAAATGCCGCCGTGCCCTGGCGCCTTTCGCCGGCGCCTTACCCCCGGCCGCGCTCTGGGCGATGCTGGGCGCCGCCGAGTCCCTGTCCTACGCGGCCGCCACGGGGGAAATCACCGCCGCCGACGCCCACGACGAGTTGGTCGCGACCATCCTGGACATGGTCGCGCGAAGCCGGAACGGCCACGGCTGATCCCCTAGGGCAGGCCCTAACGACGCATTCCGGAATCGGTTGCGCGGCCATCTGGATGGGCAGCGAAGGCCTCCGCCAGCCATTCCCCGAGGCGCTCAATGGCATCCCGCCGGGGATTGTCCGGGCGCCAGACCAGGTGATAGGCGTGCACGTCCCGCACCGCGGTTTTCCAGAGCCGGATCAGACGGCCATCCGCCAGCTCCGGGCCGATCAGCGTGGCCCGGGCCAGGGCGATGCCCTGACCGGCGACAGCGGCGTCGAGCATGGCGTTGATGTCGTCGAAGTGCTCTCCATCCGGTTCGGGCAGGTCCAACCCGGCGGCCTGAAACCAGAGCGCCCAGGGCTGCGCCGGGTGACATAACAGCCGGTGCCGCGCCAGATCGGCGCGGCGACGTGGTAAGCGCCCGCCCCGATAGTCCGGCGCCGCCACCGGGAACAGGGTTTCCTCCGCCAGTTTCCGGCTGTGCAGCCCCGGCCAGCGGCCGGGGCCATAGCGCAGGGCCACATCCACGCCGTCACGGTGGTCGAGCCGGGCCAGAGCGGAGTCCACTCGCGGCTGCAGATCCACCTCCGGCAGAGCCGCGCGCAACGCGGGCAGCCGTGGCTGCAGCCAGCGCCGGGCCACGCTGGGCAAGGTACTGAGCACCAGCGGCGTGGCGGCCGCCCGGGTCACCGCCGGCGGAGTGCGGGGCAGGGCGCGCTGCAGGATGCCCAGACCCTGACGGATTTGTAACGCTAGCGCCTGGGCCTCCTCGGTGGGCTCGGCACCGTGTCGCTCGCGCACGAACAGCACGCGCCCGAGACGCTCTTCGAGGGCGCGCACATGCTGGCTGACGGCCCCCTGGGTGAGCGCCAGCTCGTCGGCGGCCCGGGTAAAACCACGCAGGCGCACACTGGCCTCGAAGGCGATCAGCGTTTGCAGCGGCGGCAGTGAGAACGTTGTCATCAGGCATTAATAGCACTAATGCCAGAGCCGCATCAAACATCGTTTGTCGGCGTTCCGCCGCGCTTCCAGACTGAGATTCCTCAGTCAACGGGAGCAATCATTCATGACCTACCAGCTTTATTATTCGCCGGGCGCCTGTTCTCTCGCCGCCCACATCACCTTGTGCGAGTTGGACGCGGACTTCGAGACCACGTTGATTTCGGTGCACGATGGCTCGGTGTCCTCGGCGGCATACAAGGCCATCAATCCCAAGGCGAGAGTGCCGGCCCTGGCGATCCCCGGGGAACAGCGGGTACTGACGGAGTTGCCGGCGATTCTCACCTTCCTGGCCCGCCGCCACGGGGCCTTGTTGCCGACCGGGGCCGTCGCCGAGGCGCGCGCCCAGGAATGGCTTGCCTGGCTGGCCGGCTGGGTGCACGGCACCGGCTATGGCCTGGTATGGCGTCCGGCGCGTTTCAGCGATGAGGAAAGTCATCATCCGGCACTCAGCCGGCATGGCCAGACGGTGATTCGACACGCCTACGCGGAGATTGAACGGCGCCTGGCGGAAACCGGCCCCTGGGCACTGGGCGACGACTACAGTGTGGTGGATCCGTTCCTGCTGGTGCTCGGCGCCTGGGGGACGCTGATCGGTCTGGACATGACCGCCTACCCGGCGTGGGCCGCCCATCACCAGGCGATGCGCCAGCGCCCGGCGGTGCGCCGGGCGCTGGACGCGGAGGGAATGTAATCTGGCGCTATCGGGCCTTATTACCGTCTTCGAACAGAGACAGGTACTCCCCGTAGCCGAGTGCTTTCATCTTCTCCTTGGGGATGAACTGCATGGCGGCGGAATTCATGCACCAGCGCTGGCCGGTGGGCGCCGGCCCGTCGTCGAACACATGCCCCAGGTGCGAATCCGCGTAGCGGCTGCGCACTTCGGTGCGGCGGGTCCACCACAGGGTGGTGTCCTCGTGGGTGGTGACGAAGCGGTCGTCGATGGGCCGGGTGAAGCTCGGCCAGCCGGTGCCGGAGTCGTACTTGTCGGTGGATGAGAACAGCGGTTCGCCGCTGATCACATCCACGTAGATGCCCTCTTTCTTCAGGTCGTGGTACGGATTCTTGAACGCCCGCTCGGTGGCGTCGTCGCGGGTTACTTTATAGGCGATGTCCGGCAGCGCCTGCTTCAACACCTCGTCGGAGGGGCGCTGGAACCGCTCCGGGCCTTCCCAGGGCGCGCCCAGTGCCGGCTCTTCTTCCTGTTCCTCTTCCTCTTCGGTCGCGGTGCTCAGCCAGGGGCGGGCGTCCGGATCGTCCCAGTGCTTTTCCAGAAACTGGTCACGTCCGGAGTTGTAGCGGTAAAACTTGTAGCGCAGCGCGCTCTTCTTGTAATAGTCCTGATGGTAGTCCTCGGCCTTGTAGAAGGCGTCCAGCGGCACGATCTCGGTGACCACGGGTTTGTCGAAGCGACCGCTTTCCTCGAGGGCTTTTTTGGAGGCCTCGGCCAGGGCCTTTTCCTCTTCATTTTGATAGAAGATGGCGCTGCGATACTGTGAACCCTGATCGATGAACTGGCCGTCCGGGTCGGTGGGGTCGATGTGTTTCCAGAACCAGGCGAGCAGATTCTCATAGCTCACCACCTCCGGATCATAGAGCACCTTCACCACCTCGGTGTGGCCGGTCTGGCCGGCGGACACCTGCTGGTAGCTGGGGTCGGGCGTCTCGCCGCCGGCGTAGCCACTGATCGCCTCGGACACCCCATCGAGCTTTTCGAAATCCGCCTCGGTGCACCAGAAGCAGCCGCCGGCGAATACCGCGCTGGCCTGGGCGGCGAGCACCGGCCCGCTGGCCAGCAGCATTAGGAAAATCAATACACGCATCATAGTTGCCTCCTTTGGCGGACCTTGGATGCGTCCGGAGGGCGAATGTTACATCGCCGCCGGACTGGCCCGGCCCGCCGCATTCCCGATTGTGCGCCGTTTCCCGTGTGGATGGCGACAAGACCGGCAAACCGTTTCGCGGCGGCGCGAATCCGGGCTACCATGCTTCGAATCCGGGGCGGTCCGGCTGACAGGGAGCGAAAGCAATGAGAATGATCAAGGAATTCCGCGAGTTCGCGGTGCGTGGCAATGTGGTGGACATGGCGGTGGGCATCATCATCGGCGGCGCCTTCGGCACCATCGCCAAGAGTCTGGTCTCCGACGTGATCATGCCCCCCGTGGGGCTGTTGCTGGCGGACGTGGATTTCATCGATCTGTTCCTGGTGCTCAAGGGCGAAGGGCCCTTCGCCACCCTGGCCGACGCCCAGGCCGCCGGCGCGGTCACGCTCAATTACGGCGTCTTCATCAACAACGTGATCAGTTTCCTGATTGTCGCCTGGGCGGTGTTCTTCCTGGTGCGCGCCCTGAACCGGGTCAAGCGCAAGGAAGAAGAGGCCGCGCCGGTGGACCCGCCGCCCACCCCCGAGGTCCCGGAAGACATCCTGCTGTTGCGGGAAATCCGCGATAACCTCAAGCGCTGATGGCTAAGGACAACCCGGGGACGGCCGCCGGCCGGGCCCCGCGCCACACCATTGAAGACGCTTACCATAACGTTGAAGACTCCCATTTCTGCCTGGTCTCCGACAGCGAGGAGGCCTTTGTGCTGCGGGTCGCCACGGCGCGGCTGGCGCGCCACACCCTGGACCTGCAGTACTACATCTGGGAGGACGACCGGGTCGGCAAGCTGCTGGTGTACCGGGCGCTGGAAGCCGCCCGGCGCGGCGTCAAGGTGCGGCTGCTGCTCGACCACGCCAACCAATTGGGCCGGGACGTGAAATGGGCAGCGCTGAACGCCCACCCCAACGTGGAGATCCGCCTTTTCAACCCGTTCCGGGGCCGTTATAAGCATTTCATCCAGTGGCTGTATCACGCCCCCCGGCTCAACCACCGCATGCACAACAAGGCCTGGATCGTTGACGGCGAACGGGCCATCGTCGGCGGCCGTAATCTCTCCGAGCACTATTTCGGGGTCCACCCCGAGGCCAACTTCCGCGACCTGGATATCTATGCGCGCGGGCCGATCGTCGCCGAGACCCGCGCCGCCTTCGACGCCTACTGGCACAGCGATGTCTCGGTGCGCCTGCGCACGCTGCGCCGCCGCTCCCGGGTTCACGCCGACCGGCTGTGGGATCAGTTGCTGGCCTGGCGGAAGGAATTGCAGGATTTTCCCTACCTTTACGAGCAGGATGTCGCCCACTTCGAAGACGTTCTCGGTGCCGCCGACCGCCGACAGATCCAGGCGCCGGCCGCGCTGCTGTTTGATCCGCCGGATAAGGCCAAGGGGGCCACCCAGCGTCTGATGGGCGATCAGCTGGGCCGTTTGCTGGGGCAGCGCGCCCTGCGCGAAATTCTTATCGAAACCAGCTACTTTATCCCCGGCGACCCCTTCACCGACGCCCTGGCGGCGCTGCACCGCGACGGCTGCCGGGTGGCGCTGCTCACCAACAGCCTGGCCACCAACGACGTGATCGCCGCGCACGCCGCCTACGCCCGCTACCGCCCGGCGTTGCTGCGTGGTGGCGTGGAAGTGCACGAGCTGCAGCCCAACGCCCGGGCCCGTGGCCATCACGCGCGCCTGCTGCGTGGCCGCGGGCGCTCCAAATCCAGCCTGCACACCAAAGCCATGGTGCTCGACCGCCGCGAGCTGTTCGTGGGTTCGTTCAACCTGGACCCGCGCTCGGTGAACGTGAACACCGAGATGGGTTATTACGTGGACAGCGAAGCGCTGGCCGGGGAGGTGGCGGCGTTCGTGGAGGAGGGCATGGCGCCCCAGAACAGTTACCGGGTCAGTGCCGACGACCAGGGGCTGCTCTGGGGCGCCGGCGACGAGCGGGGCCCGGTTCAGTATCGAAGCGAGCCCCAGGTCAGCGCCGTGCGGCGGCTGGCGTCACAGCTCTGCGCGTTGCTGCCGATCGAGAATCTGCTCTAGCGGCTGGCGCGCGGCGCCGTTCAGTCCCGCTTGCTTTGCTCCAGGTCCTTCCAGTACGGGTCGCGCAGCTCGCGCTTGAGAATCTTGCCGATGGTGCTGCGCGGCAGCTCGTCGCGCCGCTCCAGGGCGGACAGACGCTGGCCCTTGCCGAGCTGTTGATTGGCCCAGTCGCGGATCGCCTCCAGGTCGCCGTCGGCCCCATCGCGCAGCACCACCAGTCCCAGCGGGGTTTCGCCCCACTGCTCGCTGGGCACCGCGATCACCGCCGCGTCGACCACGTCGTCGTGCTTGAGCAGCACTTTCTCCAGGTCCTCCGCGTAGACGTTGAAACCGCCGGAAATAATCATGTCCTTGCGACGGTCCAGCACCGACAGGAAGCCGTCCTCGTCCAGGCGGCCCATGTCGCCGGTACGGTAGAACACCTCGCCCTCGGGGCTGGTCCACAGCAGCTCGCTGGTCTTGTCCTCGCGCTTGTAGTAGCCGCGCATCATGGCGCCGCTGCGGCCAACGATTTCGCCGATCTCGCCGGCCGGCAACTCTTTCAGGTCCTCGCCGATGATGCGCAGCTCACAGCCGGGGCTGGCCTTGCCCACGGTGGCCCATTTGGTGGGGTTCTCGGCGCAATTCAGGGTGGTGGTGACGCCGCCCTCGGTGAGGCCGTAGAACTCCAGAATATTGCCCGGCCAGCGCGCCATGGCGTCGGCGATCACGTGGGCGCGCAACGGCGCGCTGGTGGAAAACTTCATCTTGAAGCTGCTCAGGTCGAAGCGGTCGAAATCCGGTTCGGCGAGAATCCGCTGATACTGCACCGGCACCAGCATGGCGTGGGTGACGCGGTGCTGCTCGGCCAGCTCCAGGAAGCGGTGGGCGTCGAACTTGGCCATGCTGACGATGGTGCCGCCGCCGAACAGGGTGGGCAGCACCGACACCAGGGTGGTGTTGGAATACAGCGGCGTGGACACCAGGTTCACCGCCGTTTCGTCGTAGCCCAGCGCGGCCACGCGCTCCAGCTGGCGGGCGCGCAGGCGGTGGTCGTGCAGGATGCCCTTGGGCACCCCGGTGGTGCCGGAGCTGTAGATGATGTTGAAGGGGTCGTCCAGCGACGGCCGGTGGTCCGGGGCATCGCTGGCGGCGTCGCCCAGCCAGTCCTCGAAGGTCAGCCAGCCGTCGGCCTGGAAATCCAGGCTGATGCGGCTGTTCTCATCAATGTGGTCGAGCTTGCCGAGCAGCGGCTCGATCAGACCGCGATGCTTGGCGGAGACGAACAGAAAGCGGGCGTCGCAGTCGTTGACCATCAGCGCCAGGGTTTCGCCGGCCGCCATGCCGGACAGCGGCACCATGCAGCCGCCCGCCGTGAGCGTGCCCATGAACAGGGTCAGGTAGCGGGCGCTGTTCTCGGACAGGCCGGCGACGGTTTCGCCCCGCCGCAGGCCGGCGGCGCGCAAGCGGTTGGCGACCCGGTTCACGTTGTCCGCGAACTGGCGCCAGGTGAGCATGCCGGTTTCGTCGTAGACCGCCGGCTTGTCCGGCTGGGCGGCCGCCAGTTCCTGCAGGCGTTCAGGGACGGATACAAAGGCCTGCGCGTCCATTGCCGGCGCGTAGACGGGCATCGCTTCACTTACCGCGGTCATGCTTCTCTCCCGTTCAGATGGAATCCCGTTAAAGTGGAATTTTGTTTTAAATTTGGGCAGGAAGCATACTCTCCGGTATGCCCGGGCTCAATACTGACCGGTCACGCTCCCTGGCGGACCGCTCGACCAAAGGCTAATAACCCCGATGCGCGGGGCCGTGCTAGTTGTCTCGTAAGAGGCCTGCGGGGGCTCCGTCGCCGAGGCCACGGCCCATAACAACAACTGGGGAACCGCCATGGAACTGAAAAAGGGCATGGGTATTGTCGCTGCCTGCTTGCTGGCGATCACCGCGCACGCGGCCACGCCGGTCAAGCTCGGCCTCAACTATCCGCACACTGGTGAATACAGTGAAGAGGGGCTGATGCAAAAGCGCGGCGCCCTGATGGCCATCGATGAAATCAACGCCGCCGGCGGTGTCCGGGGCCGGCCGCTGGAACTGATCGAACGGGACTCCGCCTCCCAGGCCGAGCGCTCCCGGCGCAACGTCGACGAGCTCGCCGCCGAGGGCGCGGCGATGCTGTTCGGCGGCTCGTCCAGCGGCGTCGCCATCGCCGCCAGCAAGCAGGCCCGCAAGCACGACCTGCTGTACTTCGGCACCCTCACCTATTCCAATGACACCACCGGCAAGGACGGCCATCTGGGTATGTTCCGCGAATGCTATAACGCCTGGATGGCGGCGCGGGTGCTGGGTGACTATCTCAAGCGCGAGTACCAGGACAAAAAGTACTTCTACGTCACCGCCGACTACACCTGGGGGCACACCACCGAAGCCTCCATGCGGGAATTCACCGACAGCAAGGACAGCCGCCGCCACGGCTCGGTGCTGGTGCCGTTCCCCGGCGGGCGCTACCACGAAATCGAAGAGGCCATGCAGGCGGCGTCGGACAGCGACGCGGACGTGCTGGTGATGGTGCTGTTCGGCGAACAGATGGTGCGCGGCATGACCATCGCCCAGCAGAAGAAACTCTCCGAACGCATGCAGATCGTGGTGCCCAATCTGACCCTCAGCATGGTCGAGCAGACCGGCCCCTTCATCATGGCCGGCGTGATCGGCGCCGTGCCCTGGACCTGGAACGTGCCCTACGAATACGGCTATGAGCGCGGCCAGCGGTTCGTGGAAGAATTCTCCCAGCGTTACAGCACCCGGCCGTCCACCTCGGCGGCCTCCGCCTACAGCATCGTGTACCAGTGGAAAGACGCGGTGGAGCGCGCCGGCGGCTTCGCCACCGATGGCGTGCGGCGGGCCCTGGCAGGCCACCGCTACGCACTGCTCAAGGACGAGCAGCAATGGCGTGCCTTCGATCACCAGAACGTGCAAAGTGTCTACGCCGTGCGTATCAAGGCCCGTGATCAGGTCATGAAGGACGACTACCGGCAGAATTTTTTCGAGATAATCAGCCGCATGTCCGGCGAGGAGGCCGCCATCACCCGCCCGCAGTGGGTGGCCGAGCGCCGCCGCCATGGCATGCCCCCACAACTTGAATAGGAGTTTCCATGAGCGAGCGCTTCCGCTTCCGTTTCCGGGTCCGTTATAACGAGTGCGACGCCCAACAGGTGGTGTTCAATGCCCGCTACGCGGACTATGTGGATCTGGCGATGACCGAATTCATGCGTTCCCTGGGGCGCGACTACAACGCCCTGCTGGCGCGGGGTCTGGATAACCAGGTGGTCAAGCTGACCTTGGAATGGAAGGCGCCGGCGCGCTTCGACGATGTGGTCGATGTGCACGTGCGCACTTTGAAGGTGGGTAACAGCTCGTTCACCCTGGAGCATGAAATGGTGCACGCGGAGAGCGGTCGCTTCCTGTGCCGGGCGGAGGCGGTGTATGTGATGATGACCACCGAACCGTTCGAGAAAACCACGGTGCCCGATGACCTGCGGGCGGCCCTGCTGGAGGGCGCGCCCGGCAAGATCATCGACCAGAGTGGGGGGTAAGCGACTTAGTCGCTGACTTTCAGGACCACCTTGCCCTTGGCGCGGCGCGAGCTCAGCGCCGCCAGGGCGTCCTCGTACTGCTCGAAGGGGAACACCTCGCTGACGCGCGGATTGATCTTGCCCTCGGCGAACAGCTGCATCAGCTCCTTGACGTTCTGGATGTGCTCTTTCGGCTCCTTGGCGGTGAAGGCGCCCCAGAACACACCCACCACGCTGCAGCCCTTGAGCAGGGTGAGGTTGGCGGGGATCTTGGGAATCTCGCCGGCGGCGAAGCCGACGATCAGGAAGCGGCCGTTCCACGCCATGTTGCGCAACGCCGGCTCGGTGAAGCGGTCGCCCACCGGGTCGTAGATCACGTCGATGCCCTGCGGGTAGCGGCTCTTAAGCGCTTCCTTGAGGTCTTCGTCGCTGTAGTTGATCAGGTCGTCGGCACCGGCTTCCTTGGCCACCTGCAACTTGTCGTCGCTGCTGGCGGCGGCGATCACCTTGGCGCCCATGGCCTTGCCCAGTTCCACCGCGGCCAGGCCGACGCCGCCGCTGGCGCCCAGCACCAGCAGGGTCTCGCCGGGCTGAATGTTGGCGCGCTGCTTGAGGGCGTGATAGCTGGTGCCGTACACCATGCTGAAGGCGGCGGCGGTTTCGTCTTTCATGCCGTCGGGCACCGGAATCACCCGGCTCTCGGAGACCACCATTTCCTCGGCGAAGGAGCCGTAGCCGGTCAGGCCCATCACCCGCATGCCGGGCTTGAGGTTTTTAACGTCCGGGCCCACCTCGACGATCTCGCCGGCCATTTCACCGCCCGGTGAAAACGGCAGTTCCGGTTTGATCTGGTATTTGCCCTGGATAATCAGGGTGTCGGGGAAGTTCAGGCCGGCCGCCTTCACCTTTACTTTGACTCCGTCACCGCTCACCTGGGGTGACGGTACGTCCTCGATCACCAGCTTGTCCGCCGGCCCCAGTTCCTTGCAGAGAATGGCGCGCATGCTTATCTCCCGAATTAGTGCCTGTTATGAAAATAGCTCTGTGAAACGGACACGCTAACGCCGGCCCGTTAATTAAACAAATGCATAAGAATCATCAAACAGCATAAGTGTCGTGCATTATGGGCGATAAAAGTCAGCACTCACTGATCTCAAAGCGCCCGGATCCCGGCAATGCCTCCACCAGTTGGGCGCCGCACAGTTTGGATGGTGTGTAGCAGCCCGCTGCCGGCGTGTGCTCTTCGATGAAGCGCCGCACCGCCAGGGCGCCGTCCACGGTCAGCGAATAGCCGTTGGCGGTGCGCAGGCGAATCACCCGTTGCTCGCCGGCCCGGTTGCGCGCTTCGCCCCAGACATGGGTGACCAGACGGGCGCGGGTTTCTTCGTCCGGGCCTTTCACACGCCGGTCGACCAGCGATTTCAGATAGCTCTGAATGACCGGCAGTGCCATCAAGGGCCGGGTGACATTGCCCGCCCTGGCGGCCCAGATCAGCCAGCGGGGCGCGGGCACGAACACCTGAATATTGTCGATGCCGGTGCTCTGCCAGGCGGTGGTCACGTCGCCCCAGGGGATGGTCATGGCCCATTGAGGGCCGGCCCCGAAATCAAGGCGGCGCACCTTCCAGCCCAGCGGCACCTCCGCCAGCTGCCCGTTGATGCGGGCGCGGCCGCCGTCGGCGAGTGCCTCCACCAGGGTCTTGGCGGTCCCGGGGGAGAGCCCCGAGCGGCTGGAAAAGCCCAGCGATAGCTCGCGGGCGTCGGGCAGCGCCTCCTTGAGGCGGGCGGCCACGCAGTCGGTGGGAATCACGTCGAAGCCGACCCCCGGGCAGGCGATGATGCCCGCCTGCTCGATGCGCCCGGCCTGGGCGAAGACATGCTCGAACACCGCCACTTCGCCGGTGATGTCCAGGTAATGCGCGCGCGCCTTGAGACAGCCTTCCAGCATCGCCCGGCTGGTGCGCGAGAACGGGCCGGCGCAATGCAGCACCAGGTCCACGTCGGCCAGCTCGTCCGCCAGGGTGTCCGGGTCGTCCAGGGAAAACACCCGGTATTCCAGCCCTTCCTGTTCCGCCAGCGGCGCCACCTTGGCCTCGCGGCGCCCGGCCAGGATGGGTTTAAGGCCCTGGCCACGGGCGGCCCGCGCGATCAGCTCGCCGGTATAACCGTTGGCGCCGTAGATCATCCAACGCATAGCCATCGCTCCACGGGTTGTTAATGGGGAAAGAGTACTCCCCCACCACGAGACATAATACCGTCCCAACACTTTCTACAAAGTGGCCTTTGTGGGAGCGGGCCCTGCCCGCGAAAGGCCGGCAAAGCCGGCCGGCAGGATCCCAGAGACCTTTCTACTGCGTGCCAACAGCGTCTCTGGAATCCCGCCGGCAAGCGGAACTTGCCTTTCGCGGGCGGGGCCCGCTCCTACAAGCGCTCCACCCTCAGCGGTGGTTGGTGAACTCCACCACTTGCTGGAAGGTGGGCCGGTTCTGCCAGTGGATCGCCGGCACCGAGGACAAGCCGATGGCGCGGTGCTGGATGGCGTCGGCGCTTTCGTCGGCGTCCCAGTTATCCCGGTTGGCCAGGCCGCCGAGATCGTCCAGGGCCAGCGCCAGGCTTTCGGCCAGGGCGGCGCGGCAGGCCTCCGCCGCGTCACTGTCGGCGCAACGCAACCGCCGATAGGGCTGCCCGCTCTCGCCCAGCGCCTGCTCCAGCACCCGTTCCAGGTAGCCGTAATAGCCGTTCTGGTAGGCCGAGCCCCCGGCGCCGGGCGCGTTGTCGCGGCCCACCAGGGACACATTGCCGGCCGCCGTCTCTTCCAGGGCGGTGACCTGCGGCAGCAGGGTTTCGATCATGCGGGTGTACCAGGCGTCCATCAGCGCCACTTCCGCCTGGGCGTCGTATTCGCCGTCGCCGTCCCGGTCGCGCCGGTAGGCGCCGCCGTCCACCCAGGCCTGCATCATCTCGACCACCGAGGCCTCGTCACCGGTGACCGGCGTGCTTTGCAACAGCGCCAGCGCCTTGGGCAGCATTTCCTGGCCGCGCAGGTCCACCACCGCCGCATCGCCCATGGCTTCGACCATGTTGGCGCGGGTCACGTTGCCTTGCGCCACCAGTTCGGCCAGCCGTACATCCAGCATGTCGTTGCGGTGCGCGGAGCTGTAGGTGGCGTTGGCGTCGGCGGCCCACCAGTCGCGGGCCGGGCGGTTGTTCCAGCTGGCCAGGTAGCCGCGTTCCGGGTTGGCGTCGTTGGGGTGCGCTTCCAGATCGATAAAGCCCTGCCAGTCGAACTGGCCGTTGCCCCAGCTGGGCAGCTCCGGGTGCACGCCGGCGGCGCGGCGCGGGTAGAGCCCGGAGTGGAAGAAGGCGATGTCGCGGTCGTCGATATAGAACCAGTTAAAGCTGCCGGTGGTGTTGTTGAACACCTGCTGGAAGCTGCGCACGTCGTGGACGTCGTTGCGGGTCGCCTGCAGGAACGGCAAGGCGGTGTCCAGCTCGGCGAAATAGGTGCTGCGCTGGCGGGTCAGCGCCACCGGCTGGCCGGCCACGGTGGCGAAGCCGATCACCGGGCCGTACTCGGCGGTGCGGATCACCCGGCGCTGCACCGCCATGTTCTGGCCGATGGTGGCCGGGTCGTCGGTGGGCACCGCCAGGTTCCAGCGCGCCGCCCAGCTCTCGTCGATGACATCGAACGGCCGGCACTGGCCGCCCACCTGGTAGCCGCCTTCGCCGTGGGCCGGGGCCTCGGCGGGCTGGCACAGGCGCACCACGCGCACGTCGGTGAGGTCCGAGCTGCCGGAGGTGGCGCTCCAGGCGAAGTCCGGGCCGCGCCCGATCACCACATAGGGCAGGCCGGTGAAGGTCATGCCACGGGTGTTGATATCGCCGCCGTGCACCGACATCTCCAGCAGCAGCTGGGGCACGAAGTAGCTGGTCTGCGGGCCGAACACCGCCAACGGCCGGCCGCTGGCGCTGTGTTCTCCGTTGAGCAACAAGGCGTTGGAGATGGCATTGGGGAAGCCGTCACGCAGGCCCGCCACGCCACGGGCGAGATGGCCCACCCGCTCACGCACCGCCAGCCGCTGGGCGTCACTCAGCTCGCCGGGCAGGGCGGTGGGCTCGGGGGCGTCGTGCCACAATTTGTCGATCTCAATGGTGACCCGCGCCCAGCGGGCCGCCAGGTTCGGTTCACCGTCCGGCAAGTCGGAAGAGGCCAGCGACAGCAGGCCGCCCAGCAGCTCGCCGACCGCGTCCAGCAGGCCGCCCACGGCGCCGGTGCCGGGCAGCGCCGGGACATTGCCGATGGCGGTGGGGCAGGTGGGCTGGCCCGGGCGGCCACAGGGCTCGGTGGTCAGCGGCTGGTAGCTCTGGAAGGAGCCGGCGTCGAACAGCACCGCCCCCGGGAAGCGGCCGGCCAGTTCGCCGGACAACGGGCACAGGGTGTCGTCGATTTCCGGCGGCGACTGGGTGGCGAAGCGTCGCTCCGTGGTCACCGAGGATTCGCCGTCGGTGGCGTGGCGCAGGTCGCGCCAGAGTTCGCAGGCCGCCTGGTCGGAGCCGGTCTGTTCGCGCAGCGCCTGCAGGAGCAGCACGTTGTCGTGCTCGCCGCCGCCGCCGCCGGCGAAGATGCCCTGGATCAGGGTGGCGATGGCCACCAGATCCTCGATCACGAAGGGTTCCAGCTGCACGCCCAGGCCCACGTATTCGATCGGTGCTTTGAGCAGGCCGCTTTGCACGTCTTCCACGTACTTGTTCAGGCCGGCCACGTAGTGAATCGCGTCCTGATAGATCTGCGCGCCGTCGTCGCCGAAGCGGGCGACGGCGTTGGCGATCTGTTCGGTGCGGTCCTCCTCCCGGTAAGGGGCGTCCACGGCGATGTCCCGGTCGAAGGAGAAGTCCGCCGGGCCGAGGAAGCGGGACAACTCACCACGCCCGGCGCGGCGCAGTACGTCGAGCAGGAACAGGCGATCGGCGGCGGTCACATAGCCGGTGCCGAACAGAGCGTCGGGCCGGCTGTCGCCGAAAATGTGCGGCACGCCGAAGCGGTCGCGTTTGATGTCCACGCTGCGGTTGCCCGCCGCCACGGTGATCTCGCTCTCCCAGTCGCCGGCGTCCGGCGCGCGCAGCGAGGCGTCCTTGAAATAGTCGGTGAGCTCGCCGTCGGTCAGGTTTTCCGGGCTGCGCACCAGAGCGTCGTACAGGTCGAGCTGGTCGTCGAAATGCGGCTCTTTGCTGAGGGCCGGCACCAGGCCGGTTTCGGCCACCAGGTCATCGAGCAGGGTGCTGATCAGATCGGACAGGCCGGGGATGTCGGCGGTCAGGTTGCTCAGGCCACCGTTGTCGTCCTGGCCGGGCGGCAGGATGTTGAGCACCCGGCCATAGTCGGCGAAGGGCGCGCTGACCTGGGAGGGCCGCTGTTCCGGCAGGGTTGGTTCGGACGGCTCCTGGGGTTCCGGCTCCGGCGCCGGAGTGTTGGGGCTGGGGGCGCCGCCGCCGTCACTGCCGCCGCCGCCTCCGCAGGCACTGAGGAAAAGGGCCAGCACAACGCTGAGCATCAATCGAGGAATCATGTCGCCTCCCGGTTATTGTTTTATCGGCGTTTCTAGGGGTTTTCGCCAAGATTGGCACGATGGTTCAAGGCGAGGGAGGCGAAACTACAAAAAGCCAGCGAAACGCTACCGGCCGGTTAAAAAGCAACGGCTTTCATATTGACACTGTTCAATGGCGAGTTTGATGATGAAATAACCAGCAGGCGGCCAGGAGGACAATAAAAATGACGACGGCGGCGATCAACACCGAATGGCGGGACACCCGCCGCTATTGGTGGTTACTCAGCACGCTCACCATGCTGCTGCCGGTGGGCGCGGTGCTCATGGTCCAGCTCACCGGCTGGCCGGTGATGTGGTGGTTTGGCTTTCTGTTCGTGTTCGGGGTGATCCCCCTGTTCGACGTGCTCCTCGGCGAGGAGACCGCCAACCCGCCCGAAGACCGGGTCGGCGAACTGGAGCGGGACCGCTACTACCGCTTTGCGGTTTATATCTCCGTACCCATGCTCTACGGCACCTTTATCTACGCCGCCTGGGTGGCCGGCACCTGGGCGTTGCCCTGGTACAGCTATCTGGGTCTGGCGATCTCCACCGGTTGCGCCACCGGCATCGCCATCAACACCGGCCATGAGCTGGGGCACAAGAACGACCGCCTGGAAAAGTGGCTCGCCAAGCTGACCTTGGCGCCGGTGTTCTATGGGCACTTCTTCGTCGAACATAACCGGGGCCACCACGTGCGCGTGTCCACGCCGGAGGATCCGGCCTCGTCCCGTTTCGGTGAGACCTTCTGGGAATTTCTGCCGCGCACCGTGCTGGGCAGCCTGACATCCGCCTGGCACCTGGAGAAGCAGCGCCTGGAGCGCCAGGGCAAGTCGGTGTGGCATTGGCGCAACGACAACCTGCAGGCCTGGGGTCTGTCGGTCCTGTTGTGGGGCGCGCTGATCGTCTGGCTGGGCTGGGCGGTGGTGCCGTTTCTGATTATCCAGAGCCTGTTCGGTTTCCAGTTGCTGGAAGTGGTGAACTACCTGGAGCACTACGGCCTGTTGCGGCAACAGCAGGAAAACGGGCGCTACGAGCGGTGCCGGCCGGAGCACTCCTGGAACTCCAACCGGCGGGTGACCAACATCTTCCTGTACCAGCTGCAGCGCCACTCCGACCACCACGCCTACCCGACGCGCAGCTATCAGGCGTTGCGGCACTTCGATGAATCCCCGCAGCTGCCCGGCGGCTACGCCTCGATGATTCTGCTGGCCTGGATTCCGCCCCTGTGGTTCCGGGTGATGGACCACCGCGTGGTGGCGCATTACGGCGGTGACCTGAGCCGGGCCAATATCAAGCCCACCATCCGCGACCGGGTGATCGCCCGCTACCAGGCGTAGCGACCGCCCGGCCTTGGCGGGTGCTCAGGCCCGCCGTTCCCGCACCAGAAGGTTCTGCTGGGCAAAACCCAGCGGGCCGCTTTCGTCGTGCAGCACGGAGCGGGTAATGCCGATCCCCGAGGTTTCGATCCAGGTGCGGCTGTCCACCCCCACCCACTCGGACACCGGCGGCCGTTGGATATACAGGGTGAGATCGGTATTGGCGAACAGGTAGCGGTCCAGCGGCAGGGTCCAGCTCAGCCCGTTGCCGAAGTCCGAGGCGGCGGCGGCCCGCATCAGGGGCGTGGTCTCCATGCCGTCCACCAGAGGCACGGTGAGCCGCAGCCAGGCCGCCGCCGGGCCCGGCTCCAGGGTGCTGCCGGCGGCGACCTTGGAGGCCATGGCGGTGTAATGGAAGCTCTCTTCCTCGGCCATACCGGGAATCCGGACCGGGTCGAGGCACTGCGAGGGCGGCGGCAGTGGCCGTTCCTCGGCGGCGGAGCCCTCGCTGAGGGGGGCGCCCCGCACCATCACCGCCAGGCCGCTGGCCACGGGCTGGTCGCCGTGGCGCAGCGTCACCCGCACCCGGCGTACCGCGCGGCCCGGTTCGGCGTCCACCGTCGCGCTCAGCTCCGCCACCGGCACCGGGCGGAGCAATTCCAGCGTCAGACGCACCAGTTGGTAGCCTTCCGGCGCCAGCGCCTCCTCGGCCAGCCCGGCGATCAGACCGGCCGGCGCGCCGCCGTGCTGGGCGTCGGGGCTCCAGGGGCCCCGCGACAGCACGGTGGGCAGAATACGCTCGCCCTGGCGGCGGAACACACAGTGGTTTTGCGAAGGTTGCGGGGTCTCAGACATGGGTCAGTTCCAGGGTGTCGGTGGCCGTGGTGATCGGCGTGAATTGCGCCGCCCAGCGGCGGAATTTCATGATCGGGCCGTCGCCGGGGGCCAGACTGGGGCGTTCCCAGCGGGCCTTGTGGCGCCAGATCGGCACGTCCTCGCTGACCTGACGGATCGCTTCGTTGACCAGCTCCAGGCTCATGTCCGGGGATTGAACGCCGCTGAGCCGGGCCATCAGGCTGAAGTTCAGCTCCAGCTCACGTTCGCCGCGCACGGTGATGCCGTCAATGAACAAAATCTCCGCCAGATCGCCGATGCGGAAGCGCACCAGCGCGAAATAGGGCCCGTAAAGCGTGGTCTGGATGAAACCGGGACAGACCCCGTCGGGGGTCTTGAACTGGTGATGAATGTCCACGTCGAGAAGCGCGCCCTGCTGCTCGCAGCGTTTCACCTCCGCCAGGCTGTTGACGCCGTGCAGGTAGTGAAAATGGGTGCTGTCGACGATGTTCTCCTGGATTTCGTACCAGACGGTGGGCACCGTCCAGGCATGGCGGTAGTACCGGGACCACTGGCTGTCCTGGCACTCATCAATGACCGGCACCGCGTAATCCGGCGCTTTCCCCTCCGGGTGCCACCAGGCGAAGATCAGGCCGTTGCGCTCCACCAGGGGCAGCGAGCCCAGGGCACGATTCTCCAGCCGGGCGTTGGGGCTGTAGGGGATTTCCGCGCAGGCGCCGCTGCCATCGAAGCACCAGCCGTGGAACGGGCACTGAAGGCGGTTACCCTGCACGCGCCCGCCGTAACCGAGGTGGGTGCCCAGATGGCGGCAGAACGCATCCATGAGATGGGCGTGGCCGTCGTCATCGCGCCAGAGAACGAATTCCCGGTCGAAGGCCCGGAACGGGCGCACCTCTCCGCGGCGAAGCTGATCACTGTAATCCACCTGGAACCAGCCGCAGGCGAACGGATTGAGCTGTGTCTTGGCTGTCATGTCGTGCTCTCCCGCGCCCCATTAGAGCGCTGTTCATTATTTGTCCGCCATAGGTTAAAAAATGCACAGGGTGCTTGCAACAAGAAATGGAAAGTGATTCATTTCTTAAATGGCCTACCGTCGCACACCCAAAATCGAAGCGCGCATGGCGCAAACCCGCGCCCGCATTCTCGCCGCCGCCCAGTCGCTGCTCGCCGAGGGCGGCTACGCGGTGGCCGGCATGCCGGCCGTGGCGGCGCGGGCCGGGGTCTCCACCGGGCTGCTGTACCGGTATTTCGAGTCGAAAAGCGACCTGTTCGATCAGGTATTCCGCTACGCCGCCCAGCATGAGATCGACATCTGCGCCCAGGCCGCCGAGCCGCCCGGCTCGGCCCGGGAGCGGGTGGCGCGGGTGGCGGAAACGTTTTCCCGCCGGGCGCTGAAAGGCTGGCGGCTGGCGTACGCGCTGCTGGCGGAGCCGGTGGACCGCACCATCGAATCCGACCGGCTGCACTTCCGGGCCCCCTACCGGGCCATCTTCGCGGCGATCATCCGTGACGGCATCGCCGCCGGCGAGATCGCGCCCCAGGACGAGCGGCTACTCGCCACGGCCATCGTCGGCGCGATCGCCGAAACCCTGGTGGGGCCGCTCAGCCAGCGGCCCCGCCCGGAGCACGAAGCGGCGCTGGTGGAAGGCGTGAAACGCGTCTGCGTGCAGATTTTGGGCCCGCCGCCGTCAACCGAATCCGCCACCGGCGGCCTGCCAGGAGAGTGACATGGACGACTTCTTCCAACTGCCCCCCGACGCGGGGAACCGCTTTCACACCGACCCCACCCTGCGGCTGTCGCTGCAGTGGCGGCTGCCGGACGAGGTGTACCGGGCGGCCGCGCCGCAGCTGGAGCGGCTTGGCGAGCTGGCGGCCACGGTGATGCCGCCGCTGGCCGAGCGCGCGGAACGGAACCCGCCCCGCCACGTGGCCTTCGAGCCCTGGGGGCGCCGGGTCGATCGTATCGAGGTGGACGACAGCTGGCTGGAACTGATGCATCTGGGCCAGCGGCAGGGCCTGGTCGCGCTGCCCTACGAGGACCCCTACGACGTTCACACGCGCACCGTCCAGGCCGGTCTGATCAACCTTTATGATCCGGTCAGCGCGGTGGCGGACTGCCCGCTGGTGATGACCGACGGCGCCGCCACGCTGCTCAACGAACACGACCCGGCGCTGGCGCGACGCTACGTGCCCCGGCTGACCGCCCGCGAGGACGCCTGGACCTCGGGCCAGTGGATGACCGAGCGTTCCGGCGGCTCCGACGTCGGCGATACCGCCACCCGGGCGGTGCCCGCCAGCGATGGCAGCTGGTCGCTGCATGGCAGCAAGTGGTTCACCTCCGCCACCACCTCGGACATGGCACTGGCGCTGGCGCGCCCGGAGAACGCCGAAGCCGGCAGCCGGGGGCTGTCGCTGTTCCTCCTTGAGCTGCGGGACCAGAGCGGCGGCTGGAACGGGATCCAGGTGCGCCGCCTCAAGGACAAGTTCGGCACCCGCGCCCTGCCCACCGCCGAGCTCGATCTGGTGGGCACCCGGGCGGTGCCGGTGGGTGGCCTTGGTGACGGCGTGCGCAAGCTGGCCGGCCTGTTGAGCGTGGCCCGTTACTGGGCGTCGCTCGGCGGCCTGGCGGGGGTCGGCCATCTGCTCGCGCTGGCCCGCGATTACGCCGTCAAGCGCGAGGCCTTCGGCGGCCGGCTGGTGGACAACCCGATCCACCGCGAGTGGTTCGCGCGCATCGCCGTGGTCTATGACGCCATGGTGGTGCTCAACCAGGAAGCCGCCGCGCAGATGGGCCGCGCCGAACACGGCGGCGACGGCACCCTGGCCCGGCTGCTGATTCCGCTGACCAAACTGGCCTGTGCCCGGCAGGGCGTCTGGGCCGGCAGTGAATTGCTGGAGAGTTTCGGCGGCGCCGGCTACGTGGAAGACACCGGCATCCCGCGGATCTTCCGGAACCTGCACGTGAACTGTATTTGGGAAGGCACCACCTCGGTGCTCGCCCATGACGTGCTGCGCGCATTGAAGAAGCCGGAGCCCGGCGAGGCGTTCATCGAGGAGATCGTGCGGCGGCTGGCGGCGCTCGGCGACCCGGTCGGCACCGGGGTGCGGGCCCGTATCGAAGAGGCCCTGGAGGCGCTGGTGCCGATGATCAACACGCCCCGCGAGAGCCAGGCGCGGCGTCTTGCCTGGGGCATGGCCCGCACCTTCCAGGCGCTGCTGCTGGCGGAGTTCGGGCAGTGGCGCTGGCAGCGCTTTCAGGACGGTACCGGGATCGCCGCCGCGCGGCTGTTCGCCAGCCAGGGCCTGGTGGACCCGGCCTGCGGGGAGGCGCCGGAAGCGCTGCAGGCGCTGGCTTTCGGGCCGGCCGCGCCGTGACCGGCGTCAGTGGTGCTTTTCCAGGTGGGCCAGCACGTTCTCGAGCCGGTCCACCAGCACCTTGTTGATGCTTTTCTCCAGCACCCGGCCCAGCTCGTCGTTGACCACCGCCTCGGCGAGCGGCCGGATGCGGGTGATGAACTCCGCCAGGCGCGCCACGTCCTCGCCTTCGGGCAGGCTGTTGGGGCCGTACTTTTCGTCCACCAGATGCTCGACGATCATGTCGATAAAGCGCTCGGCGAGCTTGTCCACTTCCTGGCGCACCAGCCGCACATGGGTGAGCACCGCGTCCAGGGGCACGCCGTTTTCCACCAGCTCCTTGCCGGCGTTGTAGATGCGCGGGTAGGGCACGCGCAGGCGCATGCCCTCGGGGATCATATAACCCAGTGACACCGCCTTGGTCATCACCTCCGGGGTGATGTCCTCGCCGAAATCGTCGATCAGATCCTGGTAATCCTTATAGGAGGGCACCTCCGGGTTCTGCCAGGAGGTCACCGCCACTTCCAGCCCGAGAATGTCGTTCAGGTCGCGCCCCTGTTCCCAGGCGCTCAGCAGGTCGCGGATATTGTTCAGGGTATAGCCGCGCTCCAGCAGCGCGCCGATGATTTTCAGGCGGGCCAGATGCACATCGGTATAGATGCCGGTGCGGCCGCGCTTTTCCGGCGGCGGCAGCAGGCCCCGGTCCTGGTAGGCGCGCACGTTGCGCACCGTGGAGCCGGCCTCCCGGGCCAGCTGGTCGATGGTGAACTCCTGGCGTTTTTCCAGCTCGGGGAGTTCGCCTTTGCCGTCCGGCGCGCTTTGCTTGAGGCGGCGCAGAATCGCCGCCGGGGATTTCCGTGAAGAGCTCATGAGCGCGATGATAGACCGGTTGCCGGCCGGGTGCCATGCATGCCGGACGCCGCCGTCACGGCGTCACGTCCAGGCGTGCCAGCCGGCGCGCCAGACCCGGCGCCCAGCGCCCGATCAGACGCATGCCGCTGGCCTCCACGCTCACCGGCACCTCGGCGCGGTTGCCCTGCACCGCGTCGACGATGGCGCGGGCCACCCGGTCGGCGGTGAAGCCGCGCCTATGATAGAGCCGCTGGGCGGCGTCCCGGCGGCGGGTCTGCTCGTCGTCGTCGACGCCCACGAAACGGGCCCGGCCGGTGATCGGGGTGTCGATGATGCCGGGGCAGATCGCCGACACGCCGATGCCCTGATCCGCCAACTCCGCGCGCAGGCACTCGGTGAGCATCAGCACCGCGGACTTACTGGTGGCATAGGCCGGCAGCGCGCGCGATGGCAGATAGGCCGACGCCGAGGACACATTGACGATATGGCCGCTCTTGGCCTGATCGATCATCTGGCGGGCGAACAGCCGGCAGCCGTGGATTACGCCCCACAGGTTCACGTCCAGCACCTGTTTCCAATCCTGCACGGTGGTGTCCAGCAGCGGGCCGGCCAGGCCGATGCCGGCGTTGTTGACCACCACGTCCGGTGCGCCGAGCTCCTTGTCCACGTAGCGCGCCAGCGCCTCCATGGAGCGGCTGTTGCCGACGTCGGTTTTGCGGCTCAGGGCGTCGCCGCCGGCGTCCTTGATCCGTTGCGCGGTGCGGGCGGCGGCGTCCGGGTCGATGTCGGTGCACAGCACGGTGGCGCCCCGGGCGCCGAAGGCCAGGGCGGTCTGCTCGCCGATGCCCGAGCCCGCCCCGGTGATCACCACCAGCTTGCCGCTGTCCGGCCCGCCGCCGGCGGTCACCCGGGCGCGCCGCAGGGCCGCGTCGGCGGGGGCGCCTTCGATATGATCAATAAAGGCTTTCAAATAGCGGGCGGTCAGCGGCGCATGGCCGAGCAACGGGCCCCAGTGGCCGGTGTTCAACTCGCGGCGCCACAGCTGGCCGGTCCAGGGCGGCACGCTGTCCAGCAGCGCCGGCCCCACATAGCGGTCGCGGCGCGCCACCAGAAGCTGCACCGGCACCGTGGTGCGCCGTTCCCGGGGATGCAGCAGGCGCGGCAGCATATTGGCCCGGTAGAGCGCCACGCCCTGGGCGCCGTCGCGACTTTGCGTGGGGTTGGCGGGGGCACTCAGGCCCTCGGTGCGCCGCAGCAGGTTCGGCCAGGCGTCGCCCAGGCCCAGCTTCCAGGCCAGCGGCGCCAGCGCCGGAATATGGAAAGCGCCGATGTACCAGCTTTTCGCCAGCTGCCGCAGGCTGCCGGCCAGGTCGCCGGCGTCGCGCAGGCTCTGGCCAACGTGGTCCAGGCAGGGGCCGGACAGGCTGGTGTAGGAGGCAATGCGCTTCGCCGCGCCGGGTTCGGTGACCGCTTCCCAGGCCTGGATCGAGCCCCAGTCATGGCCCACCAGGTGCACCGGCCGGCCCGGGCTCAGCGCGTCGATCACCGCGAACAGATCGTCGCGCAGCGCTTCCAGGCGGTAGGCCCGGCGGGCGCGCGGCGAGGATGACGCGCCGGCGCCGCGCACGTCGTAGGTGATCAGCTGGTAGTCGTCGCCGAGCGCCCCGGCCACCGCGTCCCAGACCTCGCCGTTATCCGGATAGCCGTGCACGAACAGCACCGTCGGGCCGTTCGGGTTGCCCCGGCGTCGGGTGGCCAGATTAATGCCGTCACGGATCACCGTGCGGTGCTGCCACTGTTCCATGCGCTTGTCTCTCATCGAATCCGTACCCGGAAGAACGTTTACACCGATTGATGTAACAGTCAAACGGCGGCGTTGGCCGCCTGAACCGGGCCGGGCGTAGTTTGGGTCAATCACGTTGCTTTCTTGTTATAACCCCGGGTGCGTCGTCGAATCGAGCGCCGTCTTGTCGTAGTCTTCACCCGATAATGCCGCGTGGCCGTTTAGGGTAAACTGGCCAGTTTTATTCATCGGTTTCGACGCGACAGGAAGAGCGCGTACGGATTCAAAGGAGGAGAGAGCGTGCCATTACACCGTCTCATGCCCACGGCCCTTGCCGGCCTGTTGTCCCTGGTCATGTTGCTGCTGGCGGCGCCGTCGTTCGCCCAGGAGGCCGACGCCGCCGTCAGTGAGCCCGCCTACGGCACCCTGGCGGATTTGATCGAGGATGAAGCCTCGCGCAACGCCCTGATCGAGGAGTTGCGCGCGCTGCAGGCCGCCCGCACCGGCGTTGACGCGGAGGGGGAGCCCCCGCTCGAGATGGAAGGGGGCGTGCCCGCGGAGCGGATCGCGGCCCGGTCGCCCAGCGACCAGCAGCCTGAAGACGTGTCGTTCGCCCGCCGCATGGCCGCCACCACCGGCAACCTGGCCGGCAATATGGGCGAGCAGTTCGCCGCCCTCGGGGCCGCCCTTGGTGGCCTGGTGGGCAGCGGCCAGGCGAGCGCCGACGAGGCCGTGACCGGCGAGGCGAGCGTGCGGGAAGTGGGCGCCGCGGCGGTCAACCTGGCGATTCTGGTGATCGCCACCTTCGTGGTCTTCTTCGTTCTGCGCGCCATCGCGTCCCCGGTGTTCCGGGGCTTCAGCGCCTGGGCCCAGCGGGGTTCGGAAAAATTCGCCATGCTGCGGACCCTTGTCGCCGTGGCGGTCGCCGCCCTGGTGGACGTGATCGTGGTGGGGCTGGCCTACCTGGCCGGCGGCTTCATCTCTTCCCTGTTGGTGTCCGAGGCCAACGCCGACGCCACCCGTCTGGCCCTGTTCCTGAACGCCTTCCTGGTGGTGGAGCTGGCCAAGGCCGCCCTGCGGATGATGTTCTCTTCCAGTTACCAGGGTCTGCGCCTGATTCCGGTGGACGCGGATCAGGCGCGCTACTGCAACCGTTTCCTCGCCAATCTGGCCGGCTTTATCGGTTACGGCATGCTGGTCCTGGTGCCGATTCTCAACTTCCACCTGTCCACCGCGCTGGGCACCGCCGTGGGCACCCTGGTGATGCTGGTGGCGCTGCTTTACGCGGTGGTGGTGATTATCAAGAAACGCACCGCGCTGCGTGACCGGCTGCTGGCCAAGGCGGAACAAACCAGCGGCCCCGGGCGGCTGGCGCTGGGCGTCAGCGCCCGCCTCTGGCACATCGCCGCCCTGGCCTACGCGGTCATGGTGTTCGCGGTCACCGTGATCAACCCGGAAACCGCGCTGCCCTATGTCGCCCTGGCGACTCTGGAAACCCTGATCTACGTCGGCGTGGGCCTGTTGGTTTCGGTGGTGCTGACGCAGTACATCGGCAAGGAAATCCAGCTCTCCGAGCGGGTGAACAAAAAGCTGCCGCGCCTGCAGACACGGGTGAACACCTATGTGCCCACCGGTCTGAAAGTCATCCGGGCGCTGATCCTGGCCCTGGTGGTGATTCTGTCGCTGGACGCCTGGGAGGTGTACGACCTGGCCGCCTGGTACGCCACCGCCGCCGGCGCCCGGACCGTGGGCGTGGTCATTCATATCCTGGTGATCCTGGCGGTGGCCGCCGCCGTCTGGATCGGCGTCGCCAGCCTGCTTGAGCACAAGCTCACCCCCACCGAGGGCAGCGACGCGGCCACCGTGGCCCGCGCCAACACCCTGATGGGGCTGTTCCACACCACCCTGGCGGTGGCCATCATCATCATGACGCTGATGATCGTGCTGGCGGAGATCGGCATTAATATTGGTCCGCTGATCGCCGGCGCCGGTGTGCTCGGCCTGGCCATCGGTTTCGGGGCGCAGAAGCTGGTCCAGGACGTCATCACCGGTGTCTTCATCCAGCTGGAAAACGCCATGAACACCGGCGACTTCGTCACCGCCGGCAGCAATTCCGGCACCGTGGAGCGGGTCGGCATCCGCTCGGTGGCCCTGCGCGACCTGTACGGCACCTACCACATCGTGCCGTTCTCCTCGGTGGACGCGGTCTCCAACTTCACCCGCGAGTACGGCAACCACGTGGGCGAGTACGGCATCGGTTACCGCGAGAACATCGACGACGCCATCGCCCAGTTGGAAGCCGCCTTCGAGGAGCTCAAGGAAGGGCCGCACAAGCACGACATTCTGGCGCCGATGACCGTGGCCGGTGTCTCCGCCCTGGCCGACAGCTCGGTGAACATCCGCGTGGTGATCAAGACCACGCCGGGCAATCAGTGGGCGGTGGGCCGTGCCTACAACCGGCTGGTCAAGATCTACTTCGACAAGGCGGGCATCGAGATTCCGTTCCCGCACACCACGCTGTACTTCGGCGAGGACAAGGACGGCAACGCGCCGCCGGCCAACGTCCGCATGCTCGGCGACGAGCGTGTGGTGGACACCCAGCGGGACGGCACTCCGCCGTCCGACCGCTCGGAGTAGCCCGCCCCCAGGCCCGCCGCCAATGGCTCCCACGGAACCAGATTTGTGCGAGCGGGCCTTGTGGGAGCGGGCTGTGGGAGCGGGCCCCGCCCGCGAAAGGGAGCGAAGCTCCC
>CAZKWA010000035.1:0-31018 GCA_964556345.1 uncultured Alcanivorax sp.
GAGCGGGCTGTGGGAGCGGGCCCTGCCCGCGAAAGGCAAGCGAAGCTTGCCGGCAGGATGCCAGAGGCTTTTCTGACAAGGCACCAACAGCGTCTCTGGAATCCTGCCGGGCGGCTTAAAGCCGCCCTTTCGCGGGCAAGGCCCGCTCGCACAAGTGGCGGGCCACAACCGTCAGGAGAGCGGCGCCAGCGCCTCAACCAGCTGATTGAGAAACTGCAGCCCTTCGGAAAACAACCCCTGCAGGAAGCGGCCGAAATCGGTCATCAGCACCAGCAGCAGGAACAGCCCCAGGGTTAGCGAGGTGGGAAAGCCCACCGAGAACACGGTGAGCTGGGGCGCGGACCGGTTGAGAATGCCCAGGGAGAGGTTGACGATCAGCAGCGCCGCCACCAGCGGCAACGCCAGCAGCAGGCCGGACACAAAGATGGTGCCGCCGTAGCGCACCAGCATCTCGAAGCCGTTGGGATTAAGCCCGCTGGCGCCGATCGGCAGGGTCTGGAAGCTGGTGGCCAGGGTATCGATCACGATCAGATGGCCGTTCACCGCCAGGAACATCAACAGCGTGATCATGTAGAACAGCCGTGACAGGATCATGGTGTTGACCCCGTCCGGGGTCACGAAGGTGGCGAACGCCAGCCCCATCTGCAGCCCGATGAATTCCCCCGCCGCCTGCACCACCGAAAACATCACCCGCAGGGCCAGGCCCATGGCGATGCCGATCAGCGTTTGCTCGACGATGATGCCAAGCCCCGCCCAGGACCACACCGGGGCCGCCGGCAAAGGCGGCAGGCCCGGCGCCACCACCACGCACAGCAAGGCCGCCAGGCCGATCTTGACCCGGTTGGGAACGGCGCTGTGGCCGAGCAGCGGCGCCGCCAGGAAAAACCCCGACAGACGCATGAACGGCCACAGGAAGGCGGTGAGCCAGGCGTGCAGTTGGTCAAAGGAGACATCGACCATGGCGCGGGCTCAAGAGACCAGAAACGGGATGTTCTGGAACAGGGTGCGGGTGAAATCGATGATCAATGACAGCAGCCAGGGGCCGGCCACGATCAGCACCGCGAACACCCCGAGAATTTTCGGGATGAACGACAAGGTCATCTCGTTGATCTGGGTGGCGGCCTGGAACAGGCTCACCAGCAGACCGATCAGCAGCGCGGTGAGCAGCAGCGGGGCGCCCAGGTAGAGTGTCACCATCATGGCCTGGTAGGCGATGCTCATTACCGTTTCGGGGGTCATACGAAAAAGCTCTCCGCCAGTGAACCGATAATCAGCTGCCAGCCGTCCACCAGCACGAACAGCATCAACTTGAAGGGCAGGGAGATGGTCGCCGGCGGCACCATCATCATGCCCAGCGCCATCAGCACGCTGGCCACCACCAGGTCGATAATCAGAAAGGGAATAAAAATGGTGAAGCCGATCTGGAACGCGGTTTTCAGCTCACTGGTGACGAACGCCGGCAGCAACACCCGGAACGGCAGATCCTCCGGGCCGGCCATCGGGCCCACCTCGGCGAGCCGGGCGAACAGGGCGATGTCCGGTTCGCGGGTCTGGGCGAGCATGAATTCGCGGAACGGCTGCATGCCCCTTTCCACGAACTCCGGGAATTCGATTTGTTCCTGTTCCAGCGGCACCCAGGCCTGGTCGTAGACTTTATTGAACACCGGCGACATCACGAAGAAGGTGAGAAACAGCGTCAGACCCAGCAGCACCTGGTTGGGCGGCGCCGCCTGGGTACCCATGGCGGTGCGCAGCAGGCTGAGCACGATGATGATGCGGGTGAAGCAGGTCATCATCAGAAGCACGGCGGGCAGGAAGGCCAGGCTGCTGAGCAGCAGCAGGGTCTGCAGTTTGATCGACCATTGCTGGCCGCCGCCGGCGGTGGGTTCGCTGGTGATGCCGGGGATTGTCGCCTGGCCCCAGGCGAGGTCGGGCAGCGCGCCCATCAGCATCACTATCAGCGCCGCCAACAGCCAGGGCAGGGCGCGCCGTACCGACGACAACATCGCTTTCATTGTGGCTTCCTCGGGCCGCGTGCATTGCTTTTCAGCGCCTGGGCAAAGCGGCGCGCGAAGCTGTCTTCCGGATTGATGCGCGGCGCGGCGGGCGTGGCTTGCGGTTCCAGCGGGCGTTCCGGCGCCGGCCGCTCGTGCAGCTTGGTGACCTGGCCGCCGCCCACGCCGAGCACCAGCCAGGTGTCTTCCAGTTCCAACACCACCACCCGCTCTTTAGCGCCCACCGCGCGGCTGGCCACCACCTTCAGGGTCTGGCCGGTGGCCATGTGGCCGGGCCCGAAGCGCTTGAGCAGCCAGCCACACAGCACGATCAGGCCGACCATGACGGCCAGCACCAGGGCGGTTTTGCCGAACGCGGCCATCCCCAGCATGGCGTCGCCGCCGGCCTGCACCGCCTCGATGCCGGCCTTGGTTTGGGTGTCGGCGGTGCTCATCGGTTGAGCTTCTGCACCCGCTCGGAGGGCGTGATGATTTCGGTGATGCGGATGCCGTATTTGTCTTCCACCACCACCACTTCACCCTGGGCGATCAGGTAGCCGTTGATGAGAATGTCCATCGGCTCGCCGGCCAGGCCGTCCAGTTCCACCACCGAGCCCTGGGCCAGCTCCAGAAGCTGTTTGATGGTGATGCGCGTGCGCCCCAGTTCCACGCTCAGCTTCACCGGGATATCCATGATCATTTCCAGGTCCCGGGCATCGCCGCCCCCGCCGGTGCCGGCGTCGAACGGTTTGAACACCTGGTCGCCGGCGTTGCGGCCGGTTGCGTCGGCGGCTTCCGGGTCGCTGTCGCCGCCCGCGGCTTCCTGTTCGGCCAGGGCTTCGGCCCAGGGGTCGGCGTCGTCGCCACCCTGGTCCTCGCCTTGCTGTTCGGCCATGGCCTTTTCCCAGTCGTCGTCGCTGGCGTTTTTATCGGGTTTGTTGGGATCAGTCATTGCTCGGCTTCCTCGGTGCCGCCGCCACATGGGCGTTGGCGTGGTCGATGACGCGCTGTACGCGCAGCGCCCGTTGTTCGTCACGGCTGCCGTAGTCGCATTCCAGCACCGGCACGCCATCCACGCGGGCGATCACGGTGTCGGGCAGCTCAATGGGCAGCACGTCGCCCTGCTTGAGGCTCATAACCTGGGAAATGCGGCTGGGCACATTGACGAACTCCGCCACCAGCTCCACCTCCGAATGGCGGATCTCACCGGCCATGCGGTGGGTGAAGGCCTGGTCACCGGCATCACGGCCGTCGGCGATCGGGTTATTCAGTTGTTCGCGCAGCGGCTCGATCATCGAATAGGGCATGCACACCTGGAAATCGCTGGCCAGGTTGCCCACCTCCAGATGGAAGGTGGTATTGACGATGATCTCGTTGGGCGAGTTGGTGATATTGGCGAACTTGGCCTGAATCTCGGAGCGCAGGTAGCTGATCTCCAGCGAGTAGACCGACTTCCAGGCGTCCTGGTACGCGTCGATGGCCAGCTTCAGCAGCCGCTGAATAATGCGCTGTTCGGTATTGGTGAATTCACGCCCTTCGGATTTGGTCACGAAGCGGCCGTCACCGCCGAACAGATTGTCCACCACCATGAACACCAGGCTGGGCGGGAACACCACCAGGCCGGTGCCGCGCAGCGGCTTCATGGCAATCAGATTGAGGTTGGTGGGCACCGGCAAATTGCGCGCGAAATCCTTGAAGCTCTGGTAGCGCACCGAATCCACGGTGATGTCGGCGCTGCGCCGTATCAGGTTGAACAGGCTGACGCGGAAATGGCGCGCGAAGCGCTCGTTGATAATGTCCAGGCTGTGCAGGCGCTCGCGAATAACCCGGTGCTGCGAGGCGGGGTCATAGGGGCGCATGCGCGGCTCTTTGCTGACCGGCGACTCATCGTCACCGCCGGGCCCGTTGAGCAGCGCGTCGATTTCTTCCTGGGATAGCAGATCGTCTTGTGCCATTGGCGTCCACCCGGTTTATTGCACGATGAACTCGGTGAAGAGCACATCATCCACTTGCAGTTCGGGCTGGTTGTCCCCGTGTGGCTGGTTGAACAGCGCCAGAATGTCCGCCTTGAGCTGTTCCTTGCCTTCCTGGGTGGCCACCGTTTGCGAACTCTGGCCGGACAGCAGCATCAGCAACCGGCTGCGCAACTGCGGCATGTGTTCGAGCACGTAGCTCTCGGTATCGGCGTCGGCGACCTGCAGGGACAGACCCACGTACAGCAGCCGCTGGCCGCACAGGTCCCCTTGCAGGTTGACGGTGAACGGGTCGATCTTGACGTAGGTCACCGGCTTGGGCGCTTGCGCCTGCACCACCGGTTCGCCGCCGTCGTCGTCGCCGTCATCGGACAGCAACAGGTACATATTGATGGCCACCAGCGCGCCGAGCATGATCACCATCAGGGCGATCAACCATCCAAGCTTGCCCGACCGGTTCGGAGAATCCGCCATGTGTTGTGCCTTCCATCCTGAATATGAGTGGCTGTTTCAGAGTGCAGTATGCCGCCGGCGGTCAGGCCGGCATGGCCGGAAAAGGCCGTGCTAAAGGGCTTATCTTGACGTTTTGACGGCGGCCGGCTCAGGCGTACAGGTCGACGCCGCCGGCCTCGCCGATCACCTGGCTCACCGTCACCGTTTCGCCAGCGGCTTCACCGCTGTCGCCGGCCAGCGCATCGCCGGGGCGAGCGCCGCCACGCTCGCCGGGCTGGCCGTCGCCGTTACCGGCGAAGTTCTGGCGCTGCTCACCGACCATTGCTTCACCCAGGGCGATGCCCTGTTCGGCCAGCGCTTCGCGCAGTTGCGGGATGGCCTGTTCCACCGCCCCGCGCACCGTGGCGTGGCTGGAGAAGAAGTGCGCCTGGGCGCCCTGGTCGTCGAGCTTCAGGCTCACCGACAGCGGGCCCAGTTCGCGCGGGTTAAGGTGCAGCTCCATGTGCTGGTCGCCGCGCTGCGCCAGCCCCACCATCTGCTGGCCCAGTTGCTGTTGCCAGGGGGCGCTGGCGACCGGTGCCTGCAGGGTGAAGGGCGCTGAATGGGTGGTGGCGGCCCCGGCCGGGGTGCCGGCGCCGCTGGTGGCGCCGGTGGCGCCGCCGACACCCAAGGACGGCGCGGCGCCGTCCTGATTAGCGGCCAGGCGTGTTTCCAGGCGAGACTTGTCGAGTGCCGCGCTGAATTCCGGGGCGCTGGCCGTCCAGGCCGGGGGGGCGGCTTTGCTGTCGCCGCTGACGGCGGGCGCCGGGGTCGCGGCGTCGCCGCCACCGTCAGCGGGCCAGCCCGATACCGCGGCCGCTTTGTTCAGCGTGTCCGGCACGCGCACCCCGGGCAGGTCACGGGCCGGGTTCTGTCCGCCGGTGGTGGCCGACAAGGGCGCGGCCAGGGCCAGCCCGCCGACCACCGGGTTCCCGGCGCCGGTTTCCGGCGCGCCCTCGGTGGTCTCGGGCGCCAGCGGTTCATGGCGCGCTTCCAGGGCGCCGTCGCCGCGGTTCGGCGCCCGCTGGCTGCCGGCCAGTGCTTCCAGGGCGTTGCGCAGGGCGTCGCTGGCTTCGCCGGTGACAAGCGGGTCGCCCTCGGCGTCGATCAGCGTCAGAGCGGTGTCGCTGGGTTCGCCGTCGTGGCCCGAAGCCTGCAGCAGTCTGGCCGCCGCCGCTTGCAGGGAGCCGGCGAACGCTTCGCCGTCGGCGCTCGTCAGCGGTTGGCCGGGGTTGGCGGTCTTGGTGACGCTCTGGCTGAGCAATGCGGTGATATCCATGGGGTAGCCTCCCGTCAGTCCTGGCGCGAACGCCGGGCCAACGCGTTATGGGTCAATTCGTCGTTGTCGCGCAGTTCGCGGCGCTGTTCCCGGTGGCGCTGCTGGTCGGCGCGCCGCGTGGCCAGGGTGTCGTAGGACGACAGCTGCCGTTGCCGCTGTTGCCACTGCTGCTGGCTGGCGGCCACTTTCTCTTCCTGCTGATCCAGCGCCCGCAGGGCGGTGTCGATGGCGTCGTCCAGGGAACGGATAAAACGCCGGTAGTTGGCCAGCGTGGCGGCGTCGATGCCACGGCTCATGGCGTCCTGCAGGCGCCGGCAGTATTCCTGCCGGTAGCGCCGCAGGGCGTCCAGCTGGGCGGCACTCTGCGCCTGGCCGCGACGGTCCTCGGCGAGGCTGCGGCCGGCGTGGTCGCGCGCCTTGCGGCTTTGTTCGATCAAGGTATCCAGCGGGTTGGACGCGTTCATTGCACACCTCCAAGCAAGGCACTCAGTGCCTGTTGCGAATCATCGATATCGGCGCGCTCGCCGATACCCTGCTGCAAAAAGTGTTCGATCGAGGGGTACAGCGCCACGGCCCGGTCCAGGGACGGGTCGTGGCCGGGGCTGTAGGCGCCCACGCTGATCAGGTCCCGGTTGCGCTGGTAGCGCGAGAACAGCTGTTTGAACTGCTGCGCGTGTTGTTGCTGCCCGCCGCTGACAATGGCGGTCATGGCGCGGCTGATGGACGCCTCGATATCGATGGCCGGGTAGTGGCCCGCTTCCGCCAGGGCCCGTGACAGCACCACATGGCCGTCAAGAATGGCGCGGGCGGAGTCGGCGATCGGGTCCTGCTGGTCGTCGCCTTCGGTGAGCACGGTATAAAAGGCGGTGATCGAGCCGCCGCCGGTTTCGCCGTTGCCGGCCCGTTCCACCAGCCCCGGCAGCTTGGCGAACACCGACGGCGGATAGCCCTTGGTGGCCGGCGGCTCGCCGATGGCCAGGGCGATTTCCCGCTGCGCCATGGCGTAGCGGGTGAGCGAATCCATGATCAGCAGCACGCTCAGGCCGGCGTCGCGGAAGTGTTCCGCCACCCGGGTGGCGTAGGCGGCGCCCTGCAGGCGTTGCAGCGGCGAGGTGTCGGCCGGGGCCGCCACCACCACGGCCCGGCGCCGGCCCTCCTCGCCGAGAATGTTGTCGATGAAGTCCTTCACTTCCCGGCCGCGCTCGCCGATCAGGCCGACCACGATCACGTCGGCGCCGGTGTAGCGCGCCATCATGCCCAGCAGCACGGACTTGCCCACGCCGGAGCCGGCGAACAGCCCCATGCGCTGGCCGCGACCGATGCTCAGCAAGGTGTTGATGGCGCGGATTCCCACGTCGATCTGGGTGTCGATGGGGGCCCGCGCCAGCGGATTCATGGGCGGCGCCGCCAGGGTGCCGTGGGGCACTTCCTCCAGCGGCGCGCCGCCGTCCAGCGGCCGGCCGTTGCCGTCCACCACCCGGCCCAGCAGGGCCTCGCCGAGCGGGAAACGGCGGGCGCCGGTGTCTTCCCCGTCGCCCAGCGGGAACACCCGCGCGCCGGGGGTCAGGCCGCTGATTTCCGCCAGCGGCATCAGAAACAGCTTGTCGCCGGAGAAGCCCACCACCTCCGCCTCGGCGAACCCGGGGCGGTCGCTGCCGGGCGCCGTTATCTCGATGCGGCAGGCGCTGCCCAGCGGCGTGCGCAGGCCCACCGCCTCCAGCACCAGGCCGGTGGCGCGCACCACCCGGCCGCTGGCCTGGTAGTGGGGCGCGGTGGCGACACGCCGGGTGACGCTGTGCAGGGTGCGGCGCCATTGCGCCTGGTGAAGGTTATCGGCGCTGCTCATGGCCGCGCCTCCGTGTCGCCGTCGTCCGTCCGGCGGGTGCGCCGGCGCACCCGGGCGGCGAGGTTTTCCCAGCGGCTCTCCAGGGTGGCGTCCAGTTCCCCGTTGGGGCTGGTCACCCGGCAACCGCCGCGATGGATCTGATCGTCCGGTTGCAGCTTCCAGCCGGCGGCCTGGAATTCCGCGTGCAGCTCCTGTTCCACCAGGGCCAGGTCCTCGGGGTGCAGCCACAGGCGGGTCTTGCCGTTGAGCGCGGGTTCTTCGTGGATCAGCGTGCGCACCAGATTGAGTATCTCGGCGGGCTCCTCGCGCAGGGCGTCGCCGGCCAGCTGGCGGCCGGTGGCCAGGGCCAGATCCACCAGGTCCTCGGCGATGGCATGATCCAGGTCGGCCAGGGCGAGGCGGAACTGTTCCACCAGCGAGGCCAGCGGCGCCAGGGCGTCATGGCGTTGGCGGGCGGTTTCCTGTTCGCCGGCGCGGCGTCCTTCTTCGAGGCCCTGGGCATGGCCCTCCTGGCGGCCGGTGTCGAACCCCTCCCGGTAGCCGTCCTGGCGGGCCTCTTCACGCACCTGTTCGCGCAGCGCCTGCAGTTCGGCCTGATGCTGGAACGCCTTGCGCTTGGCGGCGTCCGGTCCGGTGTCACGCGGCGCGCGGGCGTCGCGGGCGCTGTCCAGCTCGCCCATCCGCCAGCGGCGCCAGCTGGAGTGCGCGCTAGACATAGGCATCGTCCCCGCCGGTCAGCACGATTTCGCCGTTGTCCGCCAGGCGGCGCACCACCTGCAGAATGGCTTTTTGTTCGCTTTCCACCTGGGAAACACGGATCGGGCCGCTGGCTTCCATATCCTCGCGCAGCAGGGTGGCGGCGCGGGTGGACATGTTGCGCAGGAATTTCTCCTTGAGTTTCTCGTCGGAGCCTTTCAGCGCCACCATCAGGGCGTTGGTGTTGATTTCCTTGAGCAGCAGCTGGATGCCGCGGTCGTCCACGTCGAGCAGGTTCTCGAACAGGAACATCTCGTCGATGATCTTCTGCGCCAGATCCTCGCTGTGCGCGCGCACCGTTTCGATCACCGTCTCCTCGGCGCTGGAGTTCATCAGGTTGAGAATCTCGGCGGCGGTGCGGGCGCCGCCCATCTTGCTGCGCTTGAGGTTCTGGCCGTCGAGCATGCCGCCCAGCACTTCGGTGAGCTCCTGCAGGGCGGCGGGCTGCACGCCGCTGAAGGTGGCGATACGCAGCACCACGTCGTTGCGCAGCTTGTCGTCGAAGTATTCCAGCACGTCGGCGGCCTGGCGGCGTTCCAGATGGACCAGGATGGTGGCGATGATCTGCGGATGCTCGTCGCGGATCATCTCGGACACCATGGGGGCTTCCATCAGGTTCAGGGCGTCGATGCCGGAATTGGCGCCGTTCTGTTCCAGGATGTCCTCGAGCAAACTGGAGGCGCGCTCGTTACCCAGGGCCTTGGTGAGCACCGAGCGGATGTGGTCGCTGGAATACAGATTGAGGGCGGCGAACTGTTCCGACTCGTCATAGAAGTCGTCCAGGACCTGGCGCATCTGGTCGTGGGAAATATTCCCCAGCGATGCCATCTCCTGGCTGATCTCCTGCACCTCGCGGGCGGACAAATGCTTGAACACCTCGGCGGCGCTGTCTTCATCCAGGGCCAGCAGCAGAATGGCGGCCCGTTTGGTATGGGTCAGCTCAGTCATTCCGGTTCATCCAGTTACGCACGATCATTGCCACCATGGCCGGATCTTCCTGGGCCATGTCCTGCAGATCCTGGCGGTTTTGTTCGTAGGCCGAGGAGCGGCGCCGGCGGCGGCGCGGCTCGACCGGTTCCGGCTCCTCCTCGACGCTGGCGGCGGCCGGCGGCGGCGTGGGAGCCTGGGCCGGCCGCGCCGCCGGTGCCGGTGCCTGGCGGGCGTAGCGCTTGAGCATCGGGCGCAGCACCAGCAGGAACAGCAGCAGCGCGGCCAGGCCCACCAGCAACCAGCGGCCCATGGAGAACAGGAAGTCCTGCCAGAACGGGTCCTGCCACCAGACGCGCTGCTCGTCCTCGGTTTCCGCCCGGCTGAAGGGGCTGTTGACCACTTCCAGGCCGTCGCCGCGTTCCGCCGAGAAGCCCATCGCCTGGCGGGCCAGTTGATTGATGCGCGCCAGTTGTTCGTCGCTCAACGGCACCGGGGCCGCCTCGCCGTTGTCGTCGACGCCGTCGCGGTAGTCCACCACCACCGCCACGGACAGCCGTTCCACCTGACCGCGTTCGTGCCGCACATGAGTGATGTTGCGGTCCACTTCGTAGTTGATGACGTCTTCATGGTTGAGGCGCTTGCTGTTGTCCTGCGCGTCTTCGGTATCCTGCTGCTCGCCTTCCTGTTGCTCGATGGGCGAGGGCGCCGCGCCGGGCGGCGTGTTGGTGAGCGCCCCGGGGACGCCCTGGGCGAGGTCTTCGCCGCCGCTGTAGACGGCGCGGGTCTGGCTGCTGCGCACCGCCGCCGGATTGCCGCCCTGGTTGGGGCCGTAGCGTTCGCTGGTTTCTTCACGGCGGGCGAAATTGACTTCGGCGGTGACCTGGGCGCGAACATTGTCGCGGCCCAGAATCGGCGCCAGGATGCTTTCGATGCGCTGGCGGTAAACGCGCTCCACTTCGCGCACGTATTCCAGCTGGGTGCCGTCCAGGCCACTGCCGCCGCCGGCGGGGCGGGACAGCAGACGGCCGGCCTGGTCCACCACGGTGACGTCTTCAAGCGCCAGCTCCGGCACGCTGCTGGAGACCATATGCACGATGGCGTCGACCTGACCGTCGCCCAGGGCGCGGCCCGCTTCCAGGGTCAGCACCACCGACGCCTTGGCGGGTTCGCGGTCGCGGATAAACACCGACGGCTTGGCCATGGCCAGATGGACCCGGGCCCGCGACACCGGGCCCAGGGCTTCGATCGAGCTGGCCAGCTCGCCCTGCAAGCCGCGCTGGAAATTCACCTGCTCGGCGAACTGACTGATGCCGAACGCCTGCTCGTCCATGATCTGAAAGCCGACGTTGCCGCCCTCGGGCAGCCCCTGTTCGGCCAGTTGCAGACGCAGCTTGTGAACCTGATCGCCGGGCACCATCAGGGCGCGACCGCCCTGGCTGAACTGGTAGGGCACCGCGCGGCTTTCCAGCTCGCTGATGATGCGGCCGCCGTCGGCCTCGCTGAGGTTGCTGTAGAGCACGCGGTATTCCGGCGCGCTGGCCCACATCAACAGCACGGCGACCAGAGCGATCACGGCGGAGCCGGCCACCAGCAGCGGCACCAGCGGATTGGCGCGCAGCCGCGCCAGCATCTGTTCGACGCCGTTATTGCCCGGGCGGGTCTCGCCGTTGCTCATGCCGGCCCCCCGGTCAAACGGGAATGTTGTTGAAAAGGCATTGCTGCTTTCCGATGGTAGTGCGACGCATGCCATTATGAGCAGGGCCGGTTTCGACAAAGGAAAGAAAAGCCCGTCTTTTTGCCGTCATTTGACCGCTTGGGACCGGGCGGGGGCTGGTAATCTTGCGGTTCAAATAGCGGATAACGCAGAGCGATACGTTATGAGCACACCGACGATCAACCCGGCCATGCAGGCCGCGCTCAATCAGATGCAGAGCCTCGCCGGGCAGGCGGCGGGCGCCGCCGGGCCGCAGGCGGGCGGGCGGAATGTCGACACCACGGTGGGCAGCGGCGGTTTCACCGAGGCCTTGCAGTCCAGCCTGGAGCGCATCAACCAGATGCAGACGGAAGCCGGCGACAAGGCCAAGGCGTTCCAGGCCGGCGAGCCCGGTGTGTCACTGCACGACACCATGATCACTAGCCAGAAAGCCAGCATCGCCTTTGAAATGGGCGTGCAGATGCGTAACCGGCTGGTGTCCGCCTATAAAGACGTTATGAATATGCAGGTCTGAAAAAGACAGTTAACAGTTGATAGTTGACAGTTGACAGTTAACAGCTAAAAGGCGGGCCGTGCCAGGGGCGCGGCCCGGGCCTAGACTTCCAGGCTGAAGAGGCGGCCTTTCATTTCTTCGAGGCGTTGGGCGGCGTTCAGGGCCTCTTCCGGGGGGATCTGGCGGATCAGTTCGCCGTTTTCGCGATCGATCAGGCGAATGATGGTGCGCCCCGAGTCCTCGCTCAGCTGGAATTCCACGCCGTAGCGGCGCAGCACTTCGTTGATCTGCTGGATCGGTTTGACCAGCTCTTCGCGCCCGATCATCCGTTCCTCCGAATCACTGTCTTGTACCGCGCCGCCGGCGGCGGGCAGCTGCGCCAGCACCTTCTCCACGCGCAGGCGGGCGGCCTGGTAGGAGAACTGCGACGGCAGCGATGAAACGCTGTTGTTGTCCACGGGGGTGGTCATGGGCGGGCCCCTTAGCCGATAGGTCTATGCACAGGTTTGTACGTCTATCGGCCGCCACGCCCATAACTTTATTCCACCACCCAACCAGGCTTGTGGATCTTGTGGGAGCGGGCCTCGCCCGCGAAAGGCCGGCAAAGCCGGCCGGCGGGATCCCAGAGACCTAAGCCGGTTGGAAACGGTACTCCTCGAGCACCGCCGCGATCCGCTCGGGATCAATGTTCTCGCCGATACGGAACACCCCGGCGGTTTCCGCCGACTCTTCCTCCACCAGAAATTCCAGCACCGCGTGATAATGCCGCCGATTCCAGAAGTCATGGATGAACAGGCGCGTGTCGCCGGGCCGTTCGGAGACCGTCAGCGTGTGTCGGATCGCGTTCAATACGCAGGCGACCCGGAAACGGCCGTCCACCAGTATCAAATCGAAGGCTTGATCGTGGCGGTGGATGGCTTCGCTGTAGGCCGGAAAGCGGTGGCGGGCCACGTCGGAAGCGGGGAAGCCCCATTCCCGGGTGGGGCCGATGTCCTCGGCCAGCACCTGGCAGGCGTCGCCCAGGCGCTGTTTGAGGCCCTCGACCCAGGCCGCGTCGCTTTCCACGCCGTGCACGGTGAGCCCGGCCTGGCAGGCCCAGACGGTGGAGCCGCCGGAGCCGAACTCGAAATAGCGGCCGGCCCGCTCCAGGCTTTTCCGGAACAGGGCTTTCTCCGCCTCGGACATAAAGGGCGCGTCGGGTATCTCGGGGGTTTGCGCCGGCGCCTCGCCGTTCAGATCGGCGAGGTAGCGGGCCGCCTGGCCGTCATCCTGTTCCTTGAGCAGGGCGTAGGCGAGATCCTGGATGCCATAGACGGTGTGCAGCAGGAAGGCGAGGCGCGCTTTGCGGTTGGGCTCCAGCGTTTCCAGCCGCGCGGGCACGGGGAGCAGCAGCGCCTTGGCGGTCCTCAGTTCCGACGCCTGGCGTTGCGGGCCGAGTTGTTCCGGCAGATGGCTATGATGGTGAAGCGGATCGAGCCGGTAAAGGCGGAAGCCGTTTTCCCCGGCCCACTGGCACAGTTCGGCCAGGTCCGGCCGGTTCACGGGGCCGGGCCCGAAGCACACGGTGGCCTGGATCAGCAGAGTGTCGGCCAGGGCGCGGGCGCCGTGGCGCAGGGTGGCGAGGCTGTCGTGGCGATGGTCCAGCAGCAGCCAGTCCAGGCTGGGCAGCCCCTCGATGCTGTCCAGCGTCACCGTGTTCACCGGCAGTTCGGCCAGTACCCGGGCGCCTTGCCCGGCGTCCGGGGCGGGTTTGAGGGTGGCGCTGAACGCCGGGTCCAGGCACGCGTAGTGGACCGCCGGCGCGCCGTCGCCCAGGGTGGTTCGCGGGAACACCTGCAGGCCCTTGGGCGGCCGCGCGGCCTGGTCGGTGTGCTCAGCCAGCGGGTCGAACACCAGCAATTCGAAGGCGCCCAGCGGCAGCAGTGAATCCGCGGCGCCGGCTTCCAGCAATTGTCCGCCGTTGTCCAGGGCGACGATCTTGCCGGTGAAATCAAACTGGAACCGGCCGGCGTTGTCGCGCCGCGTCGCCGCTTTCAACAGCGTCAGCGCCGGGGTGTGCACCGCCGGCACCGGCAACGCCCGGTCCTCGAAGTGGCCGCTGCCGTCTGGCCCGAAGGTCAGGGCGGCGGGCGGCAGATCGCGGCAATAGCGCTGCCAGATACCGCGCAGGGCGGCGCTCAGGTGGGCGGCGAAACGGGGCGCGTCGCACACCGGCGAGCGCAGCAGGGTGTCGCGCAGGTGGCGGCGCACGGTGGCCAGATTGTCCAGGTCCCCGGCCAGATCGCGGGCGCGGGCGCGGTAGGCGTCCCAGCTTTCCACCACCAGCTCCGGCAAGCCGGCGTTGACCAGATGGGAGGCGGCATGCCGGCCGGCGAAGGTGGGGCCGGGCAGGGTGATCACCGGCACCCCCATCAGCAGGGCTTCGCAGGTGGTCAGGCCGCCGGAATACGGCCAGGGGTCCAGGGCGATATCGATGCGGTTGTAAGTGTCGAGGAAGGCGGTGTGGTGGTCCGGACCTTCCAGCAGGATGCGTTCGCGCTCAATCCCGGCGGCTTCGAAATCCGACCACAAACGTTCGCGGAACGTGGTGTCGCTGTATTGGCCGCTCTTCAGCAGCAGACGGCTGCCGGGGAGCTCCGCGAGCAGGCGGGCCCATTCGCCGATCAATTCGGGGTTGATCTTGGCCGGGTTGTTCAGACATCCGAAGGTCACATAGCCGTTTTCGGCGGCCGGTAGCGCGCCCACCGGTGGTGCGTGTTCCGGTGGTATGTAGCAAATGTAGTCGTCAGGCATCCGGATCAGTTTTTCCAGATAGTCCGCATCGCGGCCCGGCGGCGTTTCCACTGAATCGCTGATCAGGTAGTCGATGGCGTCCAGCCCGGTGGTATTGACCAGACCGCCCACCCACTTAACGATCAGCGGCGCCGGCTCCCGGGCGATCAGCCGCAGGCGGTTGCCGTCGGTATGGCCGCTCAGGTCGATCAGGATGTCCACCTGATCGTGCTGTATCAAAGCTTCCACGCTGGCATCCGGATGGCCGGCGACGTTGTGCCATTTGTCGGTGATCGCCCGCATCCGTGCCGTGAGCACATCTTTCAGATCGCTGGTGGAATATACCGTTAGCCGGAAATCGTCGGCGGACAGGTTTTCCAGGGCGGAGGTGACCATCTGGCCCACCGGGTGCATTCGCAGGCCGGCGGACAGCAGGCCAACGGTCAGCCGGCGGCTCTCGTCGCGGCCGCCGCTTTCCGGACGGCGCGGCCGTTGTGCCGGTGAAAAACTTGCCCGCCAGCGCTGAATCAGGGCAGCGATATCCTCATGGCTCAGGGAGGGATCGTAATGGGCATTAAAGATGCGGTTGGAAAAGGCCTCGAGATAGTCCGGCCTGCGTTTCAGCGCTTCTTCGAAGTAGTGAGCGCCGCGGGCGAAGTCGGTCATCTCGCAGTACTTCGTGGCCACCAGGTTATAGAAGTTGGGGTTGCTGCTATCCAGTTCCAGCAGTCGTTGACAGTCGGCCAGCACGTCTTCCATGCGCCGCGCCGCCGAAAAAATATTGATTCTCTGGGTCAGGATCGCCGGGCTGGCCGGATCCAGGGAGCGAGCGATGTCGATACTTTCCATCGCCTGGTCGCGCAGGCCCTGGGCGCTATACACGCGTGCCAGCAGTGCGTGCGCCTGTGCGTATTGGGGATTCAACGCCAGGCATTGCCGAAGATCCCGGGATGCCTGATTCCAGTCTTTCAGGGCAAAGCGGGCGGCACCCAGCCAATAAAAGGCCTGGTCGTCATTCGGCTCCAGGCGAGTGGCCTCCGCCAGCGCATCCAGGGCGTCCGCCGGACGCTTCAGTTCCACCCGGGCCGCGCCCAGAGAACGCCATGAATAGGCATAGTTCGGGTGGCGCCGGGTCATCAAAACGGCTTGTTTCTCCGCTTTTTCGAATTCCCGACTTTTCCAGGCTTGACGATAAGCGTGCTTGACGCGCGAGAAGGTGGCGGACGGTATTGTTTTGACGGACATGATTACCCCAGGCCTGCGTTATGGCGGTAGTACGAGGTTAGCAGGGGGCGGGTGGGCTAAAGATGGAATTAGACGGGTGTTTAAGCGGCTATTTTGCGACTTTGCCGGTGGCGGAACGAAAGAAGGCCCCTTGTGGGGGCCTTCTTGTGTGTCCCAGGACAAGGGCGCCAGGCGCCCCGGTCGAGTGGCGTTTAGCCGAGCAGGGACAGGACGCTCTGGGGTACCTGGTTGGCCTGTGCCAGGACGGAAGTGCCGGCCTGCTGCAGGATCTGCGCGCGGGTCATGTTGGACACTTCCACCGCGTAGTCGGCATCTTCGATGCGCGAACGGGCGGCGGACAGGTTGGTTTCGGTGGTGCTCAGGTTGGTGATCGCGGAATCGAAGCGGTTCTGCATGGCACCCATTTCGGAGCGCAGGCTGTCCACGTCGCTGAGCGCGGAGTCCAGGGCCGCCAGCGGGTTCTCGGTGGCTACCTGGGTGGCGTCGTCGGTGACGCCGCTAACTGCTTTGGCGTCGGCGGCAACCGTGTAGGTTACGCTGGCGGAGCCGGTAGCGGTACCGTCGCTGACGGTCAGCTCAGCTTCGTAGTAGCTGGTGGTGGCGCCGGATACGTTCTTCACGTAGGCGGTGCCTTTATCGTCAACGATCAGGCTGTTAGTACCGCTGGCCACCGGGGTGCCGGCAGTGGCGCCCGCGGTGATTTCATCAACGTCGATATCGGTGGAGTCCGCACCGGTGGCGCCCGCGCCGGCGGCGGTGATGTTGTAGCTCTGACCGTCGATTTCCATGGTGTCACCGTCGGCAGGTGCTTCAGCCAGGCGGGTGTTCACGTTGAAATCGTCCAGACCCAGGGTCTCGGCGTTGATTTCCTTCAGGTTCATGGTGATCTGCTCACCATCGTTGGCGCCCACCTGGATGGAGAACTCCTGATCTTCAGCCAGCACTTTCACGCCGTTGAAGTTGGTTTCTTCGGAGATACGGTCGATTTCGCCCAGGCGCTGGGTGATTTCGTCCTGGATGGAGTTCAGGTCTTCCGGAGAGTTGGTGTCGTTCTGTGCCTGAACCGTCAGTTCACGGATGCGCTGCAGGTTGTCGTTCACCTGGTTGAGCGCGCCTTCAGCGGTCTGCGCCACGGAGATGCCGTCGTTGGCGTTGCGCTGGGCTTGTGCCAGACCGGTGGTCTGGGCGGTCATGCGGTTGGCGATGGCCTGGCCGGCGGCGTCGTCGGCGGCGCTGTTGATACGCAGGCCGGAGGACAGACGCTCCATGGAGGTCTGCAGAGCACTCTGGGATTTACCCAGGTTTTGCTGGCCGATCATGGCCGTGATGTTGGTGTTGATAACTGACATAGCAAATGTCCTTTTGTGATTCACCGTTTGGTTTGAGAGCAACGGCGCTGGCCGTTACACCGTCTTTCGGCGGATTCGTGTTTCGCTTTAGGGTTGGCGGCAAAAAGTTTTGCGGTTAAAGGCCGCCCGGCCCTTGCCGATAGCTAAGGTTGAAGTGATGTGAAGGCGAGGGCCGTTGGCATGACATCGCAGGATGATGCGTTCAGCCGGGTGGATCACCCCCCGGAAATACAAGAATTACTGGAACACCTGACCCAGCCGGGGGCGGCGTCCCTGGCGCTGGACAACAACGGCGGCGAGCCGATACCGGTGGTGGTGTTCGAATCGCGGCCCGGCGAGTGTCTGCTGCTGGATATCAGCGCCATTCGCCATGTCGCCGTCGATCTGCGCCGGGGCGCCGGGTTCCGGTTGCTGGGGCAGGCGCGCGGCGGTGTCCTGCGGACCCCGCTATTAAGCGCGGACCTGTGTTTCGAGCGGGACGGCCGCATGCTGTGTCGCTGTGACTATCCGTCGCGCATGGAAATCCTGCAGCGCCGGGATACGTTCCGTGCCCCGTTGCGGCTGGGCATGGAGGTGGGCGTGGTGTTGCGCGACCGGGAGAGCGGCCTGTCGGCGCAGGGCGATCTGCGCGATCTGTCCCTGGAAGGGTGTCTGGTGGAGCTGTCCGCCAGCGCCATGACCGCCTTGATGTCCAATGCCGCGGTGTTCGAACTGGAGCTGTGCTACCCCAACGGTACCCGTTTCGTGGTGCGCGGCAGCCCGCGCCATCAGAAGGCGGACGCGCAGCGGGGGCTGGTCAAGGTGGGCTTCCTGTTCGCCGCGCGCAGCGCCGAGGACGACCGGCGCCTGTGGTTCATGGTCCGGGAGATTGAGCGCGAAGCGGCGCGCATGGCCGGTGACTCGCGCACGCCGCTGGCGCCGTCGGTACTGTTCGAGAGCCGTAAGGACGCCGAGGAGACGGCCGTGAGCCGGCGCCAGACCCAGGACTACGCCACCGCCATGACGCGGCGCCTGGCGCCCACCGCCGCCTATCTCGACAACCAGATACTGGAACTGCGCCAGGGCGGCATGGTGGACGCGGTGCAACTGTCACGCCACGCCGATCGCCTGCTGGCGCTGCAGGAGGAGGACCGCGAGGCACTGCTGTTCGCGGTGCAGTGCCTGGATAAGGAAACGCTGCTGGTGCGCCATTCACTGGGGGTGTCGACCCGCCTCCTGGATTTCGCCAAGAGCGAAAAAATGCCCCACGAGTTGTGCAAGGCGCTCGCCGCCGCCGGGCTGGTGCACGACCTGGGCAAGGCGCTGTTACCCCGTGATCTTCTCGAAATGCAGTATCTCAACGCCAGCCAGTACCGCTGGCTGCAGGGGCATGTGGCGTTGATTCTGCAGCGTCTTGAAAACTGCCGCTGGCTGGCCTCCTCGGTGGTCGAGGCGGTGGTGCGTGATATCAATGAGCGGCTGGACGGCCAGGGCTATCCGCACGGGCATGGCGCCGAGGCGCTGCCGGAGCTGGCGCGGCTGGCGGCGGTGGTCGACGTCTCCGATGTGATGGCGCGGCTGCGTCCCGGCCGGCGGCCCTGGTCCGCGGAGGCGATTCACGACCACCTGGCCGCCTCGTCGCATCAATTCGACCGTCGCTGGGTCGACCGGCACCGGGCGCATTTCGGGCGCTGGCCGGTGGGCTCTCTGGTGCGCTATCCCGGCGGCCTGCTGGCCTGGGTGCGGCGGCTGGACGATCAGGGGCTGCCGGTGGAGGTACAGGTCTCGCGGGGCAGTGCCTTTCCTGGCGCCGACTCGCAGCAGGTCCTGGAAGGCGGTGCCCTGGAGCGTCTGGGCGAGCCCGCCGCCTCGCTGCCCGCGCCGGGCTAGCGCTGGCGGTTAAAGTCGCGGCCTTTGCCGCCGATAACATGAAATAGCGATAAATGTCTGGCCTTATCCGTCGCTGTGGCGGTATGCGGGCGGCGCACAATATGAAGGTACTTTGCGAGGAAAGACCATGGCCTCAATTTCTTCTTTGGGTATCGGTTCCGGGCTCGACCTGAACGGTCTGCTTGATCAAATGGAGGCCGCGGAGCGTCAGCAGTTGACGCCCATTACCCAGCAACAGAAAAGCTACCAGGCGAAAATTTCCGCCTATGGCGCGTTGGAAAACAAGCTCACGGAATTCCGCGAGGCGGCCGCCAAGCTCAGCGAAAGCGGGCAATTCGAGGCGGTGAAAAGCAGCGTGTCCGGCGATGCCTTGAGCGCCGTCGTGGGCGAAGAAGCACTGCCCGGGACCCACGATATCGTGGTCAACAACAAGGCGCGTGCTTACAGCATCGCCACCCAGGGCGTCGCCGACAAAACCGAGCTGCTGGGCGCGGGCACCCTCAACTTCACCCTCGGCAACGGCGACAGCTTCAGTATTGAGGTGGGCGAGGAACAAAGCTCCCTGGAAGGTATTCGCGACGCCATCAATGCGTCGGGCAAGGGTGTCCAGGCGTCGCTGGTCAACGATGGCAGCGGCCAGCCGCACCGGCTGGTGCTGTCCGCCGCCGACACCGGCACCGACGCGGCGATCGCCAGCGTCGATTTCGGCACCGGCGGTCTCGGTGACAGGCTCGCGGTGGACGCGGCCACCGAGGTCACCGCGCTGAACGCCTCCCTGAGCGTCAACGGCATTGATATCGTGAGCCAGAGCAACCGGGTCGAAGGGGCGGTTCAGGGCATCACCCTGAACCTGGAGGAAGAAGGCAACGCCACGCTTTCGGTGACCCGCGACACCGCCGGCATCAAGAAAGCGGTGACCAGCTTCGTGGAAAGCTATAACAGCCTCCAGGAGACCATGGACAGCCTCACCCGCTACGACCAGGAAACCGGCACCAGCGGGCGGTTGCTCGGCGACACCACCCTGCGTGGCATTGAATCCCGTATCCGCGGGGTGATGGGCGGCGTGGTCTCCGAGGGTGAGTTCAGCGCCCTCAGCGATATCGGTGTGAAGCTGACCGTCGACGGCACCCTGGAAATCGACGACGAGGCGCTTGATGAGGTGGTGGCCAATAAGCTCGGCGCCATGGCGGATCTGTTCGCCGGCTCCGGGGAAACCGAAGGCCTGGCGGCGCGGCTCGATACCACCCTGGGCAAGATGCTCGGTGACAGCGGCACCATCGAGAACGCCACCAGCGGCCTGGAAGACCGCATCGAAGGGCTTGCGGATCGTTACCAGCGCACCGAGCAACGTATCGACAGCACCATCGCGCGATACCGCGAACAGTTCAGCAAGCTCGATGCCATGATCGCGGAGATGAATTCCACCAGCTCCTACCTGACCCAGCAATTCGACGCGCTCAACGCGCAACTGGGCCAATAAGCCACGAGGGTAACCAGCAGAGAGGAACAATCATGACAATGACGCGTGGCGCCGCCGGCTATGCCCGCGGCGCGGGGGCCTACGCCCGGGTTGGCGTGGAAAGCGGCGTGATGTCGGCCAGCCCCCATCAACTGATCACGATGCTGTTCGACGGCGCCGGCACGGCGATTCGAACCGCCGCGCTGCACCTGCGCGAAGGGCAGACGGCGGAAAAAGGCAAAGCCATCTCCAAGGCGCTGGATATCGTCAATAACGGGCTGCTGGCGGCGCTGGACCTGGAGAAGGGCGGTGAACTGGCGGAACGCATGGCGTCGCTGTACGACTACATCGCCCGCTTGCTGCTCACCGCCAACCTGCGCAACGACGCCGCCAGCCTGGACGAAGCGGGCCGCCTGCTCGCGGACCTGGGCGACGCCTGGCGCCGGATACAACCCACCGCTCAGCAGGGGGCCGAATGAGTGACATCAAACCGCGGCGCGAGACGCTGTCGGCGGAGCAGGTGCTGCTGGCCTATGAGGCCCTGCTGGCCCGCTCCGGGCGCATGCTCGACTGTGTGCAGCGCCATGACTGGGACGCACTGGTGGATGAGGAATCGCGCTACGTGCTGGACGTGGAGCAGCTGTCCAACAGCGAGGGCGATACCGTCCTCGACGCCGCGCAACAGGACCGCAAGGCCCTGATGCTGGAGCAGATACTCGACCAGGATCTGGAGATCCGTCGCTGCCTGGTGGCGCGCCGCGAAGAATTGGCGCGGCTGATCGGCACCTCCAAACGCAAGCGCGAGCTGCGACGCTCCTATGGCCCCCAGGAAGCGGCCGTGATGGACAGCGGGTTCCGCTTCGACGAAGACACGCCGTGAGCGGCATCACGCCGATACTGGACACCCTGCTGCATCAGGTGCTGGGCAAGCGGGTCGATGTGCCCCTGGCCCGGCAAATCCCCGAGCCGGTGCGGCCGCTGAGCCCCGCCGAGGCGCCGCCGGCGGTGCGCAGCGATTCACGCCTGGACCCGCGCGGCCTGCCGTTGCCGGACCTGCCGGCGGCGGGCCAGCGTGCCCGCGCGCCCCAGGCCCCCGCCATGCCGGTGGAGCCGGCCAGCGGTTCCACGCAAACCCATTTCAGCGCGGCGGCGCGTACCATCGCCGATATTCTTGCCCGTTACCCGGCGCCGCCCTCGGCGGTCAGGCCCGCCGCGCCGTTGATGGCCGCCGCCGAAACCGAGGCCTCGTCCGTCGCCGGCCGTCTGCAAACCAGCTTCAGCCAGAGCGGCTTGTTCTATGAGTCCCATCTGCAAGGCTGGTACCGGGGCGAAGTGAGCGGCGCGCGGCTGGCGCAGGAGCCGCAGATGCGGTTCTTCCAGCCCGCCGACCCGGCGGCGCCCGGCGCGCGTGGCGACGGCAGGGGCCCGGCCGCCGCCGACGCCGCGCCGCGGCCCGGTAATGCGGCGCCCGTGTCCACGGAACGCCCCCCGCCGCCCACGGCCGCGCCCGTGGAAGCACGCCCGGACAGGGAAGACGCCGCCAGACCGGCACCGCGCCCCTTGTCCGAAGACGCCAACCAGGCACTGCAGGGCATTCTGCGCCACCAGCTGGAAACCTTGGCGACCCCGGTGTTGCGCTGGGAAGGCGATGTCTGGTCGGGCATTTTCATGGCCCTGATGATCCAGGTGCCCGCCGACGCCCCACGGCAGCCGCACCCGGACGGTGGCGGCGATGACCAGGGCGGCGAAGAGGGCGAGGACGATCAGAGACCCTGGCATTCCGAGCTGACGCTGGACCTGGCGGCGCTGGGCCCGGTGCGGGTGCGTTTGGACATGCTCGGCGACGACCTGCGCATCAATATGAACACCGCCTCCGAAGAGGTCGCGCGGCAATTGCGCGCCGGCGGCGAGCGGTTGCGGGCCCGCCTGCACGGGCACGGCTTCGAGCAGGTGGAAGTGCGGGTGGCCAGCGATGACTGATTCCGAACCCCGTGGCCGCCGCCAGGCCGTGGCGCTGGCGTACCAGGAGGGCGAGGCCCCCAGAGTACTGGCCCGTGGCTACGGGGATCTGGCCGAACGCATCATCGCCGAAGCCCGCCACCAGGGCGTGTTCGTCCATGACGCGCCGGAACTGGTGGGCCTGCTGATGCAGTTGGATCTGGACCAGCGCATCCCGCCCCGCCTTTACCAGGTGATCGCCGAGCTGCTGGTCTGGTTGCACGACCTGGAAGCCCGCGAGGGCCATTCCGAAAACTAAGTCTAAATCATTAGCAATTTGTGCATGCTTTTGCACTGTTCGCATTTTGTGATGCGGTTCCTTGCTCTTCCTGGTCATGCAATTTTTTGTTTCCTTCATACCTCTCTTTTCGGGTCTGGATCGCTGTGCGAAAGCAGATTTCATTTTCGTGACGTGCAAGTACGTCGTATAACCTATTGATTTTAATAGAAAAAATAGACGCCTCATGTCACGAAGCCATCCCTTTCTGACCCCCGCGCACTCGCTTTGAGCGTTACTGAAACGCCCGTCTTAATTACCTGCCTATTTGTGAATAGCATCACAAAAAAATTCCCTGCTGTGATTTTGTTCACAAAAAAGTGTGAGCATTCCGTGAGGTTTGTGATACGTTGCCACTACGATTTGCTCATTCTTAATTACTGATAGATGAATTCTATCTAATGATAAAGCATGAGAATCGTTCAGATTTAAGAAAGGTTGCGGCGGGCCACCCGGACAGAAGGGATGACGGGGTTCCCGGCGAGAAAATATCGAGGCGAACCTCGGTCATGGGGCACCGAAGGAAGGAAGGCAACAATGAAAATCGACAGCGTCTTAAACGAAATTCAGGACATTAACCTGACCTACTTGCTGCTGGCGCAACGCCTCCTCAAAGAGGATTACGCCACCGCCATGTTCCGGCTCAAGATCGACGAGGCCATGGCCGAGGTGCTGATCTCCCTGTCGGCAAAACAACTCAGCCAGATGGCGCGCACCAATCAGTTGCTGTTCCGTCTGCATTTCGATGACGCGGACCAGGTCACCAAGCTCACCAACAACAAACGCGAACAGGGGCTGGGGCAAACCCACGCGGCCCTGTTGATGGCGTCCTGCGCGAACTGATCGGGGGGAGAGTCCGATGTCCGAGAAGAGTCTGGTCGGTGAAATGCATCAGGTGCAGCTGGCGATTGAATTGATTGAGCTGGGGGCGCGGCTGCAAGTGCTGGAGTCGGAAACCGAGCTCAGCCGCGGTCGGCTTATCCGGCTTTATAAGGAAGTGCGCGGCATGTCGCCGCCGAAAGGCATGCTGCCGTTTTCCACCGACTGGTTTATCACCTGGTTGCCGAACATCCACTCCTCCCTGTTCTACAGCTTCTACCGGCACCTTATTGGTGAGCGCGGCTGCACGCGAATGGAAGGTTTCGTGAAGGCCTACCGCCTGTACCTGGAGCAGATCGCCCTGGATGGCGCCGAACCGGTGCTCGGCCTGACACGGGCCTGGACCCTGGTGCGCTTCTTTGAAAGCGAAATGTTCGAGCTGTCGGAATGCACCAGTTGCCACGGCCATTTCGTCAACCACGCCCACACGCCCAGCCAGCAGTTCGTCTGCGGGATTTGCCAGCCGCCTTCGCGGGCCGGCAAGACCCGCAAACGCCAGAGCGCGGCAAGCGCGGGTGGTGCCAGGTCGCCGTCGCAGGGCGAAGGCCGCCGGCGCGCGGTCGGCGCTTAGGGCTTTTTTCAGACGCTCTTTAGGATTTTACCCTCAAGCCCGACCGCCTTCTGCCGATACAAACGGTAATGCTATCCACGCTGTACTGAAGGATACCGGTTGTGCTGATACCTCTTGGCTTCATTATCGTCACCCTCTCCGTGTTCGGCGGCTTTTCCATGGCCGGCGGACACCTGGGCCCGCTCTACCAGCCCACCGAAATCCTGATGATCGTCGGGGCCGCGGTGGGCTCGTTCGTGGCCGCCAATAACGGTAAGGCGATCAAGGCCACGCTGCGTACCGCCAGCACGCTCAAGCGCACCAAGAAGTACGACAAAGAAATCTACATGCAGCTGATGGCGCTGCAGTACAACCTGCTTTCCAAGATGCGCCGCGAAGGCGTCCTGGGTGTCGAGAAGGATATCGAGAACCCGGCCGACAGCGCCCTGTTCAGCGAGTACCCGAGAATCGCCAATGACCCCATGATCATGGGCTTCATCACCGATTACCTGCGCCTGATGATCAGCGGCAGTGTCGACCCGATGGAACTGGACGAGCTGATGAGCCATGAGATCGAGGCCTTCGAGCACGAAGCGCATATTCCCGCCGACGCGCTCGCCAAGGTGGGGGACGGCCTGCCGGCGTTCGGTATCGTGGCGGCGGTGCTCGGCGTGGTTAAGGCGCTGGCCTCCGCCGACGCCGGCGCCGAGGAAATGGGGCTGATGATCGCCCACGCCCTGGTCGGCACCTTTCTCGGCATTCTGCTCGCCTACGGCTTCGTTAACCCGGTTTCCAGCCGCATCGACCGCCAGGTCGCCGAGGCGGTGAAGATGCTGCAATGCATCCGGGTCACCTTGCTCGCCAACCTGAACGGCTATGCGCCGCAGCTGGCGGTGGAATTCGGGCGTAAAGCCTTGCACACCGCCGAGCGGCCCACCTTCACCGAGCTCGAGGAACATGTTCGCTCGGCCCGGCCCGCGGGTGCCAAGCAGACATGAGCGATCAGCACCGGCCCATCGTCATCCGGCGTCGCCGCCGTGCCCGGGTGGCACACCACGGCGGTGCCTGGAAGATCGCCCTGGCGGATTTCATGACCGCCTTGATGGCGCTGTTTCTGGTGCTCTGGATTATTTCCACCGCGTCGCCGGCGGAGCTGCAGGGCCTGGCGGAATACTTCCGCACGCCCTTGAAGGTGGCGCTCGCCAACGGTGAACGCAACTCCTCGAGCTCCAGCGCGATTCCGGGCGGCGGCGCCGACCCGGTGCACGCCGACGGCGAACAGGCGCGTATCGACCTGCGCCGCCAGACGCTGCCGGCGGACGAACGCCAGCGGTTCATTGATCTGCGCCGGCGTATCGAGGCGGCCATCCAGGCCGACCCGCAACTGCGTGAATTGCGCGACCAGATGCGCTTTGAAATGACGCCGGAAGGGCTGCGTATCCAACTGGTGGATACCGACCAGCGGCCCATGTTCCGCCTGGGCAGCGACCGGGTCGCCCCTTATATGCGCCACCTGCTGCGCACCATGGCGCCGCTGCTTAACCAGATGCCCAACCCGCTGAGCATCAGCGGCCATACCGACAGCCTGCGTTACTCCGGCGGCGACAGTGGCTACAGCAACTGGGAGCTGTCCAGCGACCGCGCCAACGCCTCCCGAAGGGAGCTGGTGGCCGGGGGCCTGGACGGCGAAAAACTACTGCGGGTCACGGGCATGGGCGACCGTGTGCCGGTGCCCGAGAGTAACCCCGGCGATCCGGTCAACCGGCGTATCACCCTGGTGGTGCTGACCCATCAGGCGGCGGAGCGGTTGCGTGCCGCCAGCCGGCCCGGCGATCTGAGCGACGCCCCCCAACCCGTGCGGGAGTGAACATGGATATCACCGAATTCTACGACACCTTTTTCGAAGAGGCGGACGAGCTCCTGGCGGAGATGGAATCCCATCTCCTGGAGCTGGACGTGGACAACCCGGACGTGGAACGGCTCAACGCCATCTTCCGGGCCGCGCATTCCATCAAGGGCGGGGCCGGCACCTTCGGTTTCGAGGCGCTGCAGCGCACCACGCATCTGCTGGAAAACCTGCTCGACTACACGCGGCGCGGCGAACTGGCGCTGCGGCGGGATATCGTCGATACCTTTCTGGAAGCCAAAGACATGCTAAACGATCAACTGGACGCTTATCGGCAGGGCGGCGAACCGGACCCGGAAGCCCTGGAACGCATTTGCGAGACTCTGCGCCGTCTGGCCCTGGAAGAGCTGGGCGAGGACGTCGGCGTGGCAGCGACGGGCGCCGCGCCCGGTGCCGCCGCGCCGACCTCCGAGCCGGCCGCCCAGCCGGCCCCGGCCGAGGCGCCCGCGACCGGCGCCCGACGCGACGGCGCCCATTTCGAAGTGGTGCTGATCGGCGTCGGCGACAAGGATCGCGAGCTGTTGATCGAAGAGCTCGGCCAGCTTGGCGACATCGAGCAGCAGCAACAGGACGGTGATCGCCACCGGGTGACCCTGACGTCATCGCTGAGCGGCGACGACATCGAAGCGGTGATGTGCTTTATCGTCGAGCCGGACCAGCTTGAAGTGCGTGCGCTGGACGCGCCCGCCGTCGAGCAGGACACGGCGCCGCAAGCCGCGCCGGAAACGGCACCCGAGAGCAAGGCGGCGGACCAGAGCGCCGTGGCCAAGCCGGCGCCGGCGGTGGAAACCAAAGCCGCCAAAGCCGAGTCAGGTGCCGCCAAGAGCGGCGATGGCGGCAAGAAGGGCGGTGAATCCACCTCGATCCGCGTGCCGGTCTCCAAGGTCGATCAGATCATCAACCTGGTGGGCGAACTGATCATCACCCAGTCCATGCTCAATCAGGTCGCCGAGGATTCGGAAACCATTAACGACGGCGCCCTGGTCACCGGTCTCAATCTGCTGCAACGCACCGCCCGGGACCTGCAGGAGGCGGTGATGTCCGTGCGCATGGTGCCGATGGACTACGTGTTCAGCCGCTTCCCGCGCCTGGTGCGCGATCTCGCCGGCAAGCTCAACAAGGACGTGGAGCTGGTCACCGAGGGCAAATCCACGGAGCTGGATAAAGGCCTGACCGAGCGCATCATCGACCCGCTCACCCACCTGGTGCGCAATAGCCTGGACCACGGCATTGAAACCCCCGAGCGCCGGGAGGCGGCGGGCAAGCCGCGCACCGGCCGGCTGACCCTGTCCGCTCAGCACCAGGGCGGCAACATCCTCATCGAGGTGATCGACGACGGCGGCGGCCTCAACCGGGAAAAGATTCTTGAGAAGGCGCGTTCCAGCGGCCTCTCCGTGTCCGATTCGATGAGCGACGACGAAGTCTGGCAACTGATCTTCGCACCGGGCTTCTCCACCGCCGAGGCGGTCAGCGACGTCTCCGGCCGTGGCGTCGGCATGGACGTGGTCAAGCGCAACATCCAGGCCATGGGCGGCCATGTGGAAATTCTTTCCAAGCCCGGCCACGGCACCACCACCCGCATCGTCCTGCCGCTGACCCTGGCGATTCTCGACGGCATGTCCATCAAGGTGGGCCGTGAAATGTTCATCCTGCCGGTCAGCGCGGTGATCGAATCCCTGCAGCCGCGCGCCGACGATCTCTATTCCATGGCCGGCGGCGATCTGCTGCTCAAGGTGCGCGACGACTACCTGCCGGTGGTGGCCGTGCACCACGCGCTGGACGTGGCCGGCGCCATCACCGACCCGACCCGCGCCATCGCCGTGATCGTTCAGGGCGAAGGCCGCCGCTACGCGCTGCTGGTGGATGAGCTGGTCGGTCAGCAGCAGGTGGTGGTGAAAAACCTGGAAACCAACTATCGCAAAGTGCCGGGCGTGTCCGCCGCCACCATTCTGGGCGACGGCAGCGTGGCGCTGATTCTCGACGTGGCGGACATGCACCGCCTCGGCCAGAGCAAAAAAGAAAACCCTGTCTTCGGTGCCCCGACCCGGGCCCGGCCTGTTGAGGAGGTAGAACCGTCATGAGCCAAGCCACCGCTTTGCAAACCGCCGCCGCCGTGGAAGCGGGCAGCCAGGAATTCCTGGTGTTCTCCCTGGGCGACGAGGAATACGCCATCGATATCCTGAAGGTCCAGGAAATCCGTGGCTACGAAAACGTCACGCGCATCGCCAACGCGCCGGATTTCATCAAGGGCGTGGCCAACCTGCGTGGTGTGATCGTGCCGATCGTCGATCTGCGCATTAAATTCCGCCTCGAGAAAGCGGACTACGACGACCAGACCGTGGTGATCGTGGTCAACATCGCCGACCGGGTGGTGGGCATCGTGGTCGACCGGGTCTCCGACGTCATGACACTCACCGCGGAACAGCGCAAGCCGGCGCCGGAATTCGGGCTCAGCCTGCCGCTCGATTACATCAGCGGCCTGGGCAACCTGGATGAACGCATGCTGGTTCTGGTGGACATCGAAAAGATGCTCACCAGCGAGGAGATGGCGCTGGTGGAAGAGGCCGGCGAATAGCCGCCGAAGGCGGCCGAAGATAGCGGGTACCGGCGGGCCCGGGCAATCGCGGAGACGAGGAATGCGTAACAATCAGCCGGTGATAAACCGTGAGTACGCGCTCAAGAGCGACGACTTTCTGATTTCCAGAACCAACCAGCGGGGGCGCATCACCTATGCCAACCCGGCGTTTATCCAGGTCAGCGGCTTCACCCGCGAGGAGCTGGTGGGCGCCCCGCACAATATCGTGCGCCATCCGGACATGCCGGAGCAGGCGTTCGAGAATCTGTGGGCCACCCTGAAAGCGGGCGAAACCTGGATCGGTCTGGTGAAGAACCGTCGCAAGGACGGCGGCTACTACTGGGTGCGCGCCCATGTGACTCCGATCGTGGAGGACGGCGAAATCGCCGGCTTCGTCTCCGTGCGGTTGAAGGCCGACAAGCCGTCCATCGACGCGGCGGAGCAGGCCTACACGGCGTTGCGCGAGGGGCGTGGCGGGCATCTTTATCTGTACCGGGGCGAGATCCGGCGTCGCGGTGTGCTCGCCGCGTTGCGCCGCTGGAACCCCAGGTCGGTGAGCAGCCGGCTGGCGTTGTTGTACCTGGCCAGCGCCGCGCCGCTGGCCGGCGCCGGCGTCATCGGCTTCCAGGCCCGTGCCGAGCTTGCCGCCCTGTCCACGGCGCTGCTGGCGCTGGCGGCGGTGGGGCTGCCGGTGCTGGCGCTGCTGTTCTGGGCCGCCGCCCGCTCGGTATTGGGGCCGGTGCGCGAAGCCGGCATGTTCACGCTGCAAATCGCCGCCGGCAACCTGGCGGCCAAGCCGCCGCGCCGGCTCAGCGGGGAAATGGGCCTGTTGGTGATGGGCCTGAAACTGATGCGTCGCAGCCTGGGCAGCATTGTCGGTGACGTGAACCGGGGCATCGAAGTGGTGACGCCGGCCGCCCGCGATATCGCCCAGGGCAACGAAGATCTGTCCTCGCGCTCGGAACAGCAGGCCGCTTCGTTGCAGCAAACCGCCTCCAGCATGGAGGAGATCACCGCCACCGTGGGTCAGAATGCGGAGAACGCCCGCCAGGCCAGCCGGCTCAGCGGGGAAGCCTCCCGGGCGGTGTCCGAGAGCGGCGAGGTGATGGGCCAGGTGGTGGATACCATGGGCCGCATCACCGCCAGCTCGGAAAAGATGGCGGTGATCATCGGCACCATCGACAGCATCGCGTTCCAAACCAATATTCTCGCCCTTAACGCCTCCGTGGAAGCGGCCCGCGCCGGTGAGCACGGCCGGGGTTTCGCGGTGGTGGCCCAGGAGGTGCGCAATCTCGCCGGCCGCTCCGCCGACGCCGCCAAACAGATCCGCGATCTGATCGACGGCTCCGGCCGCGAAATCGAAAACGGCGCCGAATTGGTGCGGCGCGCGGAAGCGGCGATCGAATCCGTGGTGACTTCGGTCACCCGGGTCAACGACATCATGGGTGACATCAGCGCCGCCTCCGAAGAGCAAAGCACGGGGATCAACCAGATCAATCAGGCGGTGGCGCAGATGGACGGCGTCACCCGCCAGAACGCGGAGCGAGTGCTGGCGTCCGCGCGCGCCGCCGCGGCACTGGAAGCGCAAGTGGACGATCTGACCCATTCCATCGCGGTGTTTCGCTTGCAGGGGGCCGGCCATGAACGGGCCCCGGCGACCGCCGTCGACAACACCCTTACCGGATGAACGTTTTGAGCACTCGAGCTTCCCTTAGTCCCGGTGGCGTCACGCACGACCCCGGGCGGGTCTCCCCGGAACGGGACCTGATGCTCAGTGAAACGGATTTCACCCGTATTCGCGAACTGATTTATCGGCGCGCCGGCATCGTGCTGGCCGAGCATAAGCGCGATATGGTCTACAGCCGCATCGGCCGTCGTGTGCGCAAGCACGGCCTGGTCCGCTTCCAGGACTACCTGGCCCGGCTGGAACAGGACCCCTCCGGCCCGGAATGGGAGGCGTTCACCAATGCGCTGACCACCAATCTGACGGCGTTCTTCCGCGAGGCCCACCACTTTCCTTTACTCGCCGACCTGGTGCGTGAGCGGCGCGGGCCGGTACGGATATGGAGCGCCGGCGCCTCCACCGGCGAGGAGCCTTACTCCATCGCCATGGCGCTGACCGAAGTGCTCGGCGACAAGGCCGACTTCCAGGTGCTGGCCACCGACATCGACACCGAGGCCCTGGATCGGGCCCGGCGTGCCATCTACCCCATGGATCAGGTCGACAAGCTGGATGAGCGGCGCCGTAAACGCTTCTTCCAGAAGGGCAGCGGGGCGCGTTCCGGGTTTGCCCGGGTGCGTCCGGAAGTGGCCGCGCGGGTGCGTTTCCAGACGCTCAATCTGGTGGCCCCGAAATGGTCGGTGGACGAGCGCTTCGACGCGATTTTCTGCCGCAACGTGATGATCTATTTCGATAAGGACACCCAGGCGAAAATCCTCGAACGTTTCGCGCCGCTGATGAAACACGACGGCCTGCTGTTCGCCGGCCACTCGGAAAGCTTTTCCTACATCAGCGACCGCTTCCGCCTGCGCGGCCAGACCGTCTACACCCTGGCCGACCGGTGACGCCAAACCTCTCTACGACGCTCGGATTGTGGGAGCTTGCCTTGCAAGCGAAAGGCCGGCGTTGCCGGCCGGCGGGATTCCAGAGACGCTGTTGGTG
>CAZKWA010000036.1:0-23706 GCA_964556345.1 uncultured Alcanivorax sp.
AATCGTTCCATCAACGGTCCATCCATCGTTGCGTCATCAACAGGGCGGCGATCACGCGGGCTTCGGTTACGTCCTCGCGCTGCAACAGCTCATCCAGCCGTGACAGTTTCCAGGGAATCACTTCCAGAGGTTCGGGCTCGTCGCCGGGCAGGCGCTCTTCATAGAGGTCCTCCGCCAGCGCCACGGTGATGTGGTGGCCCATATAACCCGGCGACAGGGTCATGCGCTTGAGCAGGGTGAGCTTGCCGGCGCCGTAGCCGGCCTCTTCCTTGAGCTCACGGTTGGCGGCGTCGCGCCAGTCCTCGCCGTGCTCGTAGGCGCCCTTGGGCAGGGTGATCTGATACTCGTCGACACCGGCGCCGTACTCGCGGATCAACACCACGGTGTCGCGGTCGAGCAACGGCACGCACATGACGCCGGCGATCGGCGGGGTGCGCAGCCGTTCATAGGTGCGTTCCTCGCCGTTACTGAAACGCAGGTGCATCTCCTCGATGCCGAACAGGCGGCTTTTCGCCACCAGACGGGTATCGAGGATTTCCGGTTTGCGGTTGCCTTCGCGGGTCATGGCCACTCCTTTGCGACGGCGTTAAGCCTAACCGCAAAGGAAGTGGAACCCAACATTCAGGAGGCGGCTTTTTGCGGCTGGCGGGCCTTTTCCCAGTGGTAGACGCGGTCCTCGACGCGGCGGGTCTTGAGCCAATAGCGCCAGGTGCTGTAGGGCCAGATCGCCACGTTCTTGCCGTCCGCCTGCTGATACCAGCTGCTGCAACCGCCCTGCTGCCAGACGGTGCCGGCCACGTCTTCCTGGAGCCGGTCGTTGAAGGCGTCCATTTCGGAACGCTTCACGTCCAGGTAATCGCCGCCCTTGGCGTCCAGCTTGCGGATCGCCTCGAGGATGTACTCCGCCTGACACTCGATCATGAAGATGATCGAGTTATGCCCCAGGCCGGTGTTGGGGCCGACCATCTGGAACATGTTCGGGTAGCCCGCCACGGTGATGCCCAGGTAGGCCTCGGAGGCGTCCGCCCAGTCGTCCTGGAGCTTGCGACCGTCGAGGCCGGTGATCGGGAAGTCCCGCATATAGATGCGCGGATCGACGATAAAGCCGGTGCCCAGGATCAGGCAGTCCATTTCCCGCTCGCTGCCGTCGGTGAACACGATGCTGTGCTCGCGCACTTCCTTGACGCCCTCGGTGACCAGCTCCACGTTGTCGCGGTTAAAGGTCGGATAGTAGCGGTTGGAAATCATGATGCGCTTGCAGCCCAGGGTATAGCTGGGGGTCAGCTTGCGGGCGGTTTCCTTGTCCTTGACCTGGAAGCGGATGAACTGCTTGACCACCTTTTCCAGCAGACCCGCCAGGCGCGGATGGAAGATCGGCACCACCCGGGATTCGTTGCTCCAGTAGAGCCGCACCCGGTGCAGCTTGCGCAGCAGCGGGAAGCGCCGGAACAGGGTCTTGCTCAGCTTGGAATAGGTGCGCTCGTCGCGGGGAATGATCCAGCCCGGAGTACGCTGCACCACGGTGAGGCGCGCCACGTCCGGGGCGATCTGCGGCACATACTGGATGGCGCTGGCGCCGGTGCCCACCGACACCACCTTCTTGCCGGTGAGATCATAGTCGTGGTCCCACTGGGAGGAGTGGAACACCTTGCCCTGGAAGCGGTCCAGGCCGGGGAAATTGGGAATCTGCGGCACATGCAGCGGGCCGCTGGCGAGCACCCAGTGCTGGCACACCACCTGGCTGCCGTCTTTCAGGTCCAGGGTCCAGAGCGCCTTGTCCTGATCGAAATGGGCGCCGCACACCTCGGCGTTGAAGCGGGTCTTTTCATGGATGCCGTGTTTCTCGGTGGTGCGCAGGATGTAGTCCTGGATCTCCTTCCAACCGCTGTAGCGGGCGGACCAGTCCGGGTTGCCCTCGAAGGAAAACGAATACATGTGCGACTGCACGTCGCAGGCGCAGCCGGGATAGTTGTTGTCCCGCCAGGTGCCGCCCACCTGCCCGGCCTTCTCCAGCAGCACGAAATCCTCGATGCCGGCCTCGCGCAGCTTGATCGCCATGCACAGGCCGCCGAAGCCGCCACCCACGATGGCCACCTTCACCGGTCGCGCGTACTGATACACCCTGGCTCGACTGTTCATCCTGTTCTCCCTCACGCTGGGCCGCTCACCGGCCACATTGGCTGTCACTGCCGGGCACTTTACCTTGTCCCGGCCCCGGAGAAAGGTGTTAAGCTGACCGGAAAATTGATAATTCCGGCCAAGGCGTTTTCCATGCCCCTGCGTTCCATTCTTGCCCTGATGTCCACCGTGGATGTGCTCGAAGAGAAAGGCGTGGATTGCGCGCCGATTCTGGCCCGCCACGGCCTGGAGCCGAAGCGGCTGGACCCCAACGGGGAAATCGAGCGCGACCGGGAACTGGCGGTGCTCACCGAACTGCTGCCGCTGGCCGGGGACCCGCTGTTCGGCTTTGAAATGGGCCGCCGCTTCGGGCTGGCCGGCTACGGCCCCCTGACCATGCTGCTGATGACCAGCCGCACCGCCTTCCAGGGGTTTCAGATCGGCGTCCGCTACCAGGCGCTCACTTACCTCTACGGCAAATTGTCGCTGGTGCCCGGCGAGGACACCACCAAGCTGATCCTGGAGCCGCTGCCCCTGCCGGACAGCGTGCGGCGCATCCTGATCGACCGGGACATGACCGGCACTTTCAACCTGGTCAACGAGATTCAGACCCAGCTGGGCCTGAATCTGGCGCCGCTGGAGGTCTGGCTGCCGTTTCCCGAGCCCGCCGAGGCGTCGATTTACGAGGACTTTTACCGGGCGCCGGTGAAATTCGACCAGCCCTGGTGCCAGGCGATCATCCGCAACCAGGATATGGCCCAGCCCCTGCCCGGCTATAACCGCACCGCCCAGGAGATGTACCAGAATCAGTGCGACGCCCTGCTGGCGCGGCGCCAGGCGGACGCCCCGGAGGGGCTGGCGGATCGGGTAGCGGCCTATCTGGAGCTGTTTATCGGTGACTTTCCCGGCGCCGACCGGGCCGCCGCCACCTTCGACATGCCCGAACGCAGCTTCCGCCGCCGGCTCGGCGATGAGGGACGCAGCTACCAGAAGATTCTTGACCAGGTGCGGCTGGGGAAGGCGCGCGGCTATCTGGCGGATTCGTCACGCAGTGTCGAGGAGATCGCCGGCCTGCTCGGCTACAGCGAGCCGGCGGCGTTTATCCGCGCCTTCGAACGCTGGACCGGGCAGACCCCGGCGCGCTACCGGAAAGCCTTGTAGGAGCAACCCTTGTGGGAGCGGGCCCTGTGGGAGCGGGCCTTGCCCGCGAAAAGCAAGCAAAGCTTGCCGGCGGGATCCCAGAGGCACTGTTTGTGCTGCCGCTAGAAAGGTCTCTGGAATCCTGCCGGGAGCTTCGCTCCCTTTCGCGGGCGGGGCCCGCTCCCACAAGCGGCCCCGCTTTCACCATCCCGTGCTACTCCGAACGAATCTTCTGCACGATGTGGGTGGTGGAAATGTTCTCGACGAAGTCGAGCACTTCCACGCGGCCGCCGTGGCGCTTGACGATATCGGCGCCGACCACCTGATCGACGCTGTAGTCGCCGCCTTTGACCAGGATGTCCGGGCGCACTTTTTCCAGCAGCGGCTCCGGCGTGTCGGTGTCGAAGGCGACCACGTAATCCACCGCCTCCAGGGCCGCCAGCACCGCCATGCGGCGTTCCAGGGAATTGATCGGACGGCCCGGGCCCTTGAGGCGACGGATCGAGTCGTCACTGTTGACCGCCAGCACCAGCCGGTCGCCGAGGCGGCGGGCGGAATCCAGGTAGCCCACATGGCCGGCGTGGATGATGTCGAAGCAGCCGTTGGTGAAGACGATCTTCTCGCCCTGGGCGCGGGCGTCCTCGATGGCGATCAGCAGCTGCTCCTCGGTCATGGCGCCGCGTCCGGGGCCGCCGGCCTGGTGCACCGCGCGGCGCAGCTCCGGAGCGGACACCACCGCCGTGCCCAGCTTGCCGACCACGATGCCGGCGGCGATGTTGGCCAGCACCACCGCCTCGGGCAGATCGGCGCCGGCGGCCAGCGACACCGCCAGGGTCGAAATCACAGTGTCGCCGGCGCCGGTGACGTCGAACACCTCGCGGGCGTGGGCCGGCAGGTGCAGCTCCGGCTGGCCGGCGCGCAGCAGGGTCATGCCTTTCTCGCTGCGGGTCACCAGCAGCGCCTCCAGGTCCAGCTCGGCCATCAAGGCCTGGCCTTTTTCCGAGAGGGTCTTTTCGTCCGGCACCGGCCCCACCACCGCCTCGAACTCAGTGAGATTGGGGGTCAGCAGGGTGGCGCCCCGGTAGCGGCTGAAGTCGCTGCCCTTGGGGTCCACCAGCACCGGCACGCCGGCCTCGCGGGCCAGGGCGATCAGCCCCGGGCAGTCGCGCAGCGCGCCCTTGGCGTAATCGGAGAGCACCAGGGCGCCGCAGCCGGCCAGCCGCGCCTTGACCTTCCCGGCGAACGGCGCCGGGTCCTGGTCCTGGAAGGATTCCTCGAAATCCAGCCGCAGCAGTTGCTGCTGGCGGCTGACCACGCGCAGCTTGGTGATGGTCGGCAGGCCGGCCACTTTCTGGAAATCGCAGAGCACATCGGCGGCGGCCAGACGTTGCTCCAGAATGCCGGCGGCCTCATCCTGGCCGGTGAGCCCCACCAGTTCCGCCCGGGCCCCCAGGGCGGCCATGTTGAGCGCCACGTTGGCGGCGCCGCCGGGGCGGTCCTCCAGCTCGGTGACGCGGACCACCGGCACCGGGGCCTCCGGCGAGATACGTCCGGTCGGGCCGTGCCAATAACGGTCCAGCATCACGTCGCCGGCGACCAGCACGCGGGCCTGGCCAAAGGGGGGAATTCGCGGGTTGTGCATCACCTACTCCTGCGCCACGGGGAGCCTCGAACTGGCGCGCAGTGTAGCATAGCGGTGGATGCGAGCAGCCCCGCTGAGTACACTTTGCCGCTTGCCGGGCGGGTGCGGCCGGACCAGGGCGCTCGCCGGCGCGAACACGATTCGGAACAGGACACTATTCTATGACGGCTTTGCGCCACAACGCACTGCAGGGAAGGTGGCTGAGACTGTGGCTGACGGTCTCCTTCGCGGTCATGTTCACCGGGCCTTTCCTGTTCCACTCGCGGGTGGCGCTGCTCAACGTGGTGGATGTTCTGTTCTTCCTGCCCTCGCTGACCCTGCTGACACGGGCTCTGGTGAGCGGCGACCGGCGCCTGCTGCTGGATCCCTGGCTGGTGCCGCTGTATGCGTTTCTCGGCTGGACCCTGCTGACCATGGCCTGGGCCGAGGACGCCAACAGCTCACGCACCATCCGCGCCGCCGTGGAAATCATCATCCTGGTGGGCATCTTCCGCTGGGTGCACCTGTACTACCGCCATACCCTGAAACAGGCGCTGGCCAACGGCGCCATGACCGCCATGGTGGTGCTGGCGGTGATCATGGTCAGCTATTACACCATCCAACCCCTGACCAGCCCGTTGTTCAGCCAGCCCGCCAGTCTGATCTTCAATCTGCCCCAGCCGGGCCCGCTGCTCGGCACCATGGCCCTGGTGGCGCCGTCGTTCATTCTGCTCGCCCAGACCCTGGACGAGGGTTTCACCCCCAAGGGCGCCCGCCGTGGCGCCGGTGCCCTGGTGGGCTTCACCTTCCTGGTGGCGGTGCAGTGGCAATCCGGCGCCATGCTGCTGGTGCTGGCGCTGGGCTGGGTGCTGCTGCGCTACCAGCAACGGCTGCTGGCCGCCCTGGCCGGCGCCGTGGCGCTCTACCTGGCGCTGGATTTCGAGGTACTGCGCCAGGCCGGCCTGTATTTCAGCCATCCGCTGTTCGGCAACGGCCTGAGCCAGGAAAGCGGCGAATCCCTGCTGGTGTCGATTCCGGAAGGCCTGCGCGTGCTGCCGCACCCCAACAATGTGCTGCTGGCGGTGGTGCACAGCACCGGGCTGGTCGGCCTGCTGCTGTTTATCGCCGCCTGGGCGGTGCCCGCCTGGCGGCTGCCCGACGCCGGCCGTGAACAGCGCGAAGGGGCGGTGTTCCTGGTCGCTCTGCTGCCCGGTCTGCTCACCATGCTGAGCGCCGGCGCCTACCTGCTGGTGCCCTTCCACCCCAGCTGGATGTGTCTGTGGCTGCCCCTGGCGCTGATGCTGGCCAGCCTCAGCAACCGCGACACCATGCGCCGGCCGATGCACCCCGGTCAGGGCTAGCGGCTCCATGGGAAAGCGCCAACACCGCCCGGTTTCACCGTCCGACCCACGCCTGTGGCCGACCCGCGTCGGCCTGGCTCTGTTCTGGCTGATCGGCCAGTTGCCCTGGGACTGGCTGCTGGCCACCGGGCGCGGCGTCGGCCGGCTGGCCTGGTATCTGGCGGCCTCGCGCCGGCGGGTGGCGCTGACCAACCTGCGGCTTTGCTTTCCGGAGCTCTCCGAAGCGGAGCGCGAGGCACTGGCCCGCCGCGTGATGATCAGCACCGGCGAGGCGATCCTGGAAATGGCCGGCGCCTTCCACAACCGCATCGACCTGGACAAGCGGCTCACCGTCAGCGGCCTGGAACACCTCGAAGCCGCCCGGCAAGAAGGACACGGCGTGCTGCTGCTGGGCATGCACTTCAACAGCATCGACGTGGGCAGCCGGCTACTGGGAAAGTTTTTCCGCTTCAGCGTGGTCTACCGGCCCAATGACAACCCGCTGCTCGATCATCTGATCACCAAGGGGCGCGGCGCCTGGGTCAACCATTCCGTGGACCGCAACGATATCCGCCAGACCGTGCGTCTGCTGCGCCAGGGCGAGGTGGTCTGGTACGCGCCGGACCAGGATTACGGCACCGCCCATGCGGTGTTCGTGCCGTTCTTCGGTGTGCCGGCGGCCACCATCACCGCCACCAGCCGCATCGCCCGCATGGGCAAGGCGAAGGTGATCCCCTGCGCCCACTACCGCCTGCCCGGCGGCCGTTATGAGATCCAGTTCGGCGCACCGCTGGAGGACTTCCCCTGCGGTGACGACGAGGCGGATACCGCCCGCATCAACCGCACTATCGAGACCTATGTGCGAAAACACCCGGAACAGTACCTCTGGGTGCACAAGCGCTTCAAACACCAACCGCCCGGCCAGGACCATCCATACCGATGACCCGACCCAGCACCGACCCGAACCCGACCCAGCGCGCCCCCGTCCTGTTCTCCGCCTGGCTGACCCTGTGCTTCAGCCTGATGTTCGCCGGGCTGCTGGTGTTTCCCTCGCGCACCGGTTTGATGAACGCGCTGGACGCCCTGTTTTTCCTGCCGGCGCTGATCTATGTGGCGGTGGCCTCCCGGCACCAGCCCCTGGCACTGATCAAACGGCACGGCTGGCTGCTGGCCTTCTTGTTCTACGCCACTTTCTCCACCTTCTTCGGACCGGCCCCCAACCCCAGCCGCTTCGTGCGCGCGCTGATCGAAATCTTCACGCTTTTCACTTTCGTGGAGCTGGCCATGCAACGGTACCCGCGCGCCTTCTGGGGCGCCTTGCTGGCCGGCACCGGGGTCGCCGCCTTCGCCGCGCTGGTGGATTTTTTCGCTTACTATTTTATCGTCGACCGTCCGTTCAGCTCCCAGCTGTACGGCATGTTCGAAGTGTTCGAGATCCGCCCCTGGCTGGTGCTCGACACCAACCAGCTGTACGCCAGCATGTACTGCATCACCTTGCCGTTCTTCGCCTTCTTCGCCAGCCGGCAGCTGCCGCCGGAACGCCTGGTCCGTATCGCGCCCTACCTGATCACCCTGGCGCTGCTGGTGTATCTGGCCGCCAACCAGCGCCGCTCCACCCTGGTGGCCTTGGTGGTGGGTTGCCTGGCGATGCCGATTATCAACCTCAAGCGCCGGCTGCTGGTGCCGCTGGTGGCCGTGGCGCTGGTGGGCGCCGGGTCGCTCGCCCTCAACCCGGAGGTGATCACCGAGCGGGGCACCAGTCAGCGCCCGCAACTGTGGTCGGCCACCTGGGAGATGATCCTGGAAGCGCCGATCACCGGCCACGGCATGGCCAACGAAACCCGGGAACTGCATATCATCGACGAGGGCGAGCCGGTGGTGCAGGATCACCCGCATAACTATTATTTGTCCCTGCTCTATCACATCGGCTTCCTCGGCCTGGGGCTCTGGGTGATGTTGTGGGCGCCGGCCCTGTGGCGCGGCTGGCGGCGCTACCCGCAGCGCAGTTGCGTGCTGGCGGCGGCCATGGCCACCGGCTTCAGCGCGGTGCTGTTCGACGGCATTCACCCCTACACCCCCTTTATGTATAACTGGCCCAGCGTGTGGATACCCATGGCGCTGCTGGTCGCCTATGTGAGACAACAGGACGCCCTCTCGGCGGTTGGAGACGCACGATGAAAGTGGTCCAGATATGTAAGTACAGAAACACCAACGTGGAAGGCGTGGATTTGTTCGAAGAAGTGATCCGCGCCGCCGAAGGTCACGAGCGAAGTTTCTATATTCTCAACGGTGACGCCGGCGATCTGTCTGAACGGCTGGGCTGCGAGACGCGCACCTTTCACCTGAGCAAATCGGACATCAAGCGCATCCGCCCTTCGGCGGTGCTTAAGGTGCTTCAGCAGCTGCGCCGCGACCGGCCGGATGTGATCGTCACCCACCGCATCAAGCCGGCGGTCTTCGCCAGCTGGGCGTCTCTTTTCCTGGGCCGTCGGGTGCGCAAGATCGCGGTGATTCACAATATGTCGGAGTTCAAGAAACCGCGCCGCTTCTGGTTCGCCCGTTTGATGATGCGTAACTGGACCTTCGTCGGCTGCTCCGAGGCGGTCCGCGACGACATGCTGGCACGCGGTTTCCCGCCGGAGCGCACCATCGCCGTGCCCAACTCGGTGGACGAGCGCATTGTGCGCGGCAACCTGTTGTCCCGGGAAGAAGCACGCCGCGATCTGGGCGTGCCCGTCGACGCGGCACGCGTGGTCGGCACCGTGGGGCGCATGCGCCCGGTGAAGGGCCATCATTTCTTCATCGACGCTATGAAAGAGATGACCGACCCGCCTTATGTCGTGGTCATCGGCGATGGCGAAACGCTTGAACCTCTTCGGCGGTCCTCCCGGGAAGCGGGGCTGGACCATCGCCTGATCTTCGCCGGCGGTCGGCGGAACGCCTACCGCTATGTCTCCGCCTTCGACGCTTTCATCATGCCTTCGCTGCGCGAAGGCCTGCCGATCGCGATCCTGGAAGCGATCGCCGCCGGGGTGCCGGTCTTCGGGACCCCGGTGGGCGGCATCCCGGAGATTCTCCGCTCACCGGACTGGCTCTTCCCAAAGGAGGATGTCCCCGCCCTTCGCGACAAACTCGCCTGGCTGGGCCATTGCGATGCGTCGGCGTTGAACGCGGTGTACGAAGGTCAGTATCGGGTCTTCCGTCAGGATTTCAGTGTCGACCGGTACCATGCCCGGTTTCTGGCGCTGATGGAGGGCCGGCCACAACCGGATTGAATATCACCCCACGGAAGGGCGTTCCTGAAACTGGATCCAGTTACGCTTGAAGCGTTTCAGGTCACGTTCCGCCCGGCGCCGCCTGCGGCCGGGCCGGGTGCTGAAACCGGCGCCGTCCAAATCGATGAAGACGGGCCGATCCGCTTCGTCGATAAGAAAATTCTGTGCTTTGGTGTCGCCATGCCAGAAGCCCGCGCCGGCCAACCGCATCAACCAGCGTTCCACGCCCGGCGCCACCCGGCGGGCCCGTTCCCGTTGGGATTCCATCAGCACACTTAATGGCGTGGCCTCCACGCGTGGAAAGGCAATCACCGCGCTGCCGTCGGCGCAGCGCCTCAGCATCACCGGCCGTGGCGTCGGCACCCCCAGCAATGCCCAGGTCCACCCCATGATCCAGGAGATATCCGCATGGGTGCGGAAAAAACGCGCCCGCAGCCGCGCCTTCCAATCCCCCTGTCGGTAATGCTTGATCACCCAGGTCTCATCGCCGTACACGTTTACCCGGCTGCCTTTTTTTATCAGCGGCAGGGTGTCAGGCGCCCGCATGGCGGCGGCTAAAAACTCTCGTTGCGCCGACGGCAAAGCACGCTGGTAAAGCCAATGATCGCCCTGCTGATGGCGCTCACCCACCGCGGAACTCTCACGCCGCCATTTCTTCATGGCGCTGCGCAGTCGGCGGTCACTGCGGCGTCGAACCATCGCCGCCAGCCCGCGATCCTCGATTCGCTCCTGGCTCAACCGAACCACCACCTTCTCCTGCAGGCCGTCACGCAGGTCGAGAGGTGCCTGGGCGCAAAACAAAGCCAGATTGTCGAGAATCGCCGGCTGATAACGAAGGCCGCCCGGCAACGGCGCCACGGCGCCGGCGTCTATGACGAAAAAGCGCGCGCCGTCGTAAAGAAAATTATCCAGATGCAAATCAAGCTGGCGCTGATCGGCGGCATAGAGGCGAAACAAGCAATCCAGCAGTTGATCAGCCAGCACCAGGCCTTCGGTGCGCAGCGCGGCCTGACCGGAACGACCGGCAATCCAATCGCTAATCAGCACCGCGCCGTCGCGGTACGCGGCCTCAAAGCGAACCGCCGGGGTGGGCACGCCGGCGTCCACCAGGGCCCGCTGACACGCGCTTTCCCGGCGCGCTTCATCGCCATGACCCGCGAAGAACAACTTGGCGAACACGGTTTCCCCTCGCCAGCGGGCGCGCACCGCGATGCGTCGACCGGGAAGATGACGCAGGACCGTCTCGGCGTGCAGGGGCTCACCGTCCAACTCCATGACAAACGGCCCCGACCAGTCCCAGCCGAGCGCGGCCAGGTCCGCCCAGCTCAGGCGGGGAATGGCTGATTCAGCGGTCACGACGCACTCCCGTTACGCTTGATGAAACTGGCAACGTAGCGACGCAAATAACGGGGGTGCAAGGCCTGGCGGCAATCGGCGGCCAAAGCGCGGGCAAAGAAGCGGCGCACCAGGTCGGGCCGGCCACCGCGATCGGCCAGTTTGAGCAAGGACAGCGCCCGGCGCGCCCGGTAGTAGCGCCGGAAGCGTTGGGCCCATGCAGGCAGCCCGTTGTTGTCGAAAATCGCCGCTTCCAGTCTCATGCCGACGCGCAAGGCGGCGTCCAGGTCGTGGCGCATGCTGTCGGGATGTTTATGAATCACCGTGATCGGCGCGTCCGTGCTGGTCACGGGGTAATTCGCCAGCACATGGGCGAACACCGGCAAGTCCTCGGTGTGCCTGAGCGCGGGGTCATAGCCGGTGGTACGGAAAAGCGCCCGGTGCATGGCGCAGGCGCCATTGGATATGGTCAGGCGTTTGTCGAGGAAAGCGCGCAACGCCTCGGCCGGATCGGCACTCACCGGCGCCGGTACCACCGAGGTGCGCTGAACCCCGTCGTCCGCGATATGACCACCGATCACCAGGCGCGCCCGGGGGGCCGCCTCGGCGGCCGCCGCCATGGCCGCCAAGGCCCCGGGGCAAAATTCGTCGTCGGCGTCCAGGAACACCAGCCAGTCAAAGGCGGCCTCGGCGACGCCCCTGTTGCGCACCGCGGACAGGCCGGCGTTGGCCTGGTGCACCACCCGCACCCGTTCCGGCCAGCGTGCCGCCAACCGATCCGCCACCGCCGCGGTATCGTCCTCGGAGCCGTCATTGATGGCGATCACTTCGAATTCGGGGTAATCCTGTGACACCGCCGAGGTCACGGCCCTCTCCAGACAGTGCCCATAGTTAAACGCGGGAATCACCACCGAAAAGCCGTCGCTCATATGTCCTTCCCCGGGTGCTCGCAGTAACGCAACGGGAAACTCGGTTCGATCTCGAAATAACGGCGGTAGATTTTCTCCGCCTCTTTGCGGCTGGCGCGCCACAGGGCGGCGTGCTCACGCAGCGCCCGGCGCAGCGGCAGGCCGGTGTAGGCGCGTACGAAGCGCAGCAGGTCGCGGTGGGTCAGATCGAGCCGGGCGGTGGAGTAATACAGGCCGCCCACATCCTTGTTGCGCCAGCGGCGCGGCACCCGACGGCGCACCTGGGAGCGGTGCAGATCAATCAGATACAGCGGCGCGGTAGCGTCGTGCGAGGCCACCGCGCCACGACCGATCAGGAAATGGCCCAGGTAGAAATCCCGGTGGTTGACGCCGGCGCCGTGCATGGCCCGGGCGATCTCCCCCACGCGGCGGATCAGCGCCCATTTGAACGGCGCCGGCCCCGGGTCCAGACGCCAGGCCTCGCCCAGTTCTTCCAGACTGACCGTGTCGCACAGTTCGTCGGTGACCAGAAAGGATTCCTGCCGCGCCGGGTTGGCGCCGCGGCAGCCGTAGCCGGCGATGGTCAGGGTGTCGATCCCGGCGGCGGCGACGGCGCGGATGGCGCGCACTTCGGACATGGCCCCGAGCACCGGCGCCTTGGCCTGGGTCAGGTTTTTGATGATTTCGCGCCAGCCGATGCCGCCGTGGTATTTGAGAAAGTAGGACTGGCGATCGGCGACGAAACGCAGCGTGCGCCGCCCTTCGCGGGCGCGGAACACTTCGCCGGGCTGCCCGGCGGCCTGCTGAAAGGGGTCCCGTCCTTGCCAGGCGCGGGCCAGATCGTCGCGCAAATACACCACCGGGGCCGTCATCGCGGTACCTCCGGCGGCGCCCCTTCCACGGCGTCCACCGCGTGGTCCACCAGGCTGTAGATGTCCGCCTGCTCAGCGAAACGGGCCGCTTTTTCCCACCAGGCGGGCCGGTCTATCGCCAACAATTCCCGGGCGGCCGAGGCGAGGGTCTTCGGGGTGGGCTCGTCGAGCACCCGGCCCAGGTCCGCGTCGCGGATATAGTCGGCGTAACCACAGGCGCTGGTGGTCAGCACCGGCAGCCCGGCAATGGCCGCTTCCAGCAGCACGGTGCCGGTGTTCTCGGCGTAGGCCGGGTGCACCAGCAGGTCCGCCGCCCACAGCCAGGCCGGCACGTCGTCACGGCCGCCGATGAAATGCACCCGGCCTTCCAGGCCCAGGCGCCGGGCGAGTCGCTGGTAGGGCGCCATCTTGTCCTCGCCGACCACGAACAGGCGGGCGTCGCCGGGCAGGCCCGCCAGGGCGTGCAGGGCCCGGTCCAGGCCCTTGGTGCGAAACCCGGAGCCGACGAACAGCAGCATCGGCGTCACTTCGCTGATACCCAGCTCGGCGCGCAAGGTGGTGCGACGGTGCAAATGGTCAGCGGGCTGCATGCGATCCCGCCGGATGCCCGGCGGCAGGGAAACGAAGCGCGCTTCCGGCGTGCCGTAGTAGTGCTGATAGAGCGCTTTCTGTGGGGGCGATATGGACAGCACGCCGGTGGAGGCGTCGGCGCCGAACACCGCCGCCTCCATGGCCAGCTTGCCACGGTAACGGGGCAGCAGGGTTTTCAGCCCCCGGTAGCGGGCCGCCAGACAGCCATCGGCGGCGTAGTACCAGTCCAGCCCGGGCATCTTGTTGAACCCCACCACCCGATCGAAGCCGCTTAACTGGCCCGCCACCCGGCGCGCGAAGTCGGCGTCCTTGCCGTGGTTGCTGCTCGCGGCGGAGGGCAGTGTGCGCACTTCCAGGCCGTCGACGGTGATCGGGTCGCCGTGCCAGGCGCGGGTGAAGACGGTGACTTCATGGCCGCGCTGCAAGGCCTTGGCGGCGATCGCCACCATGTCCCGCTGTAAGCCGCCGTAGGGGAAATATTCGAACAACAGGAACGCCAGCTTCATGGCCCTTCCCCCGCGTGAACCGGTATCTCCGCCGCCACGTCCAGGAGCGCCTGCCACACCCGGTGGGGTTTCAGGCTGCTGAAACAGGGCGGGTTCACGCCCTGGCCCAGGTTGCCCTGGTAGGTGCATTTTTCCTGGACGCAGGGCGCGCAGGGAAAATCCGCCGCCAGCGAACGGGCGCGCGGCCCCCAGACGCCGGTCAGGCGCGGGTCGGTGGGGCCGTACAAGGCCACGCCGGGCAGGCCGGCGGCGGCGGCCAGATGGGCCAGCCCGGTGTCCACGGCCACGAAGCCGTCCCAGGCCAGCATGCGGTCGGTGAGCGCCGACAGGGACAAGCGCGGCAACACCGCCACGCCCGCCAGCCCCTGGGCAATGCGCTCGGCGCGGGCGCGCTCGGTGTCGTCACCCCACGGCAGCCATACCCGCTGCCCGGCGGTGGCGGCCCGCTCCGCCAGGGCGCGCCAATAGGCTTCCGGATAGTGTTTGGTCGGCCAGGTGGTGCCGTGGCAGAACACCAGCTCGCCGCCGCCTTCGCCCAGCGGGCGGGGGGCGCGGGTCCGGTGCAATCCGTAATCCGGGGCGTCCTCGGCGGCGGTGTAACCGAGGGCGGCGGCGAACAGCCGCCGGACCCGGGTCACCGCGTGGCTGCCGGGCGGCACCGACAGTGGCCGGTCCAGCGCCAGCGCCGACCAGGGCTCGCGGGCGGAGGCTTTATCCAGGCCGAACCTGGGACCACGGGCGAGACGGGTAATAAAGGCGCTTTTGATCAGGCCCTGGGCGTCGATCACGGCGTCGTACTCGCACTCCCGCAGGGCGGTTTTGAACGCGGCCCACTCGCCGCTGCGACGGGCCCGCCAGGGGTGCCGGCGCCAGCGGCGCAGGGCACAGGGCAGCACCCGGTCCACCGCCGGGTGGCGGCCGGCCAGATCCGCGAAGCCCTCCTCCACCACCCAGTCCAGACGCAGCCCGGGGATCGCCCGGGCCGCGTCGGTGATCGCCGGCAGGGTATGGATCACATCGCCCATGGAGGAGGTTTTAATCAGCAGAACACGCATAGCGCCCGTCCGTCGTGGTTCATCGCGCGACGCCCGGTAGCCGGGACAGGGCCTGAATCACCCGGTCCGGCTCCAACTGGCGAAGACAATTGAGATGACCCAGCGGGCATTCACGCTGGAAACAGGGGCTGCATTCCAGGCCCAGCCGCTCGATGGCCACCGCCTCGCCCAGCGGCGGGGTGAACCCGGGGGAGGTGGAGCCGTACACCGCCACCAGCGGCCGGCCCAGGGCGGCGGCGATGTGCATCAGGCCGGAATCGTTGCTGACCACGGCGTCGGTGACCGACAGCAGATCGACCGCCTGCTCCAGGCTGGTGGCGCCGGCCAGGATCGCCGCCTCGCCACGCTGGGCCTCGGGCAGCGCTTCGATAATCTGCTCGGCCACCGGCCGGTCCTTGGCGGAGCCGAACAACCAGACCCGGCCGCCCCGCTCGATCCAGTGTCGGGCCACGGCGGCGTAGTGGTATTCCGGCCAGCGTTTGGACGGGCCGAACTCGGCGCCGGGGCACAGCCCCAGCACCGGGCGGTCGTCGGCGAGCCGCTGGTCGGCGCGGGCGGCGGCCACGGCGTCGCTGTCGACGCGCAGCCGGGGCGGCTGAATCGATTCCAACGCCGGCGGCGGCGCGTCCGCCGGCAGCGCCAGGGCGACGAATCGCTGCACCATCAGGGGGTAACGCTCTTTGTCCAGCTTGCGCACATCGTTAAGCAGGCCGTAGCGCATTTCGCCACGCCAACCGGTGCGTACCGGTATGCCGGCCCAGAACGGGATCAGCGCGGATTTCAGGGAATTGGGGAGGACAAAAGCCTGGTCGTAGCCGCCGCGCAGGGCGCGCCCTTCCGCCCGCCGTTGACGCAGCTTCAGCTCGCCATGGCCGAACGGCAGGTCCAGCGCCTGGCGCACTTCCGGCATGCGCGACAGCAATGGCCGGCACCAGGCCGGCGCCAGCACATCGATGTCACAGGCCCGCTGCCGCTGCAGTTCGGCGAACAACGTCTGGGCCATGACCATGTCGCCGACCCAGGACGGGCCGACGACCAGGATGCGTGGGCGCCGCGGTTCAGACACTCAGGAAACGTGGGTCAGCCATTCCTGGTGGCGGTCGTGCTTGTCGCGCACCAGATCGAAGTAAACGGTCTGCAATTCTTCGGTGATCGGCCCGCGCTTGCCCTCACCGATGATGCGGCCGTCCAGTTCGCGGATCGGCGTTACTTCCGCCGCGGTACCGGTGAAGAAGGCTTCATCGGCGATGTAGAATTCATCGCGGGTGAGGCGCTTCTCGCGCACCGTGTACCCGTGCTCCTCGGCCAGCTGGATGATGGTCTTGCGGGTGATGCCGTCCAGACAGGACGTCAGCTCCGGGGTGTAGAGCACCTTGTCGCGGACCAGGAAGACGTTCTCGCCGGAACCTTCCGCCACATAGCCTTCGTTATCCAGCAGCAGCGCTTCGTCGGCGCCGCCGGACAGGGCTTCGTTCAGGGCCAGCATGGAGTTCATGTAATTGCCGTTGGCCTTGGCCTTGCACATGGTGATATTGACGTGGTGCCGGGTGTAGCTGGAGGTGCGCACCTTGATGCCCAGCTCCAGGGCTTCCGGGCTCATGTAGGCGGGCCACTCCCAGGCGGCGACCATGACGTGCACTTTCAGGTTGTGCGCGCGCAGGCCCATGCCTTCGCTGCCGTAGAACACCATCGGCCGCAGGTAGGCGTGGGGCAGCTTGTTCTCGCGCACCGCGTCGATCTGCGCCTGATTGATCTGTTCCTTGGTGTACGGCATTTTCATGTTGAGAATATGGGCGCTGTTGAACAACCGGTCGGTGTGTTCCTTGAGCCGGAAGATGGCCGGGCCCCGGGCGGTCTCGTAAGCGCGCACACCTTCGAACACCCCCATGCCGTAATGCAGGGTATGGGTCAGCACATGGGTCTTGGCTTCGCGCCAGGGCACCATTTCATTGTCCAGCCAGATAAAACCGTCTCGTTGAGCCATCGACATGGCGGTCACACTCCCAATCCACAGGTAGAGCTGTTATTTCGCAAGATCGAACCAGTGTTGCCAGATCGCCCGCACGCCGTCCCGCAATTCGCGGAATTCGCCGTCGCCGACGATGGACTTTTCCTTGCGCAGTGACGCGCGATGGGCCGCGGACCGGTAGGCCAGGTAGGCTTCCCGAAGCAGGCCGGCATCCTGGGCCGGCATCAATTCCAAAGCGGCGAGGGTTTCAAGCAGCCGCACATTGTCGGTGAAACGGGTCAGTTCACCGTGGCGGGAGGCCCATCGTAGAACCCCGTATTGGACCATAAATTCGATATCGACGATACCACCCGGGTCCTGCTTGAGGTGGAAGCAGCCGGGCTGATTGGAGGACAGGTGGTCGACCATCTTGTCGCGCATGGCGAGCACGTCGACGCGCAACGCGTCCTGGTCCCGGTCGCGGCACAGCACCTCGTCGCGGATCGCTTCGAAACGCTGCCGGGCGCGGCTGCAGCCGGCCACCACCCGGGCACGCACCAGCGCCTGATGTTCCCAGGTCCAGGCGTCCTGAAGCTGGTATTTGCGGAACGCCTCCATGGACGACACCAGCAGGCCGGCGCTGCCGCTGGGCCGCAGGCGGGTGTCCACCTCGTAGAGCTGGCCGCTCATGGTGCGGGTGGACAGGATATGCACGATGCGCTGCCCCAGGCGGGCATAGAACTGCTCGTTGGAAACCGGTTTGTCGCCGTCGGTGCTGCCGCCGCTGACCGCGTCGTGCAGGAACACCAGATCCAGGTCGGAGTTGTGGCCCAATTCGATGCCGCCGAGCTTGCCGTAGCCCACCACCACGAAGTCGGGGCTGCAGGGCTGGCCGTCGTTACGCGCCGGCCGGCCGTGGCGCTCGACCATCGGCTCCCAGGCCAGCATCACCACCTGGTTGAGGATGCTTTCCGCCAGCCAGGTCAGATAATCGCTGACTTTCATCAGCGGCAGCACCTCGGTGACCTCGGAGGCGGCCACGCGTAACAGATGGGCCTGCTTGAAGTTACGCAGCACCTCCATTTGCTGTTCCAGATCGTCCTCGGCCACGCGCAGCAACTGCTGACGCAGCTCGTCGTCCAGCTGCGAGCGGGCCGGCGGCGAATACAGGGTGCTGACATCGAGCAGTTCGTCGAGCAGCACCGGGTGGCGGGCAAGACGCTCGGCGATCCAGGGGCTGGCGCCGGAGAGTTTGACCAGCTGCGTCAACGCACCGGGGTTTTCCACCAGCAGCGCGATGTAGGCGCTGCGACGCAGCACCGATTCCACGAAGTCGATCAGCCGCGCGGCGGTCACCGCGCCATGGCCCTGGTACCCAAGCGCTTCCAGCAGCAACGGCATCAGCTTGTCGAGCCGGTCGCGGCCGATGCGCTGCATGTTCTCCACGCCGCGCGAGTGACGCAGTTTTTCCAGCTGGTCCAGCACCTCGGCGGCCTGCTGGACGCCGATGGCTTCCAGATGCGCCACCGCGGCGTCGCGGTCCACTTCGCCGCGCCACAGATCGAGCAGTTCCCGGTCGCCTTCGGACACTTCCGCTTCCTGCTGGGGATCGGCGATCACCTGGCTGAAGTGGTAGCGCACCTGTTCCCGGTGACGGCGCAGCGCCCGCTCGAACGGCGCGCGGGCGGAAAAGTCCATGGCGAAGGTGAGCCGTTGCCAGCCCAGTTCGTCGTCGGGCAGACGCTGGGTCTGGCGGTCGTTGACCGCCTGCAGACGGTGCTCCACGTCGCGCAGGAAGACATAGGCGTCGGCCAGCTCGGCGACCACGTCCTCGGGCAGCATGCCCTCCTCCACCAGCATCGGCAGCACCTTGATCAGATTGGGCTCGCGCAGGCTCGGCAACTGGCCGCCACGGATCAACTGGAACGCCTGGACGATGAACTCCACCTCGCGGATGCCACCGGCGCCCAGCTTCACGTCCGCCTGCATGCCCTTGCGGTTCACCTCGCGCTCGATCAGGCCTTTCATTTCGCGCAGGGATTCGAAGGCGCCGTAGTCGATATAGCGGCGGTAGACGAAGGGGTTGAGCCGCTCGATCAGGCGCGCGCCGGCGTCCAGATCACCGGCCACCGGGCGCATCTTGATCAGCGCGTAGCGCTCCCATTCGCGGCCCTGGTTTTCGTAGTAGCTTTCCATGGCATCAAAGCCGACCGCCAGGGCGCCACTCTTGCCCCAGGGGCGCAGGCGCATGTCCACGCGGAACACGAAACCGTCGCCGGTGGTCTGGTCGAGCGCCTTGATCAGTTGCTGGCCGAGACGCAGGAAGAACTGATGATGGGTGAGGTTGCGGCGCTCGCCTTCGATCTCCCCTTCGTCTTCGTAGGCGAAGATCAGGTCGATGTCCGAGGACAGATTCAGCTCGCGGGCGCCCAGCTTGCCCATCGCCAGCACCACCAGCTTGACCGGGCGGCCTTGCTCGTCGCGGGGCGTGCCGTTGCGCTCGCAGGCCCATTGATAGAGGCGCTCCAGGGCGGTGGCGATGAGGGTATCGGCGAGCATCGACAGGTCCGCCACCGTGGCGTGGTAGTCCGCCAGGCCGGTGAGGTCGCGCCAGATCAGGCGCACCATATGGCGGTGGCGCAGCCGGCGCAGCGTCGACTTGAGGGCGTCCTCGTCGTCGCAGGCCATCACCGCCTGGCCGATCTCCTCGGCCAGCTGCCGGGGCTCCAGGCGTTGCTTGAGATAGCCGCCGGTGAGCCAGTCGCCCAGCCCCGCGTCGCGAATAAATTGCTCCGCCACATAGTCGGAGCCCGCCCAAACACGGGGCAGGTCTTTGAAAAGGGCGTCGGGGAGAACATGGCCCACTTCCTGGAACCGCTGCCAATGCCGGGTCACCAGCACGGAGAGCTCATCGGGCAGGCCGGAATAGTCCGGTTCAGTCATGGCCGGTATTGTCCACGGGCGGGGCGTAAAACGCCAACACTAACCACCTTAGAGCAGTACGTCCTGGGACGGGGTGACACGCAGCACCTCCTCGATGGTGGTCAGCCCTTTGGCCACTTTCTGGGCGCCACTGATGCGCAGTGGCTTCATGCCGCCCTTGACGGCCTGCCGGGTGATGGCCTCCAGGTCGGCATTGCGACCCACCATTCCCTTCAGGGTGCCGTTCAGGGGCATGGTCTCGTACACGCCCATGCGCCCCAGATAGCCGGTGCCCCGGCATTCCAGGCAGCCCACCGGCTGGCAGACGGTGTCCGGCACGCTCATCTTGAAGGGGCGCACCAGTTCCCGCCACGCCCCCTCGTCGGGCCGGGTCTCGGTTTTGCAGTGCGGGCACAGGGTACGCACCAGCCGCTGGGCCATGACGCCGATCACAGTCGCGGAAATCAAATAGGACGGCACCCCCAGGTCCGCCAGCCGGGTGATCGACGAGGGCGCATCGTTGGTGTGCAGGGTGGACAGCACCAGGTGGCCGGTAAGCGCCGCCTGGATCGCCATGTCCGCGGTGGCCAGATCACGGATCTCACCAATCATGATGATGTCCGGGTCCTGGCGCAGCATCGCCTTGACGCCCTGGGAGAAGCTCACGTCGATGTTGGCCTGCACCTGCATCTGGTTGAAGCTGGGCTCCACCATCTCGATCGGATCCTCGATGGTGCAGACGTTCACTTCGCTGGTGGCCAGCTGTTTGAGGGTGGAATACAGGGTGGTGGTCTTGCCGGAACCGGTGGGGCCGGTGACGAAGACGATACCGTGGGTGTGGGCGGTCATCGCCTGCCAGTGCTGGTAGTCCTCCTTGCTGAAACCCAGTTGCGAAAAGCTGCGCACCAGCACGTCCGGGTCGAACACCCGCATCACCATTTTCTCGCCGAAGGCGGTGGGCAGCGTGGAGATACGCAACTCCACTTCGTCGCCGTCCGGGGATTTGGTTTTCAGGCGGCCGTCCTGGGGTTTGCGCTTCTCCGCCACGTTCAGCCGCGAGAGAATTTTCAGCCGGCTGGTGACCGCCGCCATGATGGTGGCCGGCAGCTCGTAGACGTCGTGCAATACGCCGTCGATGCGAAAGCGCATCTTGCCCAGGTCCCGGCGCGGCTCCAGGTGGATATCGCTGGCGCGCTGGGAAAAGGCGTACTGAAGAATCCAGTCGACGATATTGACGATGTGCTGGTCGTCCGCGTCCGGATGCCCCTTGCCAACTTCCAGCAGCTGCTCGAAGTTGGTGATGCCGGACAGCTCCTGGCCGCCGGCACGGGCGGCGCCGGCGATCGACCGGCTCAGGTTGTAGAACTCGATGCGGTAGCGGCGCAGTTGCTCCGGGTTAGCGAACACCACTTCCAGGGAACGGTCGCCGAGCACCTGCTTCAGGTGCTCCTGCCAGTCCGGCTTGAAGGGCTGATCGCAGGCCACCACCACCCGGTCGCGGTGGCTTTCCACGGCGACGATGCCGTGACGCTCGGCGAAGGCGTAGCTCATCACCCGGGTGATCTGATCCACATCCACTTTCAACGGATCGATGTGGTACAGCGGCAGGCCGCTCTTGGCCGCCAGCCAGTCACTGAGAAACTCCACGTCCATGATGCGCTGACCATGGTCGCGGTCCACCAGACGGTATTTGGCCACCACCTGCAACGGGTGCCAGTTGAGTTCCTTGTTTTCCCGGGGCGTGGTGGAAATCACATTGAACTCTTCCTGGGTCACGCGCTGCTCGTCGAGCAATTCGCGCATCACCCAGCGAACGTCCACTTCCTGGCCGCGCAAATGCGCGGGAACGGCACTGGCATTCACGGTGGTTTCCCCCGTCTTTTTTGATTGTCTGGATCCGTTTGCCGATTACTGTAGACCGAGCCGGCACTTGCCGCCATCCCCGTTCCGGAGGAACCTGAACCAGGCCCGCCCGCGCGGGCACAAGGCGGGGCGTTGGAATTGGCGGAGGCTTACCTCTATACTCGCGCCCCATCATTATGACCGTTCCGTTACAGGGTACTCCCATGTCCTTCGGAAGCTCGATCGCCGGCCTGTTCGGCCGCTCACCGATCAAACCGCTGCAGCAGCACTACGACACCGTGCATGAATGCGCACTGGGTCTGGGCGAGTTCTTCGCCGGGGTCAGCAGCAACGACTGGGCCAAGGCCAAGGCCGCCCGTCAGCGCATCGCCGACCTGGAAAACCAGGCGGACGCCCTGAAAAAGGAGTTCCGCCTCAACCTGCCGAAAAGCCTGTTTCTGCCGGTGTCCCGCACCGACCTGCTGGAGTTGATCAGTGTCCAGGACAAGGTGGCCAACAAGGCCAAGGACATCGCCGGGCTGATGCTGGGCCGGCAAATGACCATCCCCGCCCCCATCGCCGAGGCCATGAACGCCTATCTGCAGGGCGCCATCGAGACCTCGGCCCAGGCTCAGAAAGCGATCAACGAACTGGACGAACTGGTGGAAACCGGCTTCAGCGGCCGCGAGATCCAGCTGGTCGAGGAGTTGATCGAGGACCTGGACCGGCTGGAGCGCGCCAACGACGAGCAGCAGATCCAGATTCGCTCGCAGCTGTTCAAGCTGGAATCCGAGTTGCCGCCGGTGGACGTGATCTTCCTGTACAAAATCATCGAGTGGATCGGCGATCTGGCCGACCGCGCCCAGAAAGTCGGCGGCCGCCTGCAACTGCTACTGGCCCGCTGACCCAAGCACCCTGATCAGAGGTTCGCTATGGAGTGGATGCTCGAACACAGCATGCTGATGCTGATTATCGCCGGCGCGGTCGGTTTCCTGATGGCCTGGGGCGTGGGCGCCAATGACGTGGCCAACGCCATGGGCACCTCGGTGGGGGCGGGCGCCCTGACCGTCGGCCAGGCGGTGATGATCGCCATTGTCTTCGAATTCGCCGGTGCCTATCTGGCCGGCGGCGAGGTGACCGCCACGGTCCGCAAGGGGATCGTCGACGCCAGCGTCTTCAGCGAGACGCCTCACTATCTGGTCTACGGGATGCTCTCGGCGCTGTTGGCGGCGGGCATCTGGCTGGTGGTGGCGTCCTGGTTCGGCTGGCCGGTGTCCACCACCCACTCCATCGTGGGCGCCATCGTCGGCTTCGCCGCCGTCGGCGTGGGCATGGATTCAGTGCACTGGGACAAGGTCGGCACCATCGTCGCCAGCTGGGTGACCTCGCCGCTGCTTGCCGGCTTCATCTCCTTCTTCCTGATCAAAAGCGTGCAGCGTCTGGTGCTCAACCACGACGACCCCTTCCAGCGCGCCAAGAAAGTAGTGCCCTTCTACATGTTCATGGTCGGCTATGTGATGACCGCCGTGACCCTGGTCAAAGGCCTCAAACATATCGGCCTGGACATCAGCTTCGCCGCCAGCCTGGGCTGGGCGATGGTCGGCGGCCTGCTGGTGGCGGTGATCGGCGCCAGTATCCTCGGCCGCATCCAGCCGGACCTGGAGGCCGACAAGGACTTCCGCTTCCATTCCGTGGAGCGCATCTTCGCGGTACTGATGATCTTCACCGCCTGCGCCATGGCCTTTGCCCACGGCTCCAACGACGTGGCCAACGCGGTGGGCCCGCTGGCCGCCATCAATAGCGTGATCAGCAGCGGCGGCCAGGTCGGCGAAGAAGCCGCCATGCCCAGCTGGATCCTGCTGGTGGGCGCCATGGGCATTGTGTTCGGCCTGGCGATCCTCGGCGCCCGGGTGATGGCCACCGTGGGCACCAAGATCACCGCGCTGACCCCCAGCCGTGGCTTCGCCGCCGAGCTCGGCGCCGCCACCACCGTGGTGCTGGCTTCCGGCACCGGCCTGCCGATCTCCACGACTCACACGCTGGTGGGCGCGGTGCTCGGGGTGGGCATGGCGCGCGGTATCGGGTCGCTGAACCTGCGCACCGTGGGCACCATCTTTACGTCCTGGGTGGTGACACTGCCGGCGGGCGCGCTGCTTTCGATTCTGTTCTTCTTCTTCTTCAAGGGCCTGTTCGGGGCCTGAACAGCCTCAAGCTCCAAGCCACGAGCAGCTCA